>JBDTZF010000006.1:0-53071 GCA_040005265.1 Verrucomicrobiota bacterium
GATCGCTTTGGTCAGGGCGGTGCGGAATCCAGTCAGATGCGTTCCGCCGTCCGGATTCGGAATCGAATTCGCGAAAGGCAGGATCTGATCGTTATAACTGTCGTTGTATTGCAGAACCACATCGACAAAGACTTCATCGCGCTGACGCGAAATCACGACCGGCTTGGGATGGAGAACCTGTTTGTTCTCGCCCAGTTGCTTTACGAATTCCTCGATGCCCTGTTTGTAGATAAACGTTTCTTTCCTGGGCGGCTCGCAGCGCTCGTCGGTCAGCGTGATCACAAGGCCGGGATTGAGGAACGCCAGCTCGCGCAACCGCGTGGTGAGGCGCTCGAACTTAAACTCGGTCGTGATCGTGAAAATTTCGGGATCGGGGAGAAACGTGATGAGTGTTCCGGTGGTCTTCTTGTTCTTGAGTTCGCCAATGACTGAGAGCTTGTCGGTGGTTTTCCCCTTGGCGAAGGCCATGTGATGGACCTTGCCGTCACGCGAGACTTCAACTTTGAACCATTCCGAGAGTGCGTTGGTGCATTTCGCGCCGACACCGTGCAATCCGCCGGAATATTTGTACGCGCCCTGACCGAATTTTCCGCCCGCGTGCAAGTTGGTGAGGACCAGTTCGACCGCCGGCATCTTCCATTTCGGATGAACATCGACGGGAATGCCGCGGCCGTTATCGCGAACCGAAACGCTGCCATCGACATGGACTTCTACGTCGATCTTGTCGCAATGACCGGCCAGATGTTCGTCAATCGAGTTGTCGAGAACCTCGAAGACCAGGTGATGCAGACCACGTTCATCGGGGTCGCCGATGTACATGCCCGGGCGTTTCCGGACCGCTTCCAGACCCTCGAGCTTGTCGATCTGGGCGGCGTCGTACTTTTGATTTTTGTTAATCCCGACGTCGTCACGCGAACGAGCTTTCGGGATAGGATTTTCGTCTTCTTGTTTGGCCAAAGCTGCTGCTCCCATTATGCTCGGTGACGATATCTAAAAAGTGGCCCGAAACAACAAATAATCTCCTGGTTTAGGCGAATTAATTTCCCCTATATCTTGAGGGCCAGTGGGACCAAAAATACACCATATGGTGGCAAACTCGCTGAATCGAGGTAGCCGCGAAGCAGGGCAATTTTCGGGCGCTTGACCATCCGCTTTTGAGATCCAAAATGTGGGGCCAAAATGCGCTTTCAAACACTCGCCGAAGCCCGCTGGATTCTCGGAATTTTAATGCTCGCAATGATTGCGAGTTGGTTTATCTCGGCGTGGCTGGCGCTGGTTTTCCTTTTGCTCATCCTGGCCACGCTCGCATTCTTTCGCGACCCTGACCGGATCGTGCCTAACGATCCGAGAGTGATCGTGGCCGCAGCGGATGGAAGGGTCACCGAGATCATCGAGATCGACGAGAACGAAGTTTTGAAAACAAAAACACTGCGCGTCGGAATTTTTCTATCGGTCTTTGATGTGCATACCAACCGCGCTCCGATTGATGGGCGGGTCATCTACCGGCAACATCGAAAAGGTCTTTGCCTGGATGCCCGCAGCGCAGATTGCTCGGAGAAAAACGAATCGTTGACGTGGGCTTTTGAAAGTCCGCGCGTTACCATTGTGGTGCGCCAGATTACCGGAGCGATTGCCAGGCGCATCGTCGGCTGGTCACAGGTGGGAGACGAACTGCAAGCCGGCGAGCGTTTTGGAATGATTCGCTTCGGTTCCCGAACGGAAGTATATTTGCCGCTTGGGTCGGAGCCGTTGGTAAAAGCTGGGGACTACGTTGTTGGTGGATCGACAATTATTGCGCGACTTCCTAAGAATGCGGGAGAAAGCTGACCTGTTCACTTGGAAAAAATGAGCGAACCAACTCCGCCGAAGATCTATCTGTTGCCGAACTTAATGACGGCGGGGAATTTATTCTGCGGGTTCGCCGCTACGCTGAAGATTCTTCAGGGCGCTTTGCTTCAAGTTTCGGAGCCGGATGCGGCGGCCGATCTTTTTCATACCGCGATCTGGTTCATCCTGGGCGCCTTTGTTTTCGACTTCCTTGATGGCCGTCTGGCGCGCCTGGGTGGCCACGAGAGCCCGTTTGGGCGCGAATTTGATTCATTGTCCGACATCGTGTCATTCGGCGTCGCGCCGGCCCTTTTGGTTTATCGCATCGTGCTTCAGGAATTTCCGCGCGCGGGGTGGGTCGTGGCTTTTGTTTATCTCGCCTGCGGTGCGTTGCGATTGGCGCGTTTCAATTGCCTCTCGGCAGAGCATGCCGATGCCGATAAGGAATTCAAAGGCTTTCCTATTCCCGCCGCAGCCGGCCTGATTGCATCGCTCACGCTTTTTATGCTCTGGATGGCTGAGAGCGAGCACCGGCTTGGTAATTGGAAATTCGTGTTGCCGCCCCTGATGTTGTTTCTCTCTTTCATGATGTTCAGCCGGTTCCGCTATCCGAGCTTTAAAGGAATCAACTGGCGCACCACCAAATCAATTCCGCGGTTTCTCGTCATTAGTACTGTGCTCATCTTCACCGGCATGAATTACGAATGGATGCCAGCGCTTCTTTTTCTTAGCTATTTGCTCTACGGATTCCTCAGGCCCTGGTTGTCGCGCGAATGGCGTCGCGAGATCGAAGAAGAAATTGAGGACGACCCCGACGGGGAACCAGCGGAGCAATCGCGATAGGAGCGTTTTGACTTTCGCAGTACGAAGCGGAAGGGGATGCACCTTGGATCATGTGAGGTCCCTCGTTGGACTCGGGATGACTGCCTGATCGGTCAAGGATCCCGGTCCGGACAAAATGGTTGACGCCACAACTAATAGTGTGCTACTAGATCCTTCCACACCATGCGTTGTCCTAAGTGCGGGTCTCGTGATGACAAGGTCATCGATTCCCGTCAATCGCGGGATAGTTCAAGTATCCGCCGCCGTCGCCAATGTTTGAGCTGCGATTATCGCTTCACCACGTACGAAGAAATCGAGCGATCCGATGTGCGTGTGATTAAACGCGATCGCCGCACGCATGAACCGTTCGATCGTCGCAAACTCGCCGCCAGCGTTGCCCGCGCTTTTGAGAAACGCTCAACCAGCCTCCTAACTCTCGAACAGATCGTCGACGAAATAGTGCACGAACTCGAAACCAGCGGCCGCGAAGTTCATTCTTCTCAAATCGGCGCCAAGGTGCTGGAAAAACTACGCGGCATCGACGAGGTCGCGTATTTGCGCTACGCCTCGATCCATCGTCGCTTCGAAGATGTCGATGAATTCGTCGATGCTATTCATAAGCTGGGCCGAAGCGCGAAGCCGAACGCGCTGCAAAAAGAATTGTTTCCGGCGGAGGCTGCGGCGGAGGAGCCAGGCGCCACACCTGTGGGCTCACAACCCGCGAACGACGGAAAGGCAAACAAGAAACATGGTCGCGTTTAAAGAGGAATTTCCTTATTTGCGGTGCGATTCGGGACAGCTCTTCGAATTCAATCGCGATTGGCTTCACGAAGCGATCACTCGCGCGGCGGACAAGGCCGGCTATCCCAGCTGGTGGCTGAGCGATCATGTGACCGAGAGCATCGCTTTTTATCTCCGGCTTCGAAACGATGAGAACGTCGTGGCTTTCAGCCAACTCTCACAGACCGTGCGGTACGTTCTGAAAGTGATCGGTTACAAGGAAATCATCCCGCACTTTACGCCGGCGCCTCCCCCCATCTCTATTTCACTCATCGACATCGCTCGCGAGGCCGGCACCGGATATGAACTGGCCTTTTTCGATCTGCTGGAGAAACGAATTAACGCGTTGATCGAAACCGGCGTGGACAACTTGCAGCTTGGTTCGCTGCAAGCCTGCGTGAAACATCTCCGCGGCGTGAAAACGTGGAGTCGAGCGTGCGATTCTCTGCGCGAAGAAATTGTTTGTTTCGTTCGCGAGAAATTAACATCGACAACGCAACTAGAGAGAATCGATTGCTCCCTGCGTTAACTGCCAGACCCAAACTGCCATGACTCTTTTCGAAAAAATCATCAAGCGGGAGATTCCGGCGAAGATTCTTTGGGAGGATGACGACGCCATTGCGTTTCATGACGTAAATCCGCAGGCGCCGGCGCATGTTTTGATCGTTCCGAAGAAAGTGATTCCACGCCTGAGCGATGCGACCGAGGGCGACAGCAAGATCCTCGGAAAACTTTTGCTCGCCGCGCGCGATATGGCCAAGAAACTCGGGGTCGACAAGAGCGGTTATCGGATCGTGATCAACAGCGGCCCGGATGCGGGCGAGAGCGTCCCGCATTTGCATGTGCACTTGTTAGGGAATCGCGCGCTGGCCTGGCCGCCAGGTTAATCTGCGGAACGGGGCCGGCCGGCGGCCGTCAGTGCCCGTGAATCATCTGCCGGCATCCTGACACATTGCCGATGAGCAAGACGAAGAGGAGGCCAAGAAGAAGGAGTGTTGACGGCATTTTCCGGGACCGGAAATAGAGCCAGGCGTGAACAAGGTAGATTGCGACGCAGCCAGCAAAGACCCACCAGCCGCCGTCATTGCCCCAGCGTAGGTTAACGAAAGCGGCCAGACCGAGCGGAAACATGTAGGCCAGCGCCCACAGGCCGCCATCTGGATTCGTGGCAAACAACGCGCCGATCCACGCGACGATATAGAAAACGATTTTATACTTCTGCCGGAGCGGCGTGCCGCCGGATCGTTGGCCGGCGTCGGTCGAATCCGTCATTCTGTCACGATCACCGGCGTGCCCACCGATGCCGCGTTGAAGAATTTATCGGCGAAGTCTTTGGGCACGCGAATGCAACCGTGCGAAGCGGCGTAGGGCGGGACATAACCCTGATGCATGGCGTAGCCGCCTCTAAAGAACATGGCATATGGCATTCGGGCACCGTCGAAATGTGTTCCCCGCGGCCGACTGTCTTTCCTTGAATCAATGTTGAATTTTATGATGTTGCCGGCGTCGTCGATATAATCGCCAAACACGCTTGAAACGTGATCTTTGTCTTTCGAGAGGACCTGGTAATGACCCGGCGGCGTGCCGAAGCCGGCTTTGCCGGTAGAAACGGTTGATACACCGACCAAACGTTTGCCCTTGTAGAAGTAAGCTTTTTGTTCGCCGATATGGACCATGATTCGCGCTGAACCCGAGGCCCCCTCATCACTCCACCACCCTGGTGGCGGGCTCGGCATCGGCATGATTGCCGAGAGCGGATTTTGAATTTGAGGCGGCAACTCTTCGCAACTGCAAAGGAGGACCGCGATTGCCGAAATGCCTGTAAGATGGATCAGCCAGCGATATTTCATTAGCGGCGGATATAATGCGTGGCGATTGGAATGCTTCAACTTAAAACATCGAGGACGATCGTTGGGTTGGGGGCGATTAACCTCAATTGCCCTCCGCCAGCGTGGCCGCGCGAAGCGGGCGGTTCGGGTAATCCGCCCCTACCTTGACGCTCCCCGCTCGAAGAAATACGCTCCCTTATGGCCACGCTCACCAAGCCAACATCACCAACGACCACCGAGTCGTCCAAGTCGGTGGTCCAGCCACCCATCGATCTGAAGAATTGGATTGAGGAGAATCGGGACAGGTTCAAACCTCCGGTAAGCAATCTTTACCTTTATGATGGTCGCGATTTTTTCGTCATGGTGATCAAAGGACCCAATGCCCGGAATGATTTTCACCAGGTCGATTCCGAGGAATATTTTTACCAGCTGAAGGGCGACATCAAAGTGCGCGTCCGCGAAGGGGATCGCATCGTGGATCATCTTGTGCGGGAAGGGGAGACATTCTTCATTCCACCCAACGTCCCGCACGCGCCAGTGCGTCCGCCGGACACTTTAGGCGTTGTGGTGGAGCGCCGTCGTCCGCCCGGTGAGCATGAGCACGTCCTTTTTTATTGCGAGAAATGCGGCGCAGTCGTGGAAGACATTGATTTCGACTGCGGCGACATCGTTCAGCATTTCAGTCAGGCAATGCTCGATTTCTGGAACGACGACGCACGCCGCACATGCAAGAAATGCGGCACCAAGGTTGCTAAACCGGAGCCAACGAAGCCGTTCTAGACGCTGAGGTCACACAAATTGGCGCGCGCATCGGAGGACAATGCGCTCAAGTTCATTGCCTCTTTTTCTTAATGCGGCTGCACCTTCAATTTCCTGGACAAGCCGCGAGCCAACGACCGCCGCATCCGCATAACGACAGACGCGGCGCGCTTGAACGCCCGTAGAAATGCCAAACCCGACCGCGACTGGAAGAGTGGTTGCAGTTCGGATACGGGCGACAATTTCCTGGGATTCGTCGGCAAGTTCACGCGTTGTGCCCGTCACGCCGGTGCGAGAGACTGCGTAGATAAATCCCGTTGCGAGTCGTGTGATCTGCTTCAACCGTCGATCGGTCGTTGTGGGAGCGACGAGGAAAATAAGATCGACATCTCTTTGGCGAAGTTTTTCATGCAGCGGCGCTGCCGCGTCGACGGGGAGATCAACTACAAGGGCGCCGGCAACTCCGCAATCCGCTGCTGCGCGGGAAAACTTCTCGATTCCAAACTGGAGAATTGGATTGTAGTAACTGAATAAGACAATAGGAGCCCCTTTGTTGCGGCGCACTCTCTTGAGCATCTGGAATATTTTCAAAAGGTTGGTGCCGTTGCGGAGTGATCGCTGAGATGCGCGCTGGATGACAGGTCCGTCGGCAGTTGGGTCGCTGAATGGCACTCCCAGCTCGATTGCGACGGGGTCGAGGCGCCTAAGGGTCGGTAGCAGTTCGGCCGTTGTCTCCAGATCCGGATCGCCTGCGACAATGAAGGGGATGAAGCCGCAACGCTTCTCGCGGCGGAAAGAATCGAAACGCTCGCGCAACAAGCTCATCGTCGAACTTTTTTCCGCTCTCGCCTCGCGACTGCTTCAAAGCGGCCGAGGTCCTTGTCGCCGCGACCCGAAAGATTAACCACCAGTGTTTTGGTGCGTGGCAGTTTCTTTGCGAGTCGAAGTGCGTAGGCGACGGCATGCGCTGACTCCAGTGCAGGAATGATCCCTTCCAGGCTAGCCAGCAATTCAAATCCCTTCCGCGCTTCTGCGTCCCTTACCGAGACGTATTGCACGCGCTTGCAGTCGCGTAAGAAAGCGTGCTCTGGTCCAATCGCCGGATAATCGAGCCCCGCGGAAATGGAGTGGGTGTTTGCGATTTGGCCAGCGCCGTCCTGCAGCACGTAACTCAAGGTTCCGTGAAGCACGCCCGGTTTGCCCCCGCCACCTCGAGCAAAACGCGCGGCGTGCATACCGAGCTGCATTCCTTTTCCCCCCGCTTCCACACCGATCAGCCGCACGTTGTTGTCCTGAAGAAAGGGATGGAAGAACCCGATCGCATTTGAGCCGCCGCCGATGCACGCGATCAACAGGTCTGGCAATTGTTTTTCTCGCCTCAAAAACTGCCGGCGCGTCTCTTCACCGATCACTTTTTGAAATTCGCGCACCATCAATGGATAAGGATGGGGGCCGAGCGCGCTGCCGAGCAGGTAATAAGTGTTGCGCGCGTTTGCCACCCAATCTCGCAGCGCTTCGTTTATCGCGTCCTTCAGCGTCCGCGATCCGCTTTCCACCACGCGGACTTCCGCTCCGAGAAGGCGCATTCGCAGGACATTCGGTTCCTGACGGCGGATGTCTTCGGCTCCCATATAGACAATGCAATCGAGGTCGAGCAGCGCACAAACCGTCGCGGTCGCGACGCCGTGTTGGCCAGCGCCGGTTTCGGCAATGATGCGGCGCTTTCCCATTCGTTTCGCGAGCAGCGCCTGGCCGAGTGCATTGTTTATCTTGTGCGCGCCAGTATGCGACAGATCTTCGCGTTTCAAGAAAATGCGGGCGCCACCTGCGTAATCCGTTAGCCGTGCTGCGAAGCCAAGAGGAGTGGGGCGTCCGGAATAATCGCGAAGCAGCTCCGAGAGCTGTCTTTGAAAATCACGATCGCGTCTGGCGAGTTGGTAGGCCGCGGTAAGTTCCTCCAAGGGCGCAACCAATGTCTCCGCCACAAAGCGACCGCCGTACCGGCCCCAATAGCCCTGCGCGTTCGGCTCCGATCGTAACTTTTTCATGACTTGCCCTCGATCTGCGCCGTAGCGCGCACCGACTTAAGGAAACGGCGAACCTTCGCGTCATTCTTTCGGCCCGGCGAATCCTCCACTCCACTGCAAACATCGACCGCCCACGGGCGCACCTGGCGTATCGCATCGGCCACGTTTTCAGGCGTCAAACCTCCCGCGAGGATAAGGCGGTGGACGCGGGGCCGGGTGGCGATTGCGACCGACCAGGCGAAGGTTTTCCCCGTTCCACCCGGGGACTGAAGGCTCCAGCTATCGAGCAGAACTGCATCGCACTGGTATTCTCCAGCAGCGGACGTCGAATAGTCAGGTCCAACTCGCAGCGCCTTGATCACAAAAGGCGCATTCAGATTACGCACATATGCCGATGATTCTTCGCCGTGCAGCTGCACCGCATCGAGTGCGAGATTTGTTGTCATCCTGTTTACCGACTCGAATTCCTGGTTCACAAAGACGCCGACGAATTTTGTTCTTGGGAACTGCCGGCGGACGGGCGCAATGATCTCAGCCCCGGTGGTTGTTGAGATGCAGCGTGAACTCTGTGGCGAAAAATTCAGACCGAGCATATCGACATCGGCCGCCGCGCAACACAGCGCATCATTCGTGTTAGTAATGCCGCACACTTTGACGACGACGCCATCTCCGATCTCAATCATGGCGTCTCTCCAATCTCACCGCGCAAGGAGCGGATCTTAGCCGCAGGGTCAGCTGCGCGCATCAATACTTCGCCGATGAGAAAACCGATGTAGCCGCATCGCGCGAGACGATCGATATCGTCACGCGAAGACAAACCGCTCTCGCTCACCAGCGTCGCGCCGGTTGGTGCGAGAGGAGCGAGTTGTATCGACGTCTCCAGGGATGTCGCGAAGGTGCGGAGATCACGATTATTAACGCCGATCAGTCTCGCGCCGCTATCCGCCGCCCGCAGCATTTCGTCCTCGGTGTGCACTTCTACCAGCGCGTCCAGACCAAGTTCGTCTTCTGCCAACATGCGCAAACTTAACAATTCGGCATCCGTCAGCGCGGCTACAATGAGCAGGACTGCGTCCGCGCCGGCCGCCGCGGCTTCGTCGATCTGATACTTATCGACAATGAAATCCTTTCGCAAAATCGGTAAGGCCGTAATCGCCCGAGCCTGTCGCAAATCTTCAAGCGAACCGCCAAAGAAATCCGGCTCGGTCAAAATGGAAACGGCACAAACTCCCGCCGCCTCGTAGATCGTAACCATTGGCGCCGGTTGCGCGTCGTTTCGAATTACGCCGAGCGATGGCGAGGCGCGCTTGAATTCGCCGATAATCTTAACGCCGCCGTTCGTCACGAGTGCGCTTCGCATCCGGTGCGGAGATTTGGATTTGCGCGCAAGTTCAGCGTGGCCACGCAATGTTTGCGGATCGCAAGCCGTGCGTTCCTCCGCCAGCCGCATTCTGCGCCGTGCCACAATTTCCTCCAGGAAAGTTTCCTTGTTCATAATTGCCGCTGTCACCGCGGCTCCCGCGTTCGATTACACAATATTTCTAGCTTTTCGAGCGCGGCGCCGGATCGAACGCTTTCCGACGCGCGCTCCGCGGCGTTGCGGAAGTCGTTCTCCAGTCCACCGACAAAAAGCGCCGAAGCCGCGTTCGCGATAATCAAGTCGCGCGCGGCGTCGATCCGTGAGCCAGGCTCTCCGCGGAATATCGCCCGGATGAGTTCGGCATTAGCGCGCGCGTTTCCTCCGCGCAGTTCTGCCAGTGTATTGCACGATCGGAGACCGAAGTCTTCCGCACAAATGGTGAATGTGCGCACCCGTCCATCGCAGGCTTCCGCCACCAATGTGGGCGCGCTCGTGGTCACCTCATCAAGTCCATCCGTGCCGTGCACCACCCACGCGTGTTGTGTGCCGAGCGCGATCAGCGTGTGCGCAAGTGGCTCGAGCAACGATTCGTGCCACACTCCGATGATTTGCCGCGGCGCCCCCGCCGGGTTCGTCAATGGTCCGAGAAGATTGAACGTAGTGTGAACACCAAGTTGCCGGCGGATACCCGCCACCCGCGCGGTGGCATGATGGTAAAGCGGTGCGAAGAGAAAGCAGATTCCCTCCTCGTTTAGACATTGTTCCGAATCTCTGGCGTCCATTTGCACATTTACTCCGAGTTCGGCCAGGACATCGGCGCTGCCGGAAAGGCTGGTGGCTGCGCCACTGCCGTGCTTCGCCACCGGCAATCCTGCGCCCGCGCAGACGAATGCCGCCGCAGTCGAGACGTTAAAAGTCTTGGCATTGCTCGATCCAGTTCCCGCCGTGTCGATAAACCGCGGATGCCGGCATTTTATTTTGATGGCGCGCGCGCGCATCGCTTCGGCCATTCCGGTGAGTTCTTCTACCGTTTCTCCTTTTACAGCCAATGCAACGAGTGCCGCACCGATCTGAGCATCAGTGGCATGTTCGTCCATGGCCGCGCCGAAAAGCATGGCCGCATCGAGCCGGGGCAAATCTTCGCCGCGCATTAAGCGGACGAGCAACTCGCGGACAAGCGATTTCGTTTCCGGTTCGTCACGCCGCGCTGGCGTCGGTAACAACCAGGAAGGTCGCCGCCGGCCTGGTCCGTTCGTGCTAAGACGCTGGTTCGCCTTCGACTCCATCACGTTATCAACGCAGTGACCTCTTCGAACTCTTCGTATGCTTCGGTCGCCGTGATCTCCTTTAGAGTTTGAACCGCTTGCCAGCATTCCGTAAACGTGTTGTACAACGGCGAGGGCGCGAATCGGACGACGTCTGGTTTGCGAAAATCCGGAATCACGCCGCGCGCGCGCAACGCGAGCGAGATTGCCTGTGCTCTTTCATGTTGGAGCGACACGTGTCCACCGCGCCGGCGCGGTTCGCGCGGCGTTCCAATCCGAAATTCCAGCTCCGCAAGCTCCGCGTCCGCGGCGTTGATGATGAATTCGGTCAGGGCCAGAGATTTCGCCCTGATTCGGTCGAGCCCTGCTTCTTCGATCGGCAAAAGCGCGCCGTCGATTGGCGCCATGCTGAGCACCGCCGGAGTGCCTATCTGTAAGGCGGATGCTCCCAAGCCGGGGAAAAATTCATCCGACATCTCAAACATGCTTCCCTTATGAACGCTCCACCATCCGGCCATGCCGGCGTCCACCAGGCCATTTTCCCCGAAATGGCGGCGATTGAGATAAAGTCCGGCAACCGCGCCCGGTCCGGCGTTTAGAAATTTGTAATGACCCCAGCCCGCGAAATCCGCGCCCCAATCGTCCAACGCATGCGGCATCACGCCGACGGAATGCGACATATCTATTCCGATGATGACGCCATTTTCGCGCGCCGCGCGGCAAAGCCGTTCTAAATCCAATAGTTGTCCGGTCGTATAAACAACAGATGGAAACAGCGCCATTTGCAATTCAGGATCCGCCAGCGCCTCTTCTATTTTCGCTTCATCGAGGAAGCGTGAATCATCCGCTTTTACGATAACCAAATGCGTGTCCGGATTGAGCCCTCGCAATCGGAGATGGCTGCGCAACGCGTAGCGGTCGGTCGGGAAGCTGTGCGCGTCGATTAGGACTTTTGTCCGTTTGGCGTTTGGTCGATAGAGTGTCGCGAGCAATTGATGCAGGTTAATCGTCATGGAGTTGGCGATTGCCACTTCATCCGCTTCCGCGCCCACCAACTTGGCGACTCGCGCCGAGAGCGTTTCCGCCATCGTAAACCAGGGCGTGTCTCCGGCGAGCCAACCGCCGATACCGGTCCGCTTCCATGTGTCTACGACTTTGAGAAGACTTGCTTCCGCATCACGCGAGAGGAGGCCGAGCGAATTACCATCGAGATAAATCTGTCCGGCGGGTCGATAAAATCGGTCCCGAAATTCTTGCAACGGGTCGGACGTGTCCAACTCCGTGGCGAGTTTTATTGATGGTTGAATCTGCATGGTTGTTTTAGTAGTTGAGTTGAAAGTGGGCGGTTGCCGCCGATCCGAAGAGAGGCGGATTTCTCAGTGCGTCGGAAATTCGAGCGCGACTGAGTTACTGCGACGGTTTTGATCGCGGACGAGCGTCCGTTTACTTCTCCGTCGCGAACTGGCGACGCCAATATCCGCGCGGATTGCCCGGTGACCGCATAGGCGAGGTGCACTCGCTGTTCTTGGAGATGTTACGGTTCACACTGGAGGTATAGCCTGAGAAACATTGTCAGGCAACCGTCTATTCCGATGTCTAGTGGAGGTCTCTGCTTCCTCTTCGCTGGAGAGGAGATTATGATGAGCAGAATTGCTCAAAAAATTCACTCATGAAGATCGACATCCATACTCATATTTTGCCGCAGGAATGGCCCGATTTGGATGCAAAGTATGGCTATTCCGGATTTGTCCGGCTCGATCATTACAAACCGTGTTGCGCGCGGATGATGATCGGCGACCGCGTCTTTCGCGAGATTACCGACAACGTCTGGGATCCGAAGCGCCGGATCGAAGAATGCGATCGGGCGAAAGTTTCAATGCAGGTCCTTTCCACGGTGCCGGTCATGTTCAGTTATTGGGCGAAGCCCGCCGATGCTCTCGATCTTTCCCGCCGATTGAACGATCATATCGCCGAAATTGTTCGCGCTCATCCTAAACGGTTCGCCGGCTTGGCGACCATTCCGATGCAGGATCCCGATCTGGCCGCGAAAGAACTTGAACGGTGCGTTCGAGAATTAGGTTTACGCGGGGCGCAGATCGGCACACATGTCGATGCTAATCCGCATTCCGGTCGCATTGACACGTTGAACCTGGACAACGCATCGCTCCAATCAGTTTGGAGCGCTGCGGAACAACTCAATGCCGCGATCTTTGTTCATCCGTGGGATATGGTTGGGAAGGAGCGGATGCCGAAGTACTGGCTGCCTTGGCTCGTGGGGATGCCGGCCGAAACATCGCTGGCGATCTGCTCAATGATTTTCGGCGGCGTCTTCGAGCGCTTCCCGAAATTGCGCGTCGCCTTCGCTCATGGCGGTGGCTCGTTCCCATTCACCATCGGGCGCATCGAGCACGCGTTTCATGTGCGGCCGGATTTGGTCGCAACTGAGAACCAAAAGAATCCAAGGAGTTACCTGGCTCAGGGCGAAATCCCGGCGCGGTTCTATGTCGATTCACTTGTCCACGATCCAGACGCGCTGCGGTTGCTACTAAAACTATTCGGCGGGCAGCGCGTAGCGCTCGGCTCAGATTATCCGTTTCCGTTAGGCGAGGTGCACCCCGGAGAACTCATCGATTCGATAAAAGAATTTTCCGCGAAAGAGAAAGTGCAATTGCTGTCTGGAACGGCGCGCGAGTTTCTCGGATTAGGCGACTTTTGATCCAGCCGCCGGACCCGCGAGAGCTTCGCTTATTTGTCGGCCGGATTCAGAAACTTGAAAGCCATTCCCGCGACGAGGCCCCCGGCGAGATCGGCAACGATGTGAATCCAAACGTCGGAGAGATTGACCAGCTTCATTATCACTACACCCAGGGCAACGGCCGGATTGAAGGCGCCGCCGGAGATTGATCCGACGGAAAACGCGCCGACCATCACGGTCATGCCGATGGCCAGGCCGTAGAAGGAATTGTTTTCGGTGTCTTTTGAGGTTGCCGAGTTCAATACCACATAAGCGAGGGCAAACGTGAAGAGAAACTCGGCCACAAAGGCCACCGGAACATTCGTGATCGCCATCGGTGTACCGCTCTTAGCAACAAGAAACATCGCGACGAACGCCGCGGCGACGCCGGCAAGAAGCTGCGCGATCCAGTAGGGAACCACGTCCTTTGCTTCGCAACGTCCTCTCACAAAAACAGCCAGGGTTACGGCCGGATTAAAATGACCGCCCGATATGTGGCCGCCGGCGTAAACCATGACCATCAGCACCGCGCCGATAGCGAGCGGCGCGATGACACCGGCTGCTGCGGGGATGACCGTGCAACCAACAGTAAGAACGAGGAAAAAAGTGCCGATAAATTCTGCGAGGTATTTTTTCATATTTTTCCTTCTTTGGATGAATAGCGGAGGACTTGCGAAAGAGCCGCGACTGATGGGAAGTGTATCGGACTAGGATGCCAGGTGGGAAGCCATTTCTCGCGGCTAACGAGCCGGGCGATGGCAAGGGCTATTCTGTGATTGACCTCCCTGATGTTTTTTCATACGAACTAGTGGACCTGCGGTGTGCGGGGCGACTTACATGCACGCAGGGAGAAATCCGAAAAAGAAAGAAATACTATGGGCCTATTTAACAATCTAATGTCAAAAATTTTTGGTCACGCGGCGCCAACCGTCGCCGACGCCTCCGGAACACAAGCGGCAGGAACTCCGGCCTCGGGGCTCGCAGCACCCGCTCCCGTTGTGGACGTGGCTGCTATTCTCAATGAGTTGGCGGCAAAGAATCCGGAAAAACTCGATTGGAAACACTCAATCGTGGACTTGATGAAACTGGTCGGAATGGACAGCAGCCTTGCCGCCCGCAAGGAACTTGCGACGGATTTACATTACACCGGCGACCAGCACGATTCTGCTTCAATGAATATCTGGCTGCACAAGGAAGTGCTTAGAAAGCTATCGGAGAACGGCGGAAAGGTTCCACAGGAACTGCTGAGTTAAGCCGGAACGGTTGGCGAACGCCAGGTTTCATAACTCGCGCAAGATCGCTCGAACCGGGCTGGCGTCGAATCCTACAAGCGGTAGCGGCAACGCAATCAGCTCGTACATTCCTTCCGGCACATCTTTCAATACGAGCCCCTCGAGCATTGACATGTCATGTCGCAAAATAGCTTTGTGCGCAGGCAAATCTTTTGAGTCGAACAGATCCACACTCGGGGTGTCGATGCCGATAGTGATCACGCCGCCCTCATGGAGGGAATCGATTAGCTCAACCGAGAATCCGGCGAAATCTTTGTTCCAGTTTTCGGGATCGGGATAGGTGCCGGTCGCAAACAGGACACGCGGCGCCGAGGCCTTACCTGAAATTACGGACGGGGGGATTCGCATGGCGCGCGGCACATTCACTCGAATCACCTGACAAGGTCCGAGATAGTAATCGAGCGAACGCTTATCGATCGGCGGCGCCTCTTTCCCGTAATGATTCGGCCCGTCGGCATGCGCGCCCAAATGGACCGTCGCCCGAAGCGTCGATAGCGTGATGTTATCGCCGCGTGCGATATCCATCAGCACCTCGCGGCTCACCGGCGTATCGCCCGGCCACACTGCGAGCTTCTCGGTTATTTGCGGAGTAATGTCGTAGATCACTTCTGTTCTTGGCCACGGATTAACACAGATGAAACACAGATTAGGAAATGCTTGGCTTCCAATTAATTCTTTGTGGCTTCGGCATTCGACATTCGTGCTTCGTCATTTCGCGAGCGAAGCTCGCGTCTACATCTCGTGCCTGATCGCCCAGAGGTCGTGGAAGATCGGCTTAAATAGTGACTGCATCAGGAACGGCACGCCGGGCGATCCGCCCGTCCCTTTTTTTGCGCCGATTGTCCGTTCGACCAGTTTGATGTGCCGGTAACGCCATTCCTGTAAGCCTTCATCAAAGTCGGTCATCAATTCGAACAAGATCGACAATTCAGGCGACGTTTTATACATCCGCAATATTTCCTCCTGCACTTGCTCGTTAGGCCCGGTTGGCTGCGTAACGTCGCGGTTCTTTAAGTTGGCTGGAATTTTGGCACCGCGCGTTTCCAGAAAGTCGTAGAAATGATCGATCACGGTTCGCTCGCCGAGGCGCGCTTTGAGCCGGTCGAATCCCGGGAAATCCGGCTTTACATGATCGAACGTAGACGCGCGTTTGTATCCGAGAAGAAATTCGAGTTCGCGGAACTGAATAGATTGAAATCCCGACGCGGTCTCGAGACGGTCGCGGAAACTTGAGAACGACGAGGGTGTCATCGTTTCCAGAATATCGATCTGACCCACCAGTGTTTTCATGATCGTCCGGGTGCGCTTAAAGGAATGGATCGCGCCGAAGAGATCGCCGGCCGAAAAGTCTTTTTTGATTTTCTCGAACTCGTGTAACTCCTGCTTGAACCAGAGCTCGTAGGTCTGATGGATGATGATGAAGAGCATCTCGTCGTGCTCTGCGGGGGTTGAGCGCGGATTCTGGAGCGTGAGCAGCTTCTCCAGGTCGAGATAATTGGCATAGGTCAGGGGTGGCATGGTGCTTCTCTCAGCATCTTTTCAGAGGAACCGTGAAGCAATCCAAAACGCTTAGCAAAAGCGATTAGATTGTGGGGGTATTGTGATTGAATTTGCGGTCACCCCTGAGAACCCTATCATTCTGCTCCTTTTGCGCGGAAACCCAGCTAACCCATGACAATACCCACAGAACCGATAGGCAGCATTCCGCGGCCACTTGAACTGATTAAGGCCTTCGCCAAGGTTCGCGCCGACGATCCGAGCCTGGAACCGCTCTATGAGGAGGCGATTCGCGACACGATCTCGCGTTTCGAAGCGACAGGGTCGCCAGTGATCACCGACGGCGAACAAAGGAAGTATCATAACTTCGGCACCTACAGCGTGGACGGTCTTGCCAATCTGGCGCCGGACGGTTTTCAGCTTCCGTTCGTTAGTCACGTTCGCCGCTGGCCTCGGCTTGTCTCCGGTCCGTTTCGCTACAAACGGTACGCGGACAGTTTTCTCGATTTCGCCGGGCGTTATGCGCACGTGCCGCTCAAACAGGCGGTCATCTCGCCCTCAGCACTGAGTTTGATGTATCCGGCCACCGGTATTCCGGATTATTCGCGCGAGCAATTCATCGATGACCTGCTGGCAGAACACGAAAAAGAAGTCCGCAGCTGTCTGGGCAAAGGCGCGCATGTCGTCCAGATTGATTTCACCGAAGGGCGGCTCGCCATCAAGATCGATCCTTCAGGGGAACTATTAAGTAGCTTCATTGATTTGAACAATCTGGCGCTCTCGCGCTTTTCTTCAGAGGATCGCAAGAAGATAGGCATTCATACGTGTCCCGGGGCGGACCGCGATTCCACCCACAGCGCGGACGTCGATTACGCTGAGCTCCTGCCCAGCCTCTTCGAATTGAACGCGGGCAATTTTTACATCGCACTGGCGGGGGAAAAAGATCCGGTGCATGTGTTAAAAACAATTCGGAAGTACATGAAGCCGGATCAGCGAATCTTCGTTGGCGTAGTCGCGCCGATAAATCCGCATGTCGACACGCCCGAAGAAGTGCGCGACCGGATCCTGGAGGCTGCGAAGTACATTCCGCTCGAACAACTCGGAACGACAGACGATTGCGGGTTTTCGCCTTTCAGCGATGACACCTCTACTTCGCGGGACACTGCTTTCGCAAAGATCCGCGCGCGCGTTCTCGGAACGGAAATAGCCGCGGAAATTCTCGATAAAAAATGACGGACCCGCAAGAGAACGAAGAGGAGTTGCTCAAGTCGGTCGCACTCCAGACCGCAAATAGTATCCTGGTCGCGCGTCGGCGTGCCGAGCAGGAATTGATTCAGGCGAAAGAGGCTCTCGAAGCAAAGACGGCCGAATTAGCGCAGTCTCTTGCTACGATCACCGCGACGTTGGAGTCCACCACCGATGCGATTCTGGTCACCGACGAAAAGGGGCAGGTCATGACTTGGAACCAGCGTTTCATCGATATGTGGGGCGTTCCGAGTGAAGTGATCGGTTCGCGCGATCATCGAAAATTACAGGAGACGACAGGGAAAAATTTCGCCAATGCGCCGGCCTTTCGCGAGCGGATTGAAACGATCTACGCCACATCGCCGGCCGAAACGTTCGACGTTCTGGAAACCATCGATGGCCGGGTGGTCGAGCGTTATTCCAAAATCCAGTCTATCGGGAAACGAAACGTGGGCCGGGTTTGGAGTTTTCGCGACATCACCGAACGCAAGCGGGCCGAAGCGGAGCGCGAGGAACTTCTCGTCAGTGAGCGCGAGGCGCGCGAGCGCGCCGAGACGGAAACACACATGAAGGATGAATTTCTCGCGACGCTTTCCCACGAGCTGCGAACTCCGCTTAACGCCATTCTAGGTTGGGCAAATATCCTGCACACCAGCGACAACCCCGTTGAGATCGCTGAAGGCCTCGAAGTTATCGAGCGGAATGCCCGCTCACAAACTCAGATCATCGAGGATCTGCTCGATATGAGCCGCATCATTTCCGGCAAAGTGCGGCTGGACGTGCAACGCGTCGAGTTGGTCTCGGTGATCAATGCCGCAATCGAAGCGGTCAAACCGATGGCCGCAGGAAAAGAAATTCGCCTCACGTCCGTGCTCGATCCTCTGTCTGGACCGATTTCCGGTGATCCCGCACGCGTGCAACAGATTCTCTTTAATCTACTCACCAACGCGCTGAAGTTCACCCCCAAAGGCGGCCGCGTTCATGTTGTTCTTGAGCGAGTTAATTCGCACATTGAGATCAGCGTCAATGACACCGGCCGCGGTATCGCTCCGGATTTTCTCCCGCACGTTTTCGACCGCTTTCGCCAGGCCGATGCGTCCAGCACGCGTGAGCAACGCGGCCTTGGGCTCGGTCTCGCCATTGTAAAAAATCTGACCGAACTCCACGGCGGTGGTGTGCGCGCCAAGAGCCCCGGCCTGAACAAGGGATCGACTTTCACAATCGTTTTGCCGATGGCCACGGCCAACATGGATGCGGATCCAAACCGGCGTCATCCTCGCGCCGCCACTGGCGAAGTTGTAGATGAGAAACTCGACCTGCACGATATTCGGGTCCTTGCCGTCGACGATGAAGCCGATGCGCGTCATCTCATCAAACGCATCTTGAGTGGGTGCGGCGCTCAGGTCGAAACCGCGGATTCAGGAGCGGCCGCGTTACGACTCCTGCGCAAAGCAAAACCACATGTCCTCATCATGGACATCGGCATGCCAAGCGAAGATGGCTACGCCGTCATGCGAAAGATGCGACAACTCTCCGGCGACGACGGCGGGAGCGTGCCCGCGATTGCGCTGACCGCTTTTGCGCGGTCGGAAGATCGGCGACGCGCTATACTCGCCGGCTTTCAAATGCACATGGCCAAGCCAGTGGAGCCACCAGAGCTCATCGCCATGGTCGCAAGTCTCGCCGGTCGGGCGCAGTAGAGCTAGGGAGTCGTCTTATCCAATCTCTTTGTTATAGCCCGACGAATCGCGGCCAGGGGCGCGGAATCATTGAACTTCATCCGACCGGCGTACCGTTCAACGCCTAACTCTTTCCATAACGCCTTTAGATCGACAGGTGAAGGCGAAGCTTTCATTTTTTCGTAGAGTTGGGTCAGCACCGGAACACCGATCGCGTCATCGCCGATGCGAAACGCTTTTAATAAAGGCCAGTCCGATTCAATCGTGCCGCCCGCGATGAGAATCGCGCGCAAGGCATCTTCAAGTCCCTTGGTGTTGCCGGTCCGTTTCCGGATTTCGATATCCGCCACCAGACAAAACAGCGCTCCGCCCCAGTAAGTCCGGCCCCACGTAGGTGTGAAATCAAGACCGCGGTCGTCCGATTCGGGCAGACCTTGGGGCAAGCCATCGACGAGGTCCGACCAAACTTTTTCAGGCGTCAGATCTCCGGCACGGGCACGGGCGATTGGTTCAACATATGTGGCCGAGCCTTCTTCAAACCAATGTTGAGCGTCGGGCACGGATGGAAACGCCAGATGCACCATTTCGTGAGTCATCATCCAGTCCTTCGCGAAATCGGACGCGCCGCTCTGCGTGCCCACATTGATTCTAATGTTGGCGCCACTCCAGCCGTTGGTGTGCCCGGAGCGCGTTCCCTGTCCTTCAAAAAAATGGAGACCGATGTGGACCCGGCTCACCGGAAATTTTTGATAGTAAACGGTGACGGCATGCGCGGATGAAGTCACCCAGTTGAGTATGAGCTTTCGCAATGGGACAGACGGAGCGGAATCAAATTCGATAAGAATCGTGCCGTCTCCAATGTGCAATTCCTCAGTGTCGGCGCCGGAGCTTCGCGCCGCGTAGAAGAATACCGCCAACGTCGCGGCAGCTACCGCTCCACCTCGAGTCATTGTCGTTTCGCTCTAAATTCGGAAACCTTTATCGGATCGAACATCGGCGCGGAACAGGCACGAGCAGTGCAGACGAATGCGGCGGCTTTGTTCAGCTGCGGATATTCGACATCGGCATTTGGCAAACTGCCTTCGCGCGGGTCCCACCACTCTACGCGCTTGTAGTTAACGCGATGAGAGATGGCGGCTCGAAACAGAGCTCGCGCTGTGGGATCGTCTTTTCGCCCGACTATCGTTAGGTGAAGTGGAGGAGTGTTCATCTCCTGGCCGGCCAGAAGAATGCCGGCGACTTCAAAGCCGTGATTCTCGCTCACTGACGGCGCCGAGAGATAACGCATGGCATGAATCGCCATCTCACGGTATTTCGCATTGCCTGTGTAATGATTGAGGAGATTCATAGTTCGCGCGACGGCGACATTCTCTTCCACTTGCGGATGCGGTGGCAATTTCGCGGCAATCGGCCGGGCAAAGGCGACATACCCGGCGCCGCCTTTGAAGTTCGTCTCGATGAACGTGGCCGTCTCTTCGGCGCGTTTCAGCCATTTCCGATCTGCCGTAACGGCGTACAAATTCAAAAGCGCCCGCATCATGTAAGTGGAATCGCCCAGGTACGGACCACCATCATCCCGGACGTCATGGCGAAATCCACCGCCTTGGAGTGAACGATTAGCGATTACCCATTCCGCCGCGCGCGAGGCTTCGGTTAAAGCGTTCTCGTCGCCGGTCACGCTGTAGAACGTGGCCAGCGCGTCGATGGCCCATGCGTTCTCGCGAGCGTAAACGTGTTGATCGATGCGCGGAATTCCGCGCGCGCGTCGCTTCTCATCGGAAAGCGAAAAATAATCGGCGGAATGCTCTCCCTGTACCAGGTCGGCGTCCTGGCTCGCATAGAAAACGCCGTCCGGACTCTTAAGAAAATTTTCCATGTAGCCGCGAATTGCTTTTGCGGCATCGAGATAAGCAGCTTCTTTCCAGAACACGTAAGCGTCGGCGTAGGTGCGCAAATTCTCCGCCTGCATCTGCATGATTTTTTCAAAGTGCGGATGTTTCCAATCGCCATCCGTTGAATATTGAAAAACGCCGCCCCAGACGGGATCGATGAGCTGGCGCTGCGCATCCAGTGTTTCCCGCGCCATTCGCTCTAACCCCGGGTCGCCACGGTCCGCTTCGCCCATGCAATATTCGATGATATCCCAGTTAAGATATTTCTGGACCGTGCCCCAGCCGCGATTTTTTTCATCGTAGGCGTTTCGCAAAATCTTGCGCAGCTTCTCCCGTTGTGCCTCCGCCAGCTGACCATCCTTGGTCGGCTCCAACGGAACCTCCGCAACAATGGACGGACCCGGGGATGGATCGTCGATGATGGCTTGCAGCATCGAGGCCATCGGTTTGGGCGGAATATAACCCTGGCGCTTCACGATCTCACTGCCGTCGGTGTTGAACACAACGGTGGCCGGCCAACCGTAATTCTCGTACCGGTTCGACAAGTCGGGCCGCGAATCCTGATCGACACGAACCGCGATGTAGTGCGCCTTGATCAGCGATACCACCTTGGGATCGCGATAGGTGATTTCCTCCATCACGTGACACCAGTGACACCAGACTGCGCCCAGATCGAGAAGGACAAAGCGCTTTTCTTTGCGCGCTTTTTCGAAGATCGAGTCAGACCATGGCTGCCAGTCGATCTTCGGATCCGCGCGGCTCGTCGGCACGCAGGCAAAAGCCAGGAGCGACACAAACCCGAGATTTCTCAGCATCAGGAAATCTTGCTCTCAGTCCCCGCCATTTTTCGTCGAATCAACCAATCGAGGGAAAACTTGCCCGGACCGAACACGAACACCACGATGACCGTGTATAAAAAGAGAAACTCATCGGCCGTGACGAACTTGTCCGGATCGCTGAAAAGCATTTTCACCTTGTCGATGTCCGCTGTGAGATACGCGACCGTCAGAATGATCGTCAGGGGAACGGAGATAAGTCGCGAGGCCAGTCCAACCAAAAGAAGAAGGCCGCCAACACATTCCGTTGCTCCTGCCAGAATCGCTTGCTCGTGAGGGAACGGAATTCCAAGGCCTTGAAAGAACTGCGTCACCTTATCCAAGCCCATTAACTTTCCCTTGCCCGTCTCGAAAAATCCCCAGCCCCAATAGAAGCGGATGACGAGCAGGAGAAGCGATTGCAGAAGTGTGCGCTCGGGGGCGAGCCAGCGGGCAAGGGCAGGATCGATTAGTTTCATATTATTATTATGCGCGGCAAAACCAGCCGAGTGAGCTCCAGTCGTTGAACCAGGTCTTGATCCGGGCCGGCCAGTTAACTCCGGAGCGCTTGGTTCCGCGAACGCCAATGGCGCAGGCATTCGCTACCGTCTTTCCAGCTCGGAGCGCGCTGAGAATTGCGAAGGCTTCCGGTTCGAGACGTTTATAATAGAGAGAGTTATCAAAGCGATGAACCGCGAGATGCACGCGCTTTAGTTTCGGCAACCGGATGCGTTTTTTGCTGCGTCGCGACGCCTTGGGCATTGCCTCAATGATGTTGCTCGCCTCGCTGCGCAAAACATCCGATTCGCTTTTCTTGACCGCGATGAAGAATTCGTCCACCGCGTAATCCAAAAGCAGTAGCGTAAGGTAGGGCTGTAATCCGAGCCGCAATTTTTCCGGCTTCGCGTCGAGAATATCGTCGGGGGTAATATTTGGCTTGGCTGGATCATCAAACGCAACCACCTGGGCCCACTCGAAACGGACCATATCGAGTGCCACGGCCTGGTGCGCCGCCGCCCACTTCGGCTCTTCCCGAATAAATTTCTCCAACCGGCTCCCGAGATTACGAAGCGTGAACGACGCTGACGGATATTTCGCGAGATACGCGGTGATCAAATTCATGAACCGTTCCTCGCCGAGTACCGCGCGCAGTCCGGGATAATCGTCGTACAGACAATCGAGGACCCGGAACCAGTAGACTCGATTATAGATTTCGAGCCGCTCGAAAGACGTGAGTCGATCGTTAGGCTTGATGAAGCTCTCAGCAACACCACTCATGGCGCCACCGTCCACCCAGGTCGGCTGCATCCGGTCGTCAGAGGTGAGGGGACGGAAGAGAGCCGTCGCCATCACGTTCTGCATTCGCTTCAACTGCGAACGCGAGCCGGCCTTAAGCCGCGGCGTTCTCGAGTTCGTCGATGAACTGCGTGGCTTTGAGCGCTTCATGGTGAACCTCATTGAAAGTAGGAATGCGATCGTCCCATTCCAAAAGTGTCGCAGTGCGTCCCACCAGTTTTACCGCGTGAGCATACAGCTTCCAGACCGGGTCGAGCACCGGATGATCGTGCGTATCCAGTATGTATTTCTCGAATTTGGAATGCCCCGCGATGTGAATCTGACCGACGCGATGATGCGGCACGTTGTTTAGGTAATCGTATGGATCGAAGGAGTGGTTCTTCGACGACACATAAATATTGTTTACGTCGAGAAGTATCCCGCAATCGGCCCGCTCCACGACTTCGCTCAGGAATTCCCATTCGGTCATTTCCGAAGCGTGAAACTCCGCATAGCTGCTCACGTTCTCGACGCAGATCGGCACCTCCAGGAAATTGCTCGCTTCGCGTATGTTCTCCGCTGTGACCTTGGCGGAGGCAAACGTGTACGGCATGGGCAGAAGATCGTGCGTGTAACGTCCATCCACGCTGCCCCAGCAAAGGTGATCGGAAAGCCACGGCGTGTTAGTGCGTTTCACCAGACGCTTCAGTTTTCTTAAATGCTCCCGGTTCAACCGGTCCGCCGACCCGAAATACATCGCCACGCCATGTTGCACCACGCGGTATTGCTCGAGGATAGAGTCGAGCACTTCCAGCGGCCGGCCGCCGTCCACCATGAAATTCTCCGAGATAATTTCAAACCAATCGACCACCGGTTTTTTCGAAAGGATATGCCGGTAGTGGGGAACGCGAAGACCGATCCCGATGCCGTAATCGGTAAAACTATTGAAAGAATTCGCCGGCATCGCCTCGGTTCCCGTGAAATATCAACCGCGCCATTCTGAGAGCCGGAGGATAGCACCTCCGGCTCTCGAGAATACTAACTGCCGGCCAATTACTTGGCTGGTTTTTCGGGTGCTGGCTTGCTGCCATCGGTCGCGCAGCCGCCTTTTCCTTTGCAGGAATTTTGCCCTTTGCAGCTATTTGCGTCGGTCTTGCAGCCGCCTTTGCCCTTGCAGGAGTTCATCCCCTTGCAGGCATGTTTGTCGGCGTCGGATTTCTTCTTGCCCATTTCGATCGAAACACCGGCCTTCGAGCTGCTTTGGACAGCGTGGGTGGTTACGGCGAATGAGCTCATCAAGCCGGCGATTGCTGCGCCGGCAACTATGGTTTTCTTTGTCATGTATGACCTTTCTGTTCTTGGTTTTTGTTCGCTTGCCGGCGGCTCGAGACCGTCGGAGGCGATCAACTAGTTGAAGCAGATTGAACTATCTGGTCGCAGTCGCGATGGGAAGCGAAAACTGCAAGCGAGAAGCCCTACGAAAATTATGGAATTTTCTCTTTACCTCCGCTCCCTCTTACTCTCAATCGTTTTCATAATCGGGTGACGCGTGACAAGTGAAACGAGCATGACCATGAGACTCCGCCTTTGATATTGGGCGTTTTCTGATCATTCCGTCTTCTAAACTCGCTTCGGGTCCTGGCTTGATGCGAGACATCGATTTCCACACTATCGTGCAGACAACATGGCCGCTGAAGTTAAGAAAGAGGTCGCGCTCGAAATCGCGCATGTCCTTTTTATCGACATCGCTGCCTATTCCAAGATGGCGACGGACGATCAGCGCGCCACGATTGAGACGCTGAATCAAATTGTCCAGGCGACGGACGAAGTCCGCAAAGCGGAAGGCGAAAACCGCTTGCTCAAGCTCGCGACCGGCGATGGCATGGCGCTGATCTTCTACCAAAGTCCGGAAGATCCGGTGGAATGCGCTCTGCAGATCAGTCGCGCGTTGAAGGCGCATCCGGAATTGCGTGTTCGGATGGGCGTGAACAGCGGTCCAGTGAGCGGAGTTGTCGATGTCAACGGCCGGGCCAATGTCGCGGGCGCCGGCATTAACATGGCGCAACGGGTGATGAATTGCGGCGACGCCGGACACATCCTGTTGTCGCGGCGAGTCGCAGAGGACCTCGTTCAATTCAAACATTGGCGGCCGCACCTTTACGATCTTGGTGAGTGCGACGTGAAACACGGCGACAAGATCGACATCGTAAATCTTTTCACCGCTGAGTTGGGTAATTCCGAGCGACCGAAAAGCCTGACAAAGCTGGCGGACGAAAGAATCGCCGCACCGGTTCCGACAGTGCGTCCATCATCGGGCAAGCCGACAGCGATCATTTTGGCGTGTGCACTAATTGCGGCGCTGGTGGCCGGCAGCTTTTTCTTCTGGCAGCGGCAAAAACCGAAAGCGTCGGCGCTTTCATCGGGTGTTCCAGAAAAGAGCATTGCCGTGCTCCCATTCGAAAATCTGAGCGACGACAAGCAGAACGCCTTTTTCACCGATGGCGTGCAGGATGAGATCCTGACGGACCTCGCGAAGGTCGCCGATTTGAAAGTGATCAGCCGCACCAGCGTGATGCCATACAAGAGCGACGTGCGGCGGAATCTGCGCGAGATCGCGAATACGCTTGGCGTCGCTCATGTGGTCGAAGGCGCCGTCCAGCGTGCCGCAAACCGAGTGCGGGTAACCGCACAGTTGATCGACGCGCGTACCGACACTCATTTGTGGGCGCAGACTTATGATCGTGATCTTGTCGATGTCTTCGCCATTCAGAGCGAGATCGCGCAGACCATAGCGGATCAATTGAAAGCGAAACTTTCGCCCACGGAAAAAGCTGCGATAGCAGAGCGTCCCACGGCCGACTTAAAGGCTTACGAACTTTACGCAGAAGCGAAGGAACTGCTAGCCGTCTGGATCGGCTCGAAAGACTCGGAATCGAGCGTGTGGCGCGCGATGCAATTGCTTGATGAGGCGGTGAAGCGCGATCCTAATTTCGTGTTGGCCTACTGTGCGCTGGCTGAAGCGCATGAAAACTTATATTGGTTCGACCGTGACCGGACACCAGCGCGCGCAACGCTCGCGAAAGAAGCAGTGGAGAACGCGGTTCGATTGCGACCAGACCTCGGCGAAACGCATCTGGCCCAGGCGCGCTACCGCTACAACATTTTTCGTGATTATCAGGCCGCTTCCGATGAATTGACGATTGCGCGCCGGACATTGCCAAACGATTCTGGTGCAATCTTCATCGCCGGATTAATTGAAAGGCGCACGCATCGCTGGGATGACTCTCTTGCCGATTTAAGAAAAGCCAACGGACTTGATCCGCGAAACCTGGAGATCATTCGCAGTTTTTCAGACACGCTCCTGATGCTTCGTCGCTACGGTGACCAGGAGAAATATCTGCATCACGAGCTCGAAACCCTGCCCGAATCGGCCCAAATTGTTTATGCCAAACTGACAGAATGCATGTTGGCCTCAGGCACTCTTGACCGCGCCAAAGATTATCTGCGATCGATTCCACCAGACTACAATCCGAATGGTTACGGCTCATTCTATCGATGGCTTACCGCGCTTTATGCGCGTGATTTTGCGACGGCCTTGGCGGTTGCGAGTTCCGCGCCGATTTCCATGCCTGATTCGCTGAATGGCGGGCACCCGCCCAACGAGTATTTCATAGGACTTACGGCGAGAGCGCAGGGCGACGAGCAAAAGGCGCGAAGCGCCTTCGCCGACGCTCGTCGCACGTTGGAATCAGAGTGGGGCGGCGCAAACACGCCCGACGCGACCCGGCTCGGGATCATTGCCCGGATCGATGCCGCCCTCGGCAAGAAAGACGAGGCGATCCGCGAGGCAAAACATGCGGTGGAACTGCGTCCGACTGAGAAAGACTCGCTCGATGGTCCGCCGCTCGAAACTGTGCTCGGCAACGTCTATGCCTGGACCGGAGAACGCGATCTGGCCATCGCACAGCTCGAAGCGGTCGTGAAAATTCCGGCCGGGCCGTCCTATGGCGATCTGAAACTCAATCCGCGCTGGGATTCATTGCGCGACGACCCACGCTTCGAAAAAATGGTCGCTTCTCTCGCGCCCAAGAACTGACTCGCTGTAGAGGCGGCCGTGTCGGCCGCAATCCAGATCGGGATTCGATCACGATCACGAGCATGAATTGAGCAAAGACTACGAACGCCTCTCAACTCTCAACGATCAACCTGCGTCTATTTGAGCACCGCTTGATGAAACTCGTACCAATCGTCAAGATTGTTAAGGTTCACTGCATCCTTCGCAGTGGAGGCGTCATCTGACAGGCCGCAGTTTCCCAGAATGTTCTTTCGTGTGTCGTCGTCGTGATTGTACCCGCGTACCGCTGCGTTATGCTTTTCGATCGACTGCGAATTCAGCGATTTCGCGTTCTTCTTCACCCACGCTTCGAATTGCGGATAGGTCGGCTTGCTCTGTTTGATGAAATCTTTCACCGCTTGTTCATCGAGCCCGAGCGCGGCGCAGGTCATCGCATCGTAGCCTTTGCCGATCCCGGGATAACCGGCGGCGAGTTTCCCCTGCGATTCAAGAGAAACCTTCTGCCACATCCGGGGGAGATGAAGAACGCCGAGTGGACCGGCGGTGCCGGAGCTGATTAATGGAACGTAAGTGTCGGCCATAAGAAGAAAGTTGAGCGTTTAGTGGTTGATGGTTCCAGAAGCGCGCCGGGAACTCAATCCAATTCGGTGTAGTGTCGGCCGTGTCGGCCGCAGACGATCACGATCAGGACAAAGAGGGAGAGGAAGCGAAGATTTTTTCTGGAACTGGTCACTCGTCACAACACCAGTCCGGCTCGGACTCACATGTCACTTCCGCGCCATCACTTCAGGACGCTGAGATAGTATTTGTCCCATGCTGCGGGAATTGATTCGCGTGACGAATACGGCCCCGGTTCATATGCGCGCGATGCGATCCCTTGCTGGCTCAATTCGCACACGTGCCAATCCTGCTTGTTCGTCATGTCCCAGAACTCGATCGCGTCCTCGGGTTTGAAGTCTGGCCGATTAAAGGAGTCCGGATGAAAAAAGAAGTCGCAATAAATCAACGTCCGTTCCGGTGACTGCGGCCAAAGCTGATGTACCATCACATATTCCGGATGCATGCTGAGCAGCATGTTGGGGAAGATCGAGTAGTAGAACACTCGATTCTTTCCCTCCTGCTCCTGCTCGTGCTCATGATCGTAATCGATCTTCTGCCCTCGATCATGAGCAGGAGCAAGATCACGAGCACGAGTGGAATCTGCGATTCCCAGCGCGCAAGCATTCCCGCTCATGGTCAAACTCTTGCCTTTATTGATCTTCATGAACCCGCCGAGAAAGGGCCCTTCGGCCAGATCATTCTCCGCCGAATCGTAAGGTGAAATTTTCGACAATGTCGGATGCACGCCCGGGCAGTGATAACACTCCGAATAATTCTCGAATATCAACTTCCAATTGGCCTTCACGTCGTACTCGATCCGCTTCGCCGATCGCAACATCGACATGTTCCAATGCGAGAACTTCCCTTTGAGTGGTGCAAACCATTCTTTGAGCGACTTATCGCCGGGCAAATTATTGCGCTTCTCCTTCATCTCTCCCGCGGAGAGAATGGAGCCCGCGGGGGCGGCGCGACATGGATCCAAGGTCGCCGCGGCGACTTCGCGATCGGGAGATCGCGAATCAGACGGACGCGAAGCGCCAGTGAGGGCATTCGCCTTTGCAAGATTAACAAAAATGAATCCTTCGAACAGTCCTAGGTTCACCGGATGCAACGAATAATTGGCCTTATCAAACCTTGGAACTTCATCCATATGCGGCGCACCGATCAATCGTCCGTCGAGCCCATACGTCCAGGCATGGTACGGACACTGGATCGCGGACAATTGTCCGTTTGTGGCTTCGCATAAACGTGTGCCTCTGTGGCGGCACACGTTAAAGAAACCGTTCACCTCTCCGCTCTTATCCCGAATAACGATTAACGATTCACCGATAACGTCCTGGACGAAGTAATCACCAGGACTGGCAATCTGGCTCGGATGTCCGACCAACACCCATTGTTTCGAAAAGATTTTCGATTGTTCCTCTGCGAAAAGTTCCGGCGAAACGAAGTATTTTTGCGGCAGCGCTTTCGCTCCGGGCATGAAAGCGTCCGTCGTCGTATGAAAGACAGGTGTTGCTTTAGTTTGCACCCTAAAAGCTCCACGGCGGCGCCCTGCGCGTCAACGCAGTGTAAAACGAATGCAAGGTCGACATCGGAGCTGAACTCCCAGCAGGTTTCAGGGATTTGGGAAAGGCGTCTGGCGTCCTTAACTCTGTAGGGTACCCCAAGGGCAGTTTGGGCCGGGGGGGGGAAAGCCTCACTGCTGCCAGAGTTCTGATTTGATCATTGCTACTCGAAAAGTCCGACGCGACATCAAGATGAAATTGGTTGCTTCCAGATGTGGCGATGGATCGACCAGTGCGTTCGCGGTGATGCCGGCGACGTATCGGAAAAACAGATACATCAGGCGCAGCAAAAATGTTGCCTGCATCTGCGCGAATATCCCGACTGGCGGAATATCAAAGTCTGCGAGCAACCAAACGGCTCCGGGCGCGGCCGCGTGCGCGAGCTTGTCCACGATTGCCTTCAATTCGTTGCGCGGAAAACAATCGAGAAAGAAATGCGTCACAATCAAATCGTACGAGTTCGGGGGCGACCATTGGAGAATGTCAGCGTGAATGAACCGAACATGCTGGCAGGATTCAGGATGACTTCGGCGTAATCGTGTCTCAGCCAGACTCAACATTCGCGTGCTCGCGTCCACACAGTCGATGTCGATCTTGGGATGAACTCGCAACAGCTCGCAAAGAAAACGCCCGTTGCCTTCGCCGAGGATCAAGACACGCTTCGGACGCGGGATATTATCGAGCCACTGAATTCGGGCGCGCTGAAGGGCTTGGCCGAATGCAAGAGTTTCGAGCAATCGGTAGGAGCGTGCGACACGATCGAAGCTCACAAGAATTTTTCGACGAACGCGAAAACCAGCGGCGTCAGCAGGACCAAATCGGCCAGCGCGGCACGCTCATCGGTCCGAACCGGCAGGAAGTGGAGAGCGAACAGAAGAATGGCACTGAGTCCGAGACAAGAAGCGATCGGCCAAAATTCGCGATCGAAAAAAAACAGAATGATGCACGCACCGCTAAGAAGCAGTGAGAGAAATTGCGTCCAGATCTTTGCGCGCGGCCAACGTGTGGCAATGGAATGCTTGCTCTGGGCGCGGTCGAGGTTACGCTCCCACGCCGCGATCGCCATGCAATTCAGTGCGCAGAGGCCGGCGAAAAGCGCGGCGGCGAAAGCAATTGTCGATCTTGCCGCGAGCACCTGCGGCACGAAGAGGAGAAGAGTTCCGGTCGCGAACAAAAATCCAACAATCAGCTCTTTGATCGGAATTTTCCGCCAAAGTTTGCTGAAGCCATGGTTGATGGTGAGATAAATTCCTGCGATCGCTCCCAGGAAAATGCCATACACAAATGTTTCATGTCCGACGCGGAAAAAAATGGTTTCGGCATCGAGCAAGGCGATAACGGCGATCAGTCCGACCCAAAGATATTTGTGGCGGGAACAAAAATCCTGTCGCACGGATTTTGGAACGCCGGTTGAAAGCGAAAGCGAATCGGCAAGGCGATCGATCAGATAAATGAGCCATGCCGTAAGAAATAATCCTTCGCGTTCGGCGATCGGCGCTGCGACCTGGAAAACTCGCATAAAGAGCCATTGCCAGCTGATGGCGACAAGCGGCGCGTCCAAGCAAAGAAGATTCAACCAAATTAAGGGTCGGCGCAGGATGGATGTTGGTCCGGCCTCGTTGGTTCCGATCGTCATATACGTGATTGACACGTCGACCATTCAGTCGGTGACTCTTTCGTGACGAATTCGACAATTCTACTCGCGGCGGATCCGCTCCTGCCGATCCGAGTGTTAGCAGGCCTCGCCTTGCTCGCAGTGATTGTGGCCTTCATTTATGTGCTGCGACATTTAAAACAGATCGAACGAAAGATCGCAGTCGACAATCTCATTCCCACACAGCGCGGTCCGCGCAATAACGTCGTGCTCATTATTTGCGCCGTGCCAATTATCGTGACGGCATTGCTGTTGTTCCTCATTCTCAACGCGTAGCGAATAATAAAGTGCATCGCGCTCAAAACGCCATAAATCCGAGCGAGAAGGAATAAACCGGCGTAAACGACATCGTCCTGTGACGCGGCGACGCCCAAACATTCAATTACAAACGAAGGCTGAGTTGAACGCGAGCGGATCGGTCGGGCGAAGAATGCAGGTCAGAATTGTATTTCGGGGGCTACTGATAACGTAGCGCAAACATCGGATCGACCTTCGTTGCGCGCAGCGCGGGAGTATAGGTGGCCAACGCGGCTACGCTGATCAGCAAGAGCGAGATCGTGATGAATGTTATCGCATCGGTCGGGATCACTCCGAACAACAAGCTCGCCATCACGCGGGTGAGGATGACAGCGGCGGCAAGGCCGGGGGCTTCGCCGGGTAGAACTGAGAGGAAGAGGAAGAGAATCGTATTAGGTCTGTCCGGACTTATTTCGGCGGCTTCGATTTTGTGGCTAATACCCGGTGAAGCGCCATCGCGTTCAGAATTTCCGGGTCGCCTTGCACCCACGCACTGTCGATTGTGAGGCGCTTGAAGCGCCATTTCTCGCCGTCGCGCACCAGGTCGCAATCGTAGCGATTCATCAGGAGCGCGCTCTCGGAACCGCGGCGGCAACCTTCCCGCGGCATGAAGTGTTGAGACATTAGATAGGCAGACAGCGTGGCCGAGTCGCCGCTGATCTCGATCTGGAGATTCGTGGCGGTGTGACTGGTGTCGAGCGGGCCGAGAAGCGGAAGGAGCGCGTCCAGGATGGTCTGGCGGCCGGTCACCTTTGGAAAATCGAGCCCGAGCTTTTTGCCCGCGGGCGTAAAATCGAAAACGCAATCTTCTGCGAATGCCGACGCTAGCGAATCTGCATCACCATGATCAAGACCGAAGGCATAACGATGCAGCGTGTCCGCAATTTCATAACGGTCGTTGGCCAGTTGCGCTAAATCCATGTTCATTCGCAGCAGTTTAGGCCGCCAACATTGCAATCGCAAAGAGATCAAGCACGCGACTTGGTGGGAGTCCATTTTGCGCATTTAGGCGCAACGGACTTGCCTTTTGACGGTCTTACCCTGCACGCTCGTTTCCATCGCAACCTATTATATATATGAATGCCAAACTGCTTCTTCTCTTCGTTCTGTCCGCTTCGGTTTCCATCTTCGCGCAAAGTTCCCCAAATGCGGGAGGGGTCTCGCGACAAACCACAGCTCCGGATGCTGCCGAACTGACGACGCTGCTAAAGGATTTCCTGGCCGGCGCCTCGCGTGACGACGTCGCCATGCACGAGCGGTTCTGGGCGGATGACCTTATCTACACCAGCGCGTTAGGACGACGAAAAGGCAAAGCCGACATCATGCGCGAGCTGCGCGCCGACGCCCCGGCCACTCCGTCTCCCAAACCGAGCGAGGAGACTGCGACCTATACCGCTGAAGAGATTCGCATCCAGCAATACGGGACCACCGCCATCGTCGCCTTTCGCCTCGTCGCTACGACGAAAAAAGCGGACAAGATTGAGGTCGCCAACTACCTGAACACCGGCACGTTTCTCAAGCGGGACGGCAAATGGCAGGCCGCCGGCTGGCAGGCAACAAAGGTGCCGTCGGACGCTGAGCTAAAGAAATAATTCCGAAAGCGTTTTCCCGACCGGATGCGCTGCGTAAATTCGGTTTGATGGAGCGAAGAACGAGGAGACGCGCGACCAGGATCGACGGCTACCCGAGCGTGGAGTGGCAGTTGGTGCTGACCGATCAGAACCCGATGCTCAAGGGGGAATGCTCGGCTGCCATGACGCGGCTCGAGGAAGTTCGTACGGCATGGAATCGCTTCGAACGCGAGGACCGGCCATGTTTTATCCGGTGGAGGGCACGCGAGTTTGGATCGTTGCTGAGCGATCTGCGCGATGTGGAAGCACAGATCCGAGAGAGCCAGGCGCTGGTGCATGAGGTGGAGATGGAAATGCGCCGCGGCTTTTACGATCCGCAGAGCGCTTATCAGCGAGTCATGTTTCGCCGGGAGAATCCGGCGTCGGCGAACGACGAGCCGGCCTACCAGCCCAGAGGAAGAGCAGGGGAAGAACGCAGATTTACCGACTTTGAGAAGGAAGCGCTATTTCAGGATTGGGTGCAGAAGTTCATTGGGACAAATCCGGACAAACTGGATGACGAGGCATACTCGACAACGTTTGAAGCTTTCAAGTCCCATATGTTCCGCAGCCGGCAGGACGAGGCACCGCCGGTCCGGAATTTCCGGCGCGTCGAGCGGGAGCGCCCGGCGCAGGTAAAAGAAGAACCGGAAGCGGCGGCGCCAATCGACGCGCGCGTGAAGGAACTTTACCGGATCCTTGTTCGACGGTTGCATCCCGATCTGCGCGCCGATGGGAACGCCGCGGCCTCGGCGTTATGGCATGAAGTCCAGGACGCCTATGCGGCAAACGATATCGCGCATCTCGAAATTCTGCTCGCTATAAGCGGTATTGGATCGGACCGCTTTAGCGAGCACACAAGCGTGTCGAAAATGCAGGCCCTGCTGGCAGAACTCAAACGCGCTTTGTTTGCGCTGGAGGACAGCCTGCGCCAGGCGCGCCACGACGATGCATGGAACTTCGCTCGGAGCGGTGCCACCCCCGGTTTGCGCGAACGGGTGCAGCGGGAGCTGCAAGCCAATCTGCGCAACAGGTCTGCCAGACTCTCTCTATTGAAGCGGACCATCGCCGATTGGTCGCGTCCCTCGCGGGCGAAACGCCCAGCTTCTTCGCGCGAAATGTTTTCCACGCCACTTCGGCGCGCAGCTCGATGAACAAGCTTAGGATTAGCGATTGCCTAACGAGCGAGTGATCGAACGAGCAAGACAGACAACACCAGGATCGACAGGATCACGATCATCAAGCCGGCGTAAACAGTGCAGTCTTGGCGACGCGCGCGGCGCGCGGCTTCTGCATACGGAATTCGGGTGAAAGTTACCATGGTATAGAGCGGCAGGTAAATGCGTGGCAGCAAGCCTTCGAGCAGGTGGTCCAGCTTTTTTTTCGCGCGAAATGTTTTTGATGCGGTCTTGTCGCGCATCTCGACGAAGTTTTGCACGGCGAGATCGGCGAGGGCATCGGCGTTGCATTTTCGGCGAGCGAAATATTCGGCGAAGGCGCGTTGTCGATCTTGTTCGCCAACAGATGAACCCGCCGTGGCCGGCGCAAATTCGGCAAGGCATTCATCGAGCACGACGCAATCCTCGAACGCGGCGTTCATTCCCTGGCCGTAGAACGGGACGACGGCATGGGCAGCGTCCCCGACGAGGGCGACCTTATCTTTATAGTACCACGGCGCGCAGCGGATCGTTACCAGCGAGCCGGTGGGGTTCTGATTATAATCTTCAAGCAGCGCTGGCATGAGCGGCGCGGCGTCCGGAAATTCTTCGTCAAAGAAACGACGGACTTCGTCGTCGGTCTTGGTTGATTCAAAGCTTCGAGGTCCTTTGAATTCCCAAAAGAGGGTGCAGGTGAATGATCCGTCGGGGTTGGGCAGCGCAATCATCATGAAGCTCTTGCGCGGCCAGATGTGGAGCGCTTCCTTTTCCATTCGCCATCCGCCGTCGGGGCCCGACGGAATAGTGAGCTCCTTGTAACCGTGCGCGAGGTAGCTTTCGTCGTATTCGAACTTGTCGATGTTCCGCTGCATCGATTGACGCACGGCAGAGAACGCGCCGTCCACGCCGATGACGGCGTCGCCGCGCGCGGTCACCTGAGGATTTGCGGCCGACACGGCCGCCTCTACACCGGACGAAACGAGATGCGCCGTTGCAGTGTCAACATCGACATCGGTGCAGCGATGATTGAAGTGCACCCGCACATTCGGATAACGCTGGGTCGCTTCGATCACGGTGGTGTTGAGCGCGGCGCGGCCTATCGAGTTGATGAATCTGTTCGGGTCGCGATCGTAAGGCGAGAAATGCAAATCGCCGGATCGATCGTGGATCATGCGGCCGCGCATCGGAATCGCGTGCCGCAGGACTTCATCGGCGATGCCGAGTTGTTCGAGCGCGTGGATCCCACGCGTGGAGAGGGCGAGATTGATGGAGCGTCCGCCGACAATGTTTCCCTCGCGCGGATCGGCTCGCCGTTCGTAAAGATCGACATCGTATCCGCGCCGACCCAGATAGGCGGCGAGCAGACCGCCGGCTAATCCGCTACCGATGAGAACAAACTTGTCCACGCGTCAGAGTTAATCACGAAGGCAGGAACAGGGCGAGCGGGACGGCGGGGCCGGGACGCGCATATCTAGTGATTTCATTCGGTATGATGTCTTTAGTAAAGATTTATGGAGATTCGGTCTTGATCTACCCCGCATCCTCATGCTAAAAGCCACCCGTGAAGAAATTTACGACCGCCTTAACCTTTATCGTTTCCCTCTCTCTTTGCCTTATTGCTCAGGCAGGCCCGGAGCCAATCTCAAACAAGGACAAAGTGATGCAGCTTTCCCCAGGGTGCGAATTCTACCGTGCACACGAGTGGGATTTCAGTATCTGGGGAACCTATGCCTTTTCCGGAAATCCGGGGAGGAACAACGTCCCGAACGACGATCCCTTTAGTCCAGACCTGGATCCAGAGCTTCAAACTGATAGCATGGTAGGGACAACTATAACTGTTGAACCACAGTCCTTGAATCCTAACGAACGGGTAGATTTGGGCCGGGAAAGCAAAGATACGTTTCTTGGCAGAGACGATAGCTGGGGTGCGGGCATGGATGTGAAATATTTTTGGAGCAGATATTTCGGAGTGGGCGTGGAAGGATTTGTGGTTGATACAGTGGCCGGATCTGCGGGCTCCGGTTTGGTTACGTTTACTGCGCGTTATCCGATAGGCCATTTCGCACCCTATGTTTGGGGCGGTGCCGGTGTTCTCGCCGGCGGCGGGCGAGTAGATCATTTCTACGAGGAAAACCACACGTATTCAGGCGGTTTTGTCGTGGATGAAAACGAGCATTGGAGTAATGCCGTGATTGCGAACAAACATGCGTATTTTAATGGCCAGCTCGGAATCGGTGTTGAGTACCGCCTGACCTGCCGCATCGGAATCATGGCAGATTTCGCCTGGAACTTTGTCGCCGGGCAAGATGACTCGGACAAGGTTGGATTCATCGTAACCCCTGGAGGCACCAACTATAGTGGGGGCAAGCCGATTACATTCGACAATAACGTTGCGCCGAACCTTATTCCCGGGGAAAGCGCAAAGGACAAGGATTTCGGCCTGCTTCGATTCGGCCTGACGTTTTCCTACTAGGCTGGTTCGTTACTCCGCCACTTCGTGATACGGTCGCGCCATCTGGTAGCGCGCGATTTCATCCTGAAGAGCGTAATTGAATGGAGTCTGCCCTTGGTCGTGCGCCATCTGCAACGCGCGCCGCGCGGCTTCAATCGCCAGGGAAAACTGACCATTCTCGGCGTAGGCGGCGGCAAGTGAACGAAGAACTCTTGGATTCGCATCACCCGAGAGCTTGTTCGCCTGCTCGGCCAGCACAAGAGCCCGGGGACCGTCGCGGAGAAGGGGATCGGCACACGTAGCCAATACCCAGGCCAGATTGCTTTGGACGAATGCGGAGTTCGGGCGAAGTCGCAATGCTATTTCGTAGTGCGCGAGCGCTTCGCGCAACATTCCCTTTCGATGAAGCACGCTGCCGAGAGAAGTATGGGCCGTCGCATAATTGCGGTCGAATTGGAGGGACTTTTCCAGATACGAAATCGACTCATCCCATTTACCGCGTTTGAGAAAGACATTGCCGAGGCTGACGTAGGCGCGCTTGGCTGCCGGGGCATAATCAGGAGCTAATTCCAGCACTCTTCGGAAATAAAGTGTCGCTTCATCGAGCGACCCTTTCTTGAGAAACTCCCCACCGACGTTCAGGTTTGCTTCCCAGCTGCTGGGATTTCTTTCGATTACGGATCGATAGGAGATCTCGGCATCTCGATACAAGTGCGCTTGTTGCCACGTCAAAGCGGCGAGCGTGGCAAGCAAAGCCGCACTCAGGGCATAAGCGCCCGCTCGGTGCCAATGCTGAAGTCGCGTGGTATACACCGCGGCGCCAGCCGCAAAAGGCGTAATAATTCCGATGCTTGGGAGGTACTGGAAATGATCAGCTACGAAGGACAAACGAAAAAAGTTAACGTTAAAGAAGCCGAGTAGCGGGGCGACCGTCACAGCAAAGAAAAGCAAACTCGCGAGCAGCCAACGCCACTGTCGCCGCATGACCCAGGAGATTGCGAACAGGCAAAGCGCACCGAGCGGAAATAAATATTGCCACCAAATGCTCGAATCCACCTTCCACCGTGGGTAGATCAAAGAAAGATTAGTGGGCCAAAAAAGTTTTTCCAGATAAAACCAAAATGCCCGGCCCGCAATCAGGACCCGCTCAATCGCCGAGAATTCAAACTCCTCGCCCTCTGCGCCGGCTAGGGCCCGTTCCATCCAGCCGGTGAGGATTCCAGCGGCTGCTCCGAGCACAAGAAACGGAATCAGCGGCAAAACGTCCCGCTTCCAATCGAGTTTACGGCGCTTCCACCAAAAAATGAGAAGTATCACTGCGGGCAGTGTGGCCACGATCGCCTTGACCAGCACGCCCAGCGTGAAAAACAGCAGCACTAGACAATAGCATTGTGCAGTCCTTTTTTCGTCGAACCTGAGATAGGCCAAAATGGCGGCAAAAAAGAACACACCTGATAACGTGTTCTTGAGTTCCACCATCCAGGCCACTGATTCGACGTGCACGGGGTGAAGAGCAAAAATGGCGGCGGCCAACCAGGCTCCGGGCACTCTCAATTGCCGAAGAATCGTGAACAAGAGCGCTGCGGAGGCCCCGTGAAGGAAAATCGTGACGAGATGATAGCCCAATGTCGATTGACCCCAGAGTTTGTCCTCGAGCCAATAAACGGTATCCAGCACTGGATGATACTGGCGGGTGGTATGTGGCGCGATCCAAAGGTCGGCTAAACCTCGTAATGAGCGCTCCTCTGTTGTGGTGATGAGATGATCTTTGTCGTCAAGCAAAAGCCCTCCGTGCCATGCCGGTTGATAGATCAGGAGCGTCACAACGATGAGGAGGGCGCCCAAGACGAAAAGATGACGCGACGTCCGGATTAACGATTCGGAAGCGGACAACGCGCCAGCAAATCCGGTCGGCTCTATTGGCACGGACGTCGTCGTTGGTGTCGCCGTTTTCATTTCGTCAAGTGATGAGGGCTTATCATAAACATAGTCACCTTGCCGTAAAACCTTCTTCCGTTTAGAACTGACGCAGCGATGAGTTCATCGAAATCAACCGAAGAAACGGCAACCGGGGTAGGGGAAAGGCCGCCAGATTCGTCCTCCGAAGACGCCGGCGACCGTAAAATCGTTTACCTCGATCGAATTGAATGGATCATCGCGATCCTGCTTTCCGCGATCGTGTTGTTTTGGCTCATCGCCCGAACCACACAGGCTGGCCCTCTCTGGCGGGATGAATGCGACTCCCTACAACTAGCGCGGATGCCTCGGTTTGCTGATCTGCTAGAGAATCTTCACTACACATCCTTTCCGCTCCTTTTTCCCGTGATCGTGCGGGCTTACACGACGTTGTTTGGAACAAGCGACATTGGCGTGCGATACTTCGGCTTGGCCGTCGGAGTTCTTTTCCTTGGTGTGGCCTGGTTCCAGTCCAGGAGCATAAATCGCGAAGTCCCTTTGTTGTTGCCGGCATTAATCGGCCTGAACGTCAATTTCCTCACGGCCGGATTATGGTTGCGGGGGTATGGCCTAGGCTGCGTGCTGATCGTTCTCGCCTTCGTCCTGACAACGAAATTTCTGCTTCAACCGAACGCGCCGAGACTCATCGCCGTGTTCCTCGCCTATTTGGCGAGCATGCAGTGTTTATTTTTTAACGGCGTGCTGGTGCCGGCAATTGTTCTAGCCGCGGCGGTTGTATTCCTGGTTCGCGGCGAAAGGAAGTGGATGTGGCTGCTGCTGGGTGCCGCCGCCATTTGCGGTCTCTCCTACCTTCCCTACATCTTAAAAGTCTACTTCAGCATCAGCAACTGGGCGATGCTTCTCCAGCTGCCGTTCTCGTTCCGCATGGCGGGCCGCCAGTTCGTGACTGCTTGCGGCGAATTGCACCCGATTATGTCGATCCTGTGGCTGGGCACTGTCTCGCTCTGCGTGATTGGAGGGATTTGGCGACTTAAGATTGCCTGGAACACTAATGGCAGGCGCGAGCGCGATTTGCTGCTCTTCGGGCTGCTTGCAATTCCCCTGAGCATCCTTGCATACGGTGGGTTTCTGCGAGTGCTTCATAACACAATACTGCTTCGCCATTATCTCGCACTTCTTTGCATAATCGCGGCTGCCACTGCCTTGATCGCTGCCAATTTCTCGCCGTATTACTGGCTTCGTCTCGGTCGCATCGCGTTGGTGGTCATGGCAATGTTCACCTTGCTGTTTGTGCCTTGGACAAAGATCAATCAGCGTCAGTCAAACATCGACATCATAGCGCGCCAGGTCGAAAAGGATGGGCGTCCAAGTGATCTGATCGTGGTCAATCCCTGGTCGGTTGGCATCTCATTTAATCACTATTACCTCGGGACGAACCGTTGGATCACCGTGCCCGCAATTAATGACCATCAAGTGCATCGCTACGATCTATTGCGAACGAAGATGATGGAATTTTTTCCTCTGGACGATGTAGAGCGGGACATTGCCGCTACACTGAAGTCGGGAAACCGCGTGTGGATTGTCGGGGAAATTTTACAGACCCCACCTGGTCGCTCTCCTCTGGTTCTCGCACCGGCACCCGACCCAAAATTTGGATGGCAAAGTTCTGTCTATGTTAAGGCATGGTCGCGAGAAGTCGGCGCGTTCATACGACGGCATGCCGTGCGAGTAAACCCGATTGTCCGCAGAAACGGCTTGGTGAGCGAGCGGGAGAATATCTTGCTACTCGCCTGCGACGGTTGGAGATAGGCGAGGCTTGACGCTGCTTTGCCAAACATCTATTCCCGGCAGGTGCAGTTTAGATTTCAAGCCGCGTTTGCGGTTGTCGTAGTCTCTTTGCTCGCTGTCTGTCGATCCTTCGCCGGCGAATTTGAATCGCGATGCGCTGAAGCGGAGAAGAGAGGCATTGAATTTCTGGACGTAAACCAGCACGCAAGCGGCTGTTTCACAACGCATGAGTGGCGAACCCTCGATCCAGATAAAAAGCGGACGGTCGATACGCCGTTTACCGCTTCTCAGGTTCTCTATTCGCTGACATTTTGCGCGGATAATCCGACTGCTCGGGAAGTAAGCAAGCGAGCGGCGGCTTATCTCGTTGCCCAACAAGAGGGGCCGGGAATCTGGCGCTATCAGGGCCGAGGTGGTGCCGTCACACCCGATGTGGACGACACGGCAATGGCTTTGGCAGCTTTGAAGCGTTATGGACAGCCAATTGTAACCGAAGCATTAGACGTCATCCGCGCCAGCCGAAACGAAGCGGGTTTATTCAATACTTGGATTGGCGATCCGTCGACCTGGAAAAACATCGATAGCAGGAACATCGATGCCGTTGTGAATTTAAATGGTCTCCTCGTCTTCGGTTTTGTTCATGAGAATCTTGACGACGTTTGCCGCTATGCACTAACCCAGGTTGAGAGTGATAAATTCCGCCAGGGCTCGCCCTATTATGCATCTCCATTAGCGTTTACCCATGCCCTTTCCCGAGCATATCTTGATGGCAACGTGACCTGTCTGGAAAAAGCAGTGCCGAAAATTCGAGGTGCGACACTCGATCTGCAGCAAAAAGATGGCGGATGGGGAGATGATTTTGAAACCGCTGCCGGATTGCTTACGCTGTTAAATCTCGGAGAGAGAGGCGACGTGGTTGAGCGAGCTATGAAAGCCATTGTTGCGCGGCAAATGTCCGATGGCGGTTGGGCTCTTGCGCCTATTTACAGTGGCGATGTCGGGCGTTGGCGCTATGGCTCGCGAGCCGTGACCACGGCGTTGTGCGTCGAAGCGCTTGCCAAATACCTCAAGCGATAATGTCGCGGCTGCCGAAAGCTTTCGCCGTGGTCGCGAGCATTCGCATCGGCGAAGTTTTGGTTCTTCAGGGTGCGCCGCTTATCGGTATCGTTTTTTCGATCGGCACCATTACTGCCCCCAAGCTCTTGGCGTCACTGATTTTTGCCGCCGCCAGTTTCTTGCTTGTCGCTCATATTTTCACGCTGAACGATTGGGCCGATTTCAGCCGCGGCCTGAATCATTCGAACAGCGCGATGTCGCGGCTGGAGAACAAGAAAGTTCCTCCGCGGCTTTTGTTTTTCTTCTCGCTCCTGCTTCTAATGGCAAGTCTCTCGCTTTTCCTGTCTCTTTCAGTGCGCTGTTCCCTGCTCGCCGCAGGCATCGCTACGCTTGGAATTCTTTACTCTCACCCGTTGCTCAATTTCAAGAGTATCCCGATCGTTTCCTCGCTTGTCCATTTTGTCGGGGGGTTGCTGCACTTTCTGCTCGGCTATGCGCTTTTTTCTGCAATCGATGAACACGGGCTCCTCATTGGTTCATTTTTCGCCGTGACATTTACCGCTGGTCATCTCAACCAGGAATTACGTGATTTCGATCTCGATCAGCAGACTGGTGCGCGGACAAACGCAGTTGTATTCGGGAAACGCATCGTCTTTATGACCGGTCTGATCCTCTTCACCATTTCATATATTTATCTATTTTTTCTTGCCTGGACCGGCGTTACGCCGCGCTCTGTCGCGATTCTACCGGTTCTTCTTTGTCCCGTGCACATCGTTGCGTCATTGCACGCACTTAAGGCCAAACTTACGTCAAAAAGTATTCGCCGGTTCCAGGCTCTATATCGGGTGAACTACGCTCTAATTGGGCTTACGATGCTGGTGGTCCTACTTTATCGCTGAAGGCGTAATTAACGCGCGTCGATGAGAAGAATGCCCGCACAAAGTCCACCAAGAACACGACGTGACTGTTCAGGCGAAAGATGAACCGCCGCCCGAGTTCATGCAGAGCGATCCGGCAGTGGTCCGCAGGGCTTATAACGGCTGACCTGCATCCGTTCGGAGTAGCGCTGGAGCGCCAGAAACCCCTAGGGCCTTCTGGCAGCAAACATTTCGATGATGGCACTGGGGGTGCTTAAAAAGGGTTCGAGATGAAATTTGACCCGCACTCGGATGAAGTGGCGCCCCCGATCAATACGCTGGAGCTGAAAGCGATCCTCGTAGTCGATGACGACCGGCAGCTGGCTTCCGCTTTGCAATGGATTTTGGCCGATGAAAATTTCCTGGTCGACATCGCTTTCGACGGCGAAGACGCCCTTCTGAAGGTCAAAGCGCACGAGTACGACGCTGTAATCTGTGATTTGAAGATGCCGAAATTGCGAGGCGACGAGTTCTACTTAAGGGCAAAGGAGCTGCGACCTTCGCTGTCGGACCGTTTCATCTTCATTACCGGTTTCGCGGCGGACGCGAACATCGCGCTCTTTTTCAACAAGCACGAGGTTAAGTACCTGGTGAAACCCTTTTCAATCCAGGGTCTGATTAATTGCGTCAAACAGCTGCTCTGGTAAGTGCAAACTTCACCGGTTCGGGCGCAACCGCACCTGGGAACGTGCGTTAAGTACGCCAGCAACTGGAACTTCTAGACGACCGGTTTAACGCGGTGCGTAGTGTCCGGCCATGATTTTGGCGAAGCGCCAGATCTCGTGAAACGTATTATAGAGCGGCGTAGGGGCCAGGCGGATGACATTCGGCTCGCGAAAATCGGATTTAACTCCGGCCGTCTGGAGTTCTTTGAACAGCTCCTTGGGATGATCGTGGGCCAGGATCGACAATTGGCAACCGCGGGCACTGGTTTCGCGCGGCGTGATAACGGTAAATTTACTCGAGCCCGCACGGTCGAGAAGAAATTCCAGATAACTGGTCAGCTGCACCGACTTGGCCCGAAGCGGTTCCATGCCGCCCGCCTCCTCGAAGATCGACAATGAAGCGCGCAAGGGCGCCATCGAGAAGATCGGCGGGTTGCTGATCTGCCACGCGTCAGCGGAGGGAACTGGGATAAATTCCGGCTCGAGATGCAAACGGAAACGCGTATTCGGATCGTTCCCGAACCAGCCGGCGAGGCGCGGCAGTTTGGTATTGGTGGCGTGCCGCTCGTGAACGAACGCGCCCGCGACCGCCCCCGGGCCGGCGTTGAGGTACTTATATGAGCACCAGACCGCGAAATCGAGGTTCCATTCGTGCAGCGACAACGGGACATTGCCGATCGCGTGGGCCAGATCGAAGCCCACTATGATGTCGTGCTTCCGGGCGGCCGATGTGATGGCCGCAATGTCGAAGAGCTGACCGCTGAAGAAGTTCACCGCGCCGATCAGCACGACCGCGAGTTGATCGGCGTGTTTTTCAATAACATCGACAATGTCTTCCGTCCGAACAGCGAATTCGCCTTTGCGCGGGGGTGCCAGCAAAAGGACGTCTTTCGGGTCAAGCCCGTGATGAACGATCTGTGTCTTGATCGCGTAGGTGTCGGAAGGAAAGGCCGGGTCATCCATCAGGATCTTGAAGCGCGACTTTGTGGGGCGATAAAATGTCGCCATCATCAAATGCAGGTTTACGGTGAGGCTGTTCATGCAAACAACCTCGATCGGCTTCGCGCCGACCAGCCGGGCGGCCGGCTCGCGCAGCGACTCTTGATACGAATACCACGGGGTGCCCGCTGCATGATGAGCATCGACGCCGAACTTCGCCCAATTATCCAACTCCTCTTCGACGATCGCGCGCGCGGTCTTCGGCATCAGGCCGAGCGAATTGCCGGTGAAGTAGATGAGGGGCTTGCCATCGTGGCCGAGCGGCAGGTGAAATTTCTCCCGAAAACTGCGCAGTGGATCCTCTCGGTCCAGTTGCAGAGCGAATTCTTCGTCAGGCGAAAATTGCATGGGGCAGGTGCAAACGTCCAACGTCCAGCGCCGAACGTCCAATTCAATTCAGAAGGCAGACCGTACGATCTTTCTCATGAAATCCAAAAATCGCTGTGATTTTTTAGGGGTCAGCGCGAATCACCTTGGTAAGGACAACTCATAGATGCAAACCTGTTCAGCTGCCATGACCATCGCGCCCGACGACAAAGAGACGTTTCTCCTTCTGCTCGATCAACACGGCGGAATCATACGCAAGGTCGCAGGTGGTTATAGTAGCAGCCTGGCGGACAGGAACGACCTCACGCAAGAGATCACGCTCCAGCTCTGGAAAGCCTACCCACGCTACTCGCCAGACCGGCCTTTCTCGACCTGGATGTATCGAATCGCATTGAACGTCGCGATCTCTTTCCTACGCACCAACACACGTCCGGTTCGGCAAACGATGCCTTTGGAAGAGATTGGTCACGAAATTGCCGATGAATCCGGGGCCTCATCAGAAACCGCCGAGCGCATCGCCATTTTGCAGCAGGTGATAAGCGCCCTCGACCCATTCGACCGCGCCTTAGTGATGCTCTATCTGGACGACCATAGCTATCGCGAAATCGCCGAGATCCTCGGAGTTACAGAAACGAATATTGCGACAAAATTGAGTCGTCTCAAACAACACGTCGGTCGGAAAATTTCACAAATCACCGGAGAATAATTATGTCGACAACTGAACTGGATGACTTGAAAACTGCGTGGCAGACGCTCAATCGGAACCTTGAACGGCAGAACACGCTTACGTTCCACCAATTTAAGGAAGGTAAAATGGCGCGCCTCCGTTCCGGATTGCGCTCGCTGGTGATAGGGCAAACAATTCAAATTATCTGCGGCGTCCTCATTGTTGTATTGTCGGCGCGCTTTTGGGCCAATCACTTGGGATTCGCGCGCCCGATGATTTACGGGATATCGCTTCACGCTTACGGAGTGATAATGATCATCTTTGCCGCGCGCGAATTCTTCCTGATTCACCGTCTCGATTATGCGGCGCCGGTGATTGATCTTCAAAAGCGAATCGCGGAATTGCGCAAATGGCACCTGAATGCAGCCATCTGGTTTGGTGTCACGGGTTGTATTATTTGGATACCGCTGGTCCTGGCCATCTTCTATGGGCTGGGCGCGGATGTCTGGGCGCATAACCCGGAGGTTGTCGGTTGGCTTGTGTTGAGCGGTCTTGTTTGTATTGCGGTCTTCTTAGGGATTGTCTTGTGGTCGCGACGCTCCGGAAAAGAAAAGTTAGCCAGGGGACTCGAAGATAGTTCAGTCGGTCGCAGCCTGAATCGCGCACAAGCGGTGCTCGACGACATCGCGCGCTTCGAGGGCGAGTAAAGCCGGCGATCAGCTGGCCGTAGGCGGCTGCATGAATTCGATCGTTGTCCCGTCAGGATCGCGCACATAAAGAACGCGTTTACCGGCATTCGGTCCGCTCTTTAGCGTTTGTGGTTTCCCGGTCGCTTTCCAACCGGAGGCTGCAATCGCGCTCAGTACCGCGTCGAGATCGTCGACCGTGAGTGCTAAGTGCACCGATCCCAAATCGCACGGGCGAATATCGACATGGCGTTTTCGATCGGGAGGCGCGTGATATTGCAGCAATTCAATCTTGTGTCCGGGCGCCTTGAGAACGGCGAGCGAGATTTCGGCACCGAGAACCCCTGTGATTTCGCCGGCGAGCTCGCCCTTCTGATGCGCTTGGTGAGAAAGCTCAAAACCGAGAACACCCTGCCAGAAGGCGAGCGAGTGCTCGAGGTTTGAGACGGTGATACCCGTATGGTCGGTGGCGATGATGCGGAATGGCATATTCCGGAAAGTGTCCAACGCCCAACGTTCAACGTCCAACGCCGAATTCAGAAGAGCGTGTCATCCCGAGTCTCTGTAGACGACGAGGGATCTCGCATTCGCTCTGCGCGCAGTAAACGCGAGATCCTTCACCGTCTTCGCGGCTCAGGATGACAAGGCGGCGATAACTTTTAGCTCGATCGCAATTGGCGTGGGCAACGCGGTGATCTCAATCGTCGTGCGCGTCGGGTTGGGTTTGCCAGCACCGGCAAAATGTTCCGCGTAGAGTTTGTTATAGATCGGAAAATCTTTCTTCATGTTGGTGAGGAAAACCGTAACATCGACAATGTCGTTCCAACTCGCCCCGGAGTCTTCGAGCACCAGTCGAACATTCTCGAACACCGCGCGACACTGCGTTTCGATGTCGTAACTCACAATGTTGCCGGCGGAGTCGAGCGTGACTCCGGGAATTTCCTTGCTGCCTCGCACCCGCGGTCCGATCCCGGACAAAAACAGAAAACTGCCGACCCGCTTGGCATGCGGAAACGCGCCCACTGGTTCGGGCGCTCGAGAACTCTCGAATGTCTTGTTCACTTGTGCCTTTTACCGCGAACCTTATTTGAAAACAAGGTGAGCGATGGCGGTTTCCACATCCCAGTAGATCATGGCCAATGCGGTCAGATCGAATGCAGCGTGCGCAATCATCAGCATGAAGAGGCGGCCGGTGGTTGCGAAGATTGTTCCGAACGTAAGTCCAGTGATTAGCGCTTGTTCGGCGCCGGGAATTCCTTGTTCCGGATAATGAAGCAGAGCGAACCAGGCGGAAGTGATCACCACGATGAAGATTGCGGCGACCGCGCCTTGCCCAAACAATTTGCGGAAGCGTTCGAACATGTATCCCCGGAAAACGGTTTCCTCTCCGAACCCCGCGGTCACAATCATGACGTATATCATTAGTGGAAGCGCGGCCGTATTTCCTGCCATCCAGTGGTAAGCCTGATTAATCGGAGGCGCACCGAGCAGGGGCATCACGATGGCCTTCATTAGAAACTTGCCCGCGATTCCGAAGACGATTCCTGCAATTAGTGTGCGGGTCCAACTTTTCGGACGCACGTAGCCAATCTCAGCCCACGGCGTGCGCGATAGCCGGCGCCATACCAACACCAGAATGGCGCTGAGCGGTGCTAAGACGAAATTGCCCGCAAGAATAATGAGGATTGCGAGAATTCCGATGGGCCCGAACCCGCGCAAGGCGGCGGTGAAACGATCATCCTCCGGTGTCGCCAAACCGGATTCCGGGGCCGGTGAGTTCTCGAAGGTCATGACTCGGTTTCAGTTTCCACGGCTGGAGCTACTTAGGCGTGCTTGGAGCGAACAGCTCGCCCAGTTCGATTTTCGCCCATCTGGTGAAACCTTGGAAGAAAAGCCTCGGATTCGCGGAATGTAATTTGAAACCCGGAATTAAACACCGGTTCGCGCGATTCGATTGGCCAAGCATCCGTCGTTTTCGACGGCGACGGGCGATCTCCGCAAAACGGCGATTGTAGGCTCGCATGAAGCGAAAGATCGGGCCTGCCGCGGTCTGGGAAAATGGCGGAATGAGCAGGGCTTTATCGCCGGACTTAAACGGCCGCGATGCCACGCCCAGATAGTACAGACAAAGATCGAAGATGAGAGCGACGCTCATGAGATCGAACTCGCCCATATACTCGTATTTGTCCTTGTACACCGCTTCGAACCAGCAGCGATGACACTGCGCGAAGTCGCGATTGTGCCGATCAACCAATTTGTTCATTGGTTCGTCTTTTCGCTGCGCACCGATCAGCGCGGCGGCTCGTGAAGTTGTGAATGAAATCCAATCCATCCCGGGGCTGTAGAACGGATCCATGAACGCCGCAGCGTCCCCGACAAGAACAAAGCCGTCACCGGCAAAAGTTGTGCTGTAATACGCAAGATTCTTCCGCCAGTGCACATCTTCCTCATCGAACTCTGCATCGACCAGAATCTCGCGAGCGACCGGGTGTTTCATCAAAAAAGTTTTTAGCCGATCGCCAATCTTTCCTCCGTCCTGTGGCCATTCGACCAGACGTTGATCGAAAACAACGCCGACACTTACGTCGCCCCCTTTCAGTGGAATCCACCAACTCCACCAGCCGTCGCCGATGACATGATTCGTGGCGGTGTTGCGCGTCGCATAAACCGCGCGCGACCATAAGGGATATTTTTCGGCCAGCTCTCGACTGTCCCAATCCTTCACGCCCCTCCATCGGGACCACGCGGCTGCCGTCGGGTGTTCGGTATTGGAGACCCACCAGCCTCCCTTTCTGGCGAGGATCGCAGCTACGCCCGATGCATCGACAATCCATCGTGAGCGCACCGTCCGAATTCCGTCGCCATTGCGATAGGTAATTGCTTGTTCGTTTCCGGATGAAAGTTGCACATCGGTCACTGTGGCAGGACGCACAATGTGCGCACCGGCGACACCCGCCCTTCGCAACACCTCTTCATCAAACGCCGCGCGGTCCAGCTGGTAAGATGGCACTCGGACCTGGTAAAGCGGTCCGAGCTCGCTGGCTTCTGCCAGTGTCTTGACGTCGTCGTTCGTAAACCAAAACCGCAAGCCCTGTTTGGCGAGATGCGATTCGTTGAGGTATTGAGTCAATCCCAATACTCGACCCATGAAGTACGCGCTCACTTCGACCGTGGCTTCACCCACGCGTCGCGAAAGCTTCGCGGATTTCTCCAAGATCAGGATCCGGATACCCGGATTTTGCCGCAGCAGCAGAGTCGCAGTGGCTCCGCCAGACAGCGCACCACCCATAATCACGACATCATAGACGTCCGGGCCTTCCGTTGGCGGTGAATCAGTCTGAGCTTCCATGTTACCAGCGTTTAGTTTTCCCGTTCTCTCCTCGCCGCGTCAAGCGCGGGTGATAAGTACCTGGGTTTGCTCATTTTTAGAAACGTCGTTGTTCTCGGTTGTCTGACTCGGTTTTGCTCCGCTAGAGTTGGCGTGTAGGCCGGTCCAAATGAGCAATACGCATCTTGCCATACAGTTTTTCTTTCAGCTCGCCGTCATTCTCCTGTTCTGCCGGCTGGTCGGCGCGATCGCTTTACGACTCGGCCAGCCGCAAGTCGTGGCTGAGATGCTGGCCGGCGTTCTACTCGGACCATCGCTTTTCAGTCTGCTCTGGCCGGAAGCGCAACATTGGCTTTTCCCATGGGACACGACGCAGAAGATGCGCGACACGCAGTGTTATCTCTTTCCAGCGTCGCAACTCGGTCTCGCGCTTTACATGTTCGTAGTCGGGATGGAATTCCGGGTCGATATCGTGCGGCGGATGTTAAAGAGTTCAGTCGCTGTGTCAGTTGCCGGCATTCTCACGCCTCTGGCTTTTGGCGCCGGGCTGGCCTGGATTTTCTTTTACTACACGGACCTGTTTCCGAGAAAAACCTCCCTTCTCGACGCGATGCTTTTTCTCGGCGCTTCGATGTGCATCACCGCACTGCCAGTGCTGGCGCGGATCATTCAGTTCAAAAAGCTGTCCGGGACGACGATTGGCACAGTGGCGCTGGGTGCTGGAGCGATTAATGATGCAACAGCCTGGTGTTTGCTCGCGGTGGTGCTTTCCAGTCTGGACAATAATTGGAGTCGGGCGCTAATAAATATCAGCGGCGGCGTAGCCTACGTCGCATTCACTTTGCTCGTCGTACGGCCGTTATTTGTCCGCGCCAAAGCCTGGCTGATCGAAGACGGCGCGCTCACCGAAGCTGGGTTGGTCATGGCGCTCGCACTCATGGCGTTTGGCGCTTGGTTCACTGATCTGATCGGTCTACATGCGGTCTTCGGCGCATTCGTCATGGGCGCTGCCATGCCGCGCGGAGTTGTAGCGCGCGACCTTATCTCGCGGATTCAGCCGCTGACCGTGGCACTGTTGCTTCCGCTTTTCTTCACCTACTCGGGGTTGAACACAAAGATCGGGCTGCTTAATTCCGGTTTCCTTTGGCTGATGTGCGGCGCAGTGCTAGTGGCGGCGGTAGTAGGCAAGGGCGTCGCGTGTTGGCTTGCGGCGCGCGCTACTGGTATTCCAAATCGCGAAGCGCTCGGTATCGGCACGCTGATGAATGCACGCGGTTTGATGGAATTGATCATCATTAACATCGGTCTCCAGCGCGGCGTCATTTCCGAAGGACTCTTCGCCACGCTTGTCATCATGGCGGTTGTCACCACTCTTATGGCTTCTCCACTGTTCGAATGTCTTGTCGGCACCGGTGCACATCAAACGCTGCCCGAGCCTGACCTCGAAGTTGCCACCCGGCGCGAAATGGTCCACGGATCGTAATTTCCGAGAACGATTGATAATTGTTAGCGTTTTCCGAACACATCGCGTAACGCGGCACTCCCAGCATGATAGCCGCACATGCCGTGAACGCCGCCGCCGGGCGGGGTCGATGCGGAGCAAAGATAAATGCCGGGTAGCGGCGTGCGATAAGGCGTTGGGCTGAATACCGGCCGCGCAATTAATTGCCACAAATTCGCCGCGCCGCCGTTAATATCGCCACCAGCCAGATTTGGATTGGAATTTTCCAGGTCGACAGCGCTCGATTTGTGCCGCGCCAGAATGCAATCGCGAAACCCGGGAGCAAATCGCTCGATTTGCATTTCGATTCGCTCCGACATGTCGATCCTGCAATCGAATGGGACATGGCAGTAGGCCCAGAGCGTGTGTTGACCATCAGGCGCGCGCGTTTCGTCAAAGAGGCTTTGTTGCGCGACGAGCACAAATGGGCGTTCGGGAATCTCGTTTTTGGAAACTCCGCGCTCGCTTGCCGCTATTTCGTCGATCGTGCCGCCGAGATGAATCGTGCCTGCCCGTCGGCAAGCTTCCGCCTTCCATGGGATGGGAGCGCGAAGCGCGTAATCGATTTTGAAAACGCCGGGTGCGTGCCTGAAGTTTTCCAATCGACTGCGATATCCCGATGGCAACAGATCTCCGGCCATCCGTGCGAATTGCCAGACGGAAAGATCGAGAAGAGTGACGCGTGATTTGGGGAGCTCATCGAGATTTGCGATCCGCCGTTTGGTCTCGATTTTCCCGCCGAGCTCCCGCAGATAACCAGCCAGCGCATTTGCGATGGATTGGGAGCCACCGCGCGGGATTGGCCAGCCGACTGCGTGTCCCGCAGCCCCGAGGACGAATCCGAACGCGGCTGATACCGGCGCCTCAAGTGGAAGAAATGAATGCGCCGCGATTCCAGCAAAGAGAGCACGCGCTGGTTCGTCTTTGAAACATATCTTGGCGATCGCTTTTGCCGGGCAGATTGCGCCCATGCCGAATCGCGCAAGAGCAAACGGATACCGAGGCCAGTGCAACATCGGCTGCAGGAATTCTTCGGCGAGCTTGTTCCAATCACGGGTGAGCGGAGCAAACAGTCGGCGGTAAGCGCTCGCGTCCCGCCCCAGCGCATTTCCGGTAACATCGACATCGCGATGCAAGCAGGAGGCGGTGCCGTCATCGAGTGGGTGGGCCACGGGAATCTCGGGATGAATCCATTGGAGCCCAAGTTTCTCCAGCGGCAACGTGTTGAAGAAGGGCGAGCCGGCGGCGAGGGGATGAACCGCCGAGCAGACATCGTGAACGAAGCCCGGCAATGTGAGTTCGGCCGATCGCGCGCCGCCACCGATCGTCGAGTTTGCCTCCAGTACCAGCACAGAACAACCTGCGCGGGCTAGAGTGATCGCCCCGGCAAGACCGTTTGGCCCGGAGCCAACCACCACCGCATCGTAATCCTCAGCCATCAATACTCAGTAGAGTCAGGGCGGCATACTTTTCCAACCTGAATTACATCGTGTTGCAGCAGGCGGAGAGTCGATTCGATTCCGATGCAGCAGGCTCTCTCTATATATAGTACCAGTAATCCGGGCGTGCGCCGCGCGGGTTCGCCGCTACACTGAGCAACTGCATGGCCAGACGAGGAGCACCAAAACGTCGTGCTGTCATTCAAGCGCGGACCATCATACCGGTGCGCTCGCCGGGAACATTTGGCCGAGTCGAGTGGCTGATCGCCCTGGGTCTGGCCACAGCCACGCTGGCAATCTACGCGCAGGTGATCGGGCACCAGTTCGTCAACCTGGATGATTATCTCTACATCTGTGAGAACCCAATGGTGAACCGCGGTCTCAGCCTGGCAGGATTGGGCTGGGCTTTCACGACTTTCCATGCCGCCAACTGGCATCCGCTCACGTGGATTGCTCACATGATCGACAGTCAGGTTTTCGGAATGAACGCCGGCGGTCATCTCTTCGTTAACGTGCTCATCCATACGGCGAATGTTCTGCTGGTCTTTGCCCTTCTCTTCCGCACCACGGGATTTCAATGGCGTAGTGCATTCGTCGCGGCGCTATTTGCGCTGCATCCGTTACATGTGGAATCGGTAGCGTGGGCGGCTGAACGCAAGGACACGCTGGCGACCTTGTTCGGTTTGCTTTCGCTAATCGCGTACTGTCGTTATGCGAAAACCCGATCGCGCGCCCAGTTTGGGTGGAGCGCGGTAGCTCTGGCGACTGGTTTGATGGCCAAGCCCATGCTCGTTACCTGGCCTTTCGTCATGCTACTGCTCGATTATTGGCCGCTGCGCCGATTGCCCGGAGAAACAACAAAACGCCACGGCTTCTTGCGTGCCGCGATCCCGCTGCTGCGGGAGAAGCTTCCGTTTTTCGGGATCGCGGCAGCTTCCGCAGTCATTACGGTTATTGCACAATCGAGCGGGGGCGCCGTGCGCGGTTTCGTCGATGCGCCCGTTTGGCTTCGCCTTTCGAATGCAGTTGTTGCTTATGCGAAATACTTGTTGCTGACTTTCTGGCCAACTAATTTGGCCGTCTACTATCCATTTTCTCTCGCGGGGATACCGCCGTGGCAGATCTTTGGCGCGGTCGCGCTACTGCTGGCGATCAGTGCCCTTTGTGTTGTCGATGCTAAACGGCGGCCGTATTTGCTGGTTGGCTGGCTCTGGTTCTTGGGGACGCTCGTTCCCGTGATCGGGATCCTTCAAGTGGGTGGCCAGACGATGGC
>JBDTZF010000007.1:0-52841 GCA_040005265.1 Verrucomicrobiota bacterium
AATAATGCGACGGTCACAGACCGCCGTTACCGTTTGGGCGCATCTCTTTATTTGTCATTCCGAGTGAAGTCGGGGAATCTCTTGCCCTCGCCATGTCCCAGAAAGCCGAACTCGTTGTCGAAGGAAAAAAGCTCGCTGTCTCAAACCTGGCCAAGGTGTTGTATCCGAAAGCCGGATTCACCAAGGGGCAGGTGATTGATTATTACATTCGGATCGCGCCGGTTCTCCTGCCGCATCTCAAAGACCGGCCGCTGACGATGAAGCGTTATCCGAACGGAGTGGAAGGCGAATTTTTTTACGAGAAAAACTGCCCGTCGCATCGCCCGAAGTGGGTGAAGACGGCGAAGGTTTGGAGCGAAGGCAACAACCGGACGATGGATTATTGCCTCGCGCAGGATTTGCCTACGCTCGTCTGGGCCGCGAATCTGGCCGACCTCGAACTGCACACATCGCTCTCTCGCAAAAGTAAAGTCGACCGGCCGACCATGATGGTGTTCGACCTCGATCCCGGCGCGCCGGCCGACATCGTTCAATGTTGCCAGGTCGGCCTTTGGCTGCGCGATCTGCTATCGACAATGAAATTGAAAAGTTTTCCGAAGACCAGCGGCTCAAAGGGTCTGCAAGTTTACGCGCCATTGAATACGCCGGTCACCTACGATCAGACGAAGACGGTTTCGCACGCGCTGGCCCAATATCTCGAGCAGGAACACCGCGATCTCGTGATATCGAAAATGTCCAAGACACTGCGCAAAGGAAAAGTGTTCGTCGATTGGAGCCAGAACGACGAACACAAAACGACTATTTGCGTTTATTCCCTTCGCGCCTGGGAAGAGCCGACTGTTTCCACGCCGGTCACATGGGACGAGGTCGCGAACTGCCTGAAAAAGAAAAAGGCCGAGCTTCTTAGATTCCGCTGCGATAAGACCCTCGCCCGCGTGGAAAAAATGGGCGACCTCTTTGCACCGGTCGAAAAACTAAAGCAACGGCTGCCGAAGAAGTTGAAGCTTTGAAGCCACCGGGCAAATCGATTGCGAGATTTGGCGCGGTAGCGCTGATTCTCTCTTGTGTCGTTGCGACACGAGGCGCAGACGATTTCCCTCTCAAGAACGTCAAATTATTTACGTGGACGGTCGATTACGAAGCCTCTTGGTCGCCGGATAGCCGACAGATTGTTCTGATCTCGAGCCGGCACGGTGGAATGAAAGTGCATGTCGTGGAGGCGAGCAGTGCCGGTCATGGTAATGATTTGCGTCAACTGACGACCGGCGATGCCGAAGACGATTCCCCGGCATGGTCGCCCGATGGAAAGAAGATTGCGTTTGTGTCGATTCGCGACGGTGTTTCGCAAATCTTCGTCATGAACGCCGATGGAACCGGCGCGCGGCCGTTGACGCGCGGCACCGCCGAGAACATTCACCCGACATGGTCGCCCGATAGCGAACAGATTCTTTTTAACACAACTCATTTCGTTGGGGCCACGGCGGCTGACGGGCGCAATGTACCGAGCGACAACAACGTCGTGGGCGAACAGATCGACAAGAAGATGGACCTGGCCACGATTAGGCCGGACGGTTCCGGTCTAAAACGCATCACGAAGGGTGGCGGCTTTACTTACGCGTCGTATTCGCCGGACGGCAGATCCATCGTGCATCGCCGCGTTGAAGGCGCGGGGTCGAAAATCTTCATCATGAACGCCGATGGATCGAGCGACCATAATATCTCGGGCGAAGGCAACATCGACGGCTGGCCGGCGTGGTCACCCGACGGGAAGCGGATCATTTTTTCCCGCCGCGTCAAAGATGCCTTCCAGCTTTTCGTAATGAATCGCGACGGCAGTGGCGTTCGCCAACTCACCGATGCCGCCGGTGAATTTGTTAATCCGAGATGGTCGCCCGATGGGGCAAAAATCCTTTGCGCGCGCCGGCTCGGCGACATGAACCTCGTCATATTTCCGGCGCCGGGAAATTGAATAACCGTTGTCGCGGCAACACATTTTTTCTCGTCTAAGGTCATGGTTACGAATACGAAGTCTGTCATGCGTAAGGTAAATCTGAAAGACATTGAAGAGCAGGAGAGACACTCGCCTAAAGGAAAGTTTGGCCGGGCGAGCAAAAATATTTCGGTCGCGCTTGGGCGGGAGCCGGAATCGCTGGATCTGCTAAAGCGGCATCCGTTCGACCTGGCACTGACGCGCGTACCGAAAGGAAAAACGTATTGTCCGTATCACTCGCACTCGTCAGAGTTCGAGTTCTATTTGGTGGTCTCAGGTCGCGGCAAGGTGCGGGACAAGGATGGAACAACCGATGTTAGCCCGGGCGATGCATTCTTTTTCGGTCCGGGCGAGGCACATCAGCTTTCCAATGCCGGCGACGACGATTTCGTTTACTACGTGATCGCTGATAATCCGCGGGGCGATTCTTGTTTTTATCCTGATAGCGGTAAGTTTGCCGTGCTAAAGGAAGGCACTGAAGAAGTGATCGTTAAGGGGAAGGAAACGGATTACTTCGATGGCGAAGAGTGATATTGGCGCCACCAGCCACGACGAATTGTATCCGCGGAGTTTATTTTTTCACTGCGACCTTTGTGTTCTCTGTGGTTAATTAACCCGAATGAAGGTTGAAATTTTTACTCTGTGCGACGCCGCCACCACTGATGCCGGAGGCAAGCTGAACATTCTCGGTTCGTTCGACCGATTGAACGCAAAGGAAGCGCCCGTAACGCATCCACAATGCGCGTTAGCCATCAAGCTGCGCTACGAACGAATCGAGGAGGGACAGAAACGCATTCGGATTTCATTCGTCGACTCAGACGGCAAATCGGTCATGCCCACGCTGGATACCGCAACTCAGGTGCAATTCCCTCCCGGCGAATCCAGCATTACTTCATGCCTTGTTCTTGTTATCCAGCAGCTCAAACTGCCAAAGTTCGGTGAGTACTCCATTGATTTAGCGGTAGACGATCGGCATGAATCGTCGATTCCATTGTTTGTGCGGCCCTTGTAATCTTTTCGCGCGGTCGGCGCCGTCTTCGAAAATATTTTCGGGTGGCCAAACAGGCGTTGATCGGGCGGCGCTCGATGTCGCGCTTCAACATGGTGTCCAGTCGGACGCCTCGACGAATTCGGCAAAATTCCGGATCGCTACTCACTGCGGGAATTAGAACAGGGCGGATTCGCTGAACGCACCTTTCAGAATGTAAAGGATTCGGATGGAACGTTAGTTATTTACCCTGGCAATTTGAGCGGCGGCACCGAACAGACATTGCGCTTCTGTATTGATCAGAGAGATACCCGCATCAACTAATCGACGCGTTAAAGATTCCCGCCGACGAGGCCGCGACGACGAGTTTCTTCGCTCCAGGGAGAGAATCGCGCCTACAAAGCAGCCTTGATAGGCATCTGGCGAGCGGATGCAGATCAAAGAGAAGCTTCATAAGGCGCGCCCCGCGTGGGAGTTCGCATCGATCGGTGTTTTCGGGACCCGTTTCAGAGGAGAATTCGGCACGATCCTAGCTACGTGGGAACGAACGGGGATGAACAAGGAAACGGTCGATGCATTGCTTACGGCTTTGCTTAAAATAGGGGATGTCTCGGACATTCTTTTTGTCACCGATAAACCACCGCTCGTCGAGATCCACGGCCTCCTTTATGAAATACCGGTCGAGGCAGAGGACTCGATTTTCAGCGCCGGAAAGATCAAGCAACTCGCCGAATTTATAACCAACGGCAATGAGCGGCTGCAGCGCGATTTTGACCAGCGCGGCTCGTGCGATTGCAGCTACTGCATCGACACCGTGGCGCGATTTCGCGTAAACATTTTCAAGCAAAATGGCCGGCCCGCCATCGTGATGCGAAAGCTGGCTTCGGCAATACCGAGCCTGGAATCCCTCGCCTTGCCGCCGGTGTTTCGGGAGATTTTGGCCGAGAAAAACGGAATCATTTTTGTTACCGGAGCGACTGGCATGGGCAAAACCACGACTCTGGCGGCGATGATCGATGCGATCAACGAGAAGGACGCAATCCACATCGTTACGCTCGAAGATCCGATCGAATTTCAACATTCACACAAGAAAGCGATCATCAGTCAGCGCGAGATGGGAAGGGATTTCCCCACTTTTGCCGATGGGTTGCGGGCGGCGCTCCGGCAGGCGCCCAAGGTGATTTTGTTAGGCGAGGTTCGCGACCGCGACTCCATGGAGATCGCGATGTCGGCCAGCGAAACCGGCCACCTGGTTTTCTGTACCTTACACACCGTCAATGCCGGGCAAACAATAAGCCGGATCCTGGGTATGTTTCCGCGTGAAGAAGAGCCCCAGCTTCGCCAACGTCTCTCGGAGACCATTCGCTATATCGCCAGCCAGCGTCTGGTAAGCAAGATCAACGGTGGCCGGCTGCTTATGACGGAAGTGATGGGCAGTAGCTTGCGCACCCGCGAGGCGATGGTTTACGGCGAATCGGAAAATAGGACCTTTATCGAAATGATGGAATCCGGGTCGACGCTCGGCTGGCACACCTTCGATCAGTCTCTCCTCGGGGCTTTTGAGGCCAATTTGGTGACCGACGAAACGGCGATGACTTATTGCACCAACAAGAGTCGAATGCGACGCGCTCTCGATCTGGCAAAGAAGCGTCACGGGACGGCGGAAGCGGAAAAACCCTCCGGCTTGAAGTTAAACATTCCCGAGCCGATTGAGGCGATTCTGGAAGCGCAGCGCGTCCGCGCAGCAGCTTCAAGAAACGGCTGACGCTGGATCGATCAGACATAGCGCGCCAAATTCTTTGTTGAATGGCGGCGCAAACATCTGAGCTTAGTTGAATGATCACGGTCTCTTCGTCTCGTTGCTTCTCGTTCGTTCTCCACACGGCTCTCGTTCTTGCGTTCACCGGGGCCTTCGCGGCTAACCCAACTCCTCGCCATGGTGCCGGAGCCGGCGTTCCAACACCCACTCCAACCGTGAAGGCTAGTACGTCGGCGCCGCTGGCCGGGGCGATTGATGAGAAGCTTTTCAAAGCAATGCAATGGCGTCAGGTCGGTCCTTTCCGTGGTGGCCGTGCCCTGGCGATTGAAGGCGTCGTCGGCGAGCCAGGCACCTACTATTTTGGCGCAGTTGCCGGTGGGATTTGGAAAACAACAGACGGCGGCGCGAATTGGACACCGCTCTTCGACAAACAAGACATCTCGTCCATCGGTGCGCTCGCCGTTGCGCCATCGGACCACAATGTGATTTATGCCGGGACCGGCGAAGCGGCGATTCGCGGGAACACGACTTACGGCACCGGCGTTTACAAGTCGATTGATGCTGGCAAGACGTGGAAAAATATCGGCCTAAGGGACACTCATAACATCGGCGCATTGATTGTCGATCCTCACAATGCCGATGTTGTCCTGGTCGCGGCGCTGGGGCATGCCTTTGGGCCTAACAAGGAGCGGGGGATTTTTCGAACGGCCGACGGCGGCAGGACCTGGACGAACGTTTTGTCGAAAGATGAAAACACCGGCGGCATCGATGTCGTTTTCGACCCGCATAATCCGAGCATTGTCTTCGCATCGCTCTGGCAGGCGCGGCGTCAGCCGTGGTTTTTCTCCAGCGGCGGGCCAGGCAGCGGGCTTTATCGCTCCGACGATAACGGCGTGACTTGGAAGCGCCTCGAAGGCAGCGGACTTCCCGATGGAATTCTCGGGCGCATCGGCATCACGGTTTCCGGCGCGGATTCGAATCGTGTCTATGCAATCATCGAGGCCAAGGAAGGCGGCCTCTATCGCTCGGATGACGCGGGAGAAAAATGGACCCGCGTGAATGAGGACGGCCGTTTCCGGCAACGCGCATGGTACTTCAGCAAAATTTACGCCGATCCGAAATCGGCGGACACGCTCTATCTCTTGAACACTGGTTTGTTCAAGTCGGTCGATGGCGGGAAGAGCTTTACGCTGCTGCCCGCGCGGCACGGGGATCATCACGGTCTGTGGATCGATTCGGAAAATCCCGATCGCCTCGCGAACGCGAATGATGGCGGCGCCAGCATTTCAACTGACGGTGGCAAGACGTGGACGACGCAAAACAATCAGCCGACGGCGCAGTTTTATCACGTCGCCGTCGATAACGCGTTTCCGTATCACATTTATGGCGCTCAACAGGACAACTCGAACGTGGGCATCGCCAGCCGGACCGATTCTGGCACGATCGGGCGGGAAGATTGGTTTGTGGCCGGTGACGGCGAGTGCGGCTTCGTCGTGCCCGATCCTCGCGACTGGCATATTATATATTCAAACAGCGAGGGCTACGCCGTTCGCTACGACAAAAACAAAGAGGAAGTGCACGACATTAGTCCGTATCCGCTCGATAACTCCGGGCACGGCGCGGAGAACCTGGTGCATCGTTTCCAGTGGGTCGCGCCGCTCATGCTGTCGCCGCACAATCCCGATGTCCTTTACACAGCGGCCGAATGCGTTTTCAAGTCAACCGATCAAGGCCAAAGCTGGACGCAAATCAGCGGCGATCTGACACGCAACGATAAAACGAAGCAGAAGCCAAGCGGCGGCCCGCTTACGAACGACATCACATCGGTCGAATATTACGACACTGTTTTTGCGCTCGCGGAATCACCGGTGAAAACCGGGACGCTATGGGCGGGGACCGATGACGGTTTGGTTCAAGTCAGTACCGACGACGGGCAGCATTGGGCAAATGTTTCTCCGAAGATGCCGGAATGGAGCACTGTCGATCTTATCGATCCATCGCCGCACGATGCCAATACTGCTTACGTCGCGGTGGACCGACATAAGCTCGACGACTTCAAACCGTATATTTTCAAAAGCGCGGATCTCGGGAAAACGTGGGCTGCCATCACCAATGGAATTCCGGATGGCGCAATCGTGCACGCCGTGCGCGAAGATCCGAAACATCGCGGCCTGCTCTATGCCGGCACTGAAATCGGCGTGTTCGTTTCCTTCGACGACGGCGCGCATTGGCAGGCGTTGCAATTGAATCTGCCGGTCTCGCCCGTTCACGATCTCGTTGTGAAAGATGACGATCTCGTCGCGGCCACTCACGGGCGTTCATTTTGGGTGCTCGATAATCTGACGCCGATCCGCCAGATCAATTCGCAAAAGGCACAGGACGACATGGTTCTTTACGCACCGCAGACCGGGCTACGCCTGCACTACCCGGATGAGTTCGACAAGCGTCAGCCTGTGGGCGAGAACCCGCCGTCCGGCGCGATGCTCGATTACTATTTCAAGACCGCACCGAAAGACGAAGTCACTCTCGACATTCTCGACGCTGGCGGAAAGCTCGTGCGTCATCTCTCGAGCAAGGAAAAGAAGGAGAGCGACCAGCCGCCGGAATGGCCCGATCGAGTAGAGCGCGCCAAGACAATTCCCGCGAACGAGGGAATGAATCGCTTCGCCTGGGACTTGCGTTACGATGATCCAATTCAAATTCCAGGTGCGTTCTATTCCGGCACCGGCCCGAAAGGTCCTCTTGCGCTTCCGGGCGAGTATCAGGTGAAACTCACCGCCAACGGAAAATCGCAGACCGCTCCGTTGCATCTCGCCATCGATCCGCGCGGGAAGGGCGCCGAACCGGCTTTGCAAAAACAGTTCGCGCTGTCGATGCAGGTTAAGGATCGCATCTCGCAACTGCATCAGGCGGTCAACGAAATCCGCGAAGTGAAATCGCAGCTCAAAGATTTGCACAAAAAATTCGAGGACGACCAGCGGGTGAAACCGGCGCTAAATGCCGGGGACGATCTCGACAAGAAAATGTCGGAGGTGGAAGAACAACTCGTCCAGGTCAACATGAAAGGATCTGAAGGCAATCTCGCCTTCCCGAACATGCTCAACGAGCGCTTCGACAGCTTCAGCCACATGATCGAGGGCGGCGACAACGAGCCGACCAAGCCGCAGTCGGAAGTATTTCAATTGCTTGGCGGGAAGCTCGACGAGCAATTAAAAAAATGGACCCAGCTAAAAGCGGAAGAAGTTCCGAAGTTTAGTGCGCTCATCAAGCAAGCCAATCTGCCCGCGTTGATTATCACGGAAAAGAAGTAGCGCAGATCGCATGTAGCACAGGCATCTTGCCTGTGGGGTCTGCCGGGCGTCCCGCCTGGCGTTTTGTAATCGACGGCGATCACGGCGTCGAGCGCCTCAAGCGGTTAAGTGCGAATCACATGGCTGGTCAGATGGTCTTGCGCGTCGGCCAGACCCCAGGGCAGTTGGCTGCCTTGTATGATAACCTCGCAACCGTCAGGAAGTGTATCGACAGAGCGAGTCTCCGAGACAGGCAATGGCGAAAATGCCGCGGTTGCAGCCTTGAACGCGCTTTCACTCAGATAAAGCTCCATAGCGTCGCTTGCCGGGACGGCGTACGCACGAACCTCCACCGGAATTTTTTCTGACGCGTAGCCCAAACCTTCAGGCGAACTGAGAAAACGGGACAAGGCTGCGATAAACGCGGCGCCCTCGATCCGGCGCTCGAATTTCATGCAGACAAAAATCTGCACAACTACTCAGCCGTAAGCGCCGGCGCGGCGTTTTTGTTTGACCAGCGTGCTGGACGATCTTCGGCCGTTGGATCGAGCGGGATTGCGCTTCTTGGTAGATTGGTTCCGGTTCAGGCTGTCCTGCAGGACTTTGACAAGGTCGACAACGTTGGTCGGAACGGGGGGAGCGGAAGCTTTGACGACGACTTCTTTGTGTTTCGCTTTTTGCTCGATGATCTCCATCAACGCGGTGCGATATTCGTCGCGATATTGTTCCGGGGCCCACACAACGGTCATGCTGTCGATGAGCGCTTGCGCCATTTTCAATTCCTTTTCGGTGACGCCTGTTGCCGTGCCGTTTTTCAAAACATCGGTGCTCATGATTTCGCTGGCGAAATGCATCAGCTCGAGAATCAGGAATAATCCATCCGGTTTCACCGCGGCGAGATGCTCGCGATTACTGATCACCACCTTGGCAATGCCGATCTTGTCGGTGCCGCTCAGCGCCTTGTGCAAAACGGTGTACGCTTTCTCGCCGCCTTTTTGCGGTTCCAGGAAATACGGCTTGTAGAAAAATTTCGGATCGACCTGATCCACCTCGACAAAATCGGTGATATCGATCGAATGCGTCGATTCGATCCGGACCTTTTCGAAGTCCTCGTCTTTCATGACCACGTAATGGCCGCGCTCGTACTCGAATCCTTTCACGATTTGATCGGCCGGGACCTCCTTCGAATCGGCCTCGGCGACCTTTTTATATTTGATCGGGCTGAGATCGCTGGAGCGAAGCTGGCGAAAGCTGATTTTCTCCTCACGCGTGGCCGGGTAAACCGCCACCGGGATGTAAACCAGACCAAAGCTGATACTGCCTTTCCAAATGGGACGCATATTGCTCGGGATGCCTTTTTCCCACAGTCAAGTGGGCCTGTCAAATCCTAGCAAGTTACGTGCTGAGAAGGATTAACCACGAATGAACAGGTATGGACACAAATGAGGAACGTTGATTGGTCATCACATGCCGCTCCGCTGGAGGCTCCACCAGTGCTTCGTTCGCCGGCATGTTTATAGCTAGAAATGAATTCGTGTTAGTTGGTGTCCATTCGTGGTTCAAAATTCCTTGCAAGTCGGACAAACAGTCTGATCTTTGATCCAGCTTATGATCCTCATCGCCAGCTTCATGAACTTGGCCGGGCCTGACCTGATCGTCATTCTATTGATCATCCTGGTTTTGTTCGGAGCGAAGAAATTGCCGGAGCTCGCGCGCGGAATGGGGCAAGCGGTCAAGGAGTTCCAAAAAGCGAAGGATGAATTCAACGACGAGCTGCACAAAGCCGGGAAGCCCGGTGAAACAGCCACGCCGGAAGTGAAACCGGCCCCTGCGACTGTCCCGCGAATCGCGGACCAGCCGGCGAACGACGCCACGCGGCTTGACCCGAATCAGACGGTCACGCCTGGCGACCAGACCGACAAGGTGTAGCAAGGTGGATCGAGCAGTCCGTTGCTCGATGATAATCTTGGCGGCGAAGCCGCACTCATTTTAGCATCGCCCGGCGGAGCGGCCGATCCCACCGCCGAAACGGCCACCTCTACATGTTTGACCGGACGGGCAGTTTACGACACAGTCGCCACTTCCGTTATGTCCGAGCTCGATCTGCGCAGTCGTATTAAGGAGATGCTGGTGAAGAACCTGATGCTCCAGACCACGGCCGAGCAGATTGGCGACGACCTGCCGTTATTTGGTCCAAACGGGCTGGGCTTGGATTCGATCGACGCGCTGGAACTCGCGGTTAGTATGGAAAAGACTTTTGGGGTGGGGGTGCCGAACTCGGAAGTAGCGGGGAAAGCTCTAAAAACCGTAAATACGATTCACGATTATATTCTCGAAAAGCGCGAAGCAACCGGGTAAACTCGGGCAAATGACGAAGCCTCATTCCCGGCGGGGCGATAAGCGTTGATTGTCGATCCAAATCTAAAGTGAACATTCTTTATCTAGAGAGCAGCCGGAGCTGGGGTGGCCAGGAGTATCGAACCTGTCTGGAGATCAACTGGCTTAACGCGCACGGCCATAGAGCCTGGCTGATTTGCGATCCGAAAAGCGAAGTCGTCGTCAAGGCCCGCGCTATCGAAACGCGGGTGTTCACTATGCCGATGCAGCACCGGCTCGACCCGGTCTGTTCCTGGCGTCTTTGGAGATTTTGCCGGCGGAGGAAAATCGATCTCATTAAGACCTATAGTTCCAAAGATCATTGGCTCGCCCTGCCGCTCTACTTTTTCGGGATCCCGGTGACGCGCGCCCGTTGCATCACAAACCCGATTAGCAGCCGGGGCCGCGCATTCATTTTCAAATACGGCTGCGCAAAAATTGTTGCCGATGCAGCGGTGATCCGGCGACAGCTTGTTGATCACCACGGAATCGACGCGAACCGGATCGAAGTGATCGGATCGGCCGTCGACTTGCATCGGTTCAACCCATCGCGTGACCGAATGAAGTTCCGGCGCGAGATGGGTATCGCTGCCGACACGCCTCTCATTGCCAATGTGGGCATGATTCGCCCCGATAAAGGTCAGCTCGTACTGGTGGAAGCGGCTCGCCTTGTATTGGAAGAGCGGCCGGATGTGCGTTTCGTCATCGTGGGGCAGGGCACCGGCTCGTTCAAGCTGGGTGAGAAAGTGCGAAACGCCATCAACCGGGCGCGGCTGGCCGGTAAGATTTTCATGGTCGGTTATCGCTGGGATACGCCCGACATTTATGCCGCGTGTGACATGGTGGCGATCGCGTCTTTGCATACCGAAGCCTCTCCGATCGTTTTGCGGGAGGCGTTCGCCAGCGGTCGCACCGTCGTGGCGACCAAGGTGGGCGATATCCCGGAGATCATTGAGAATCGGCAGAACGGCCTCTCCGTCGAGCCGGGCGATGCCCAAGCTCTGGCCGACGCGATCCTCGAATTCGTTACCGAGCCAAAACTAATGGCGAGCTGTGCGGCCAATGGCCTTCAATACGCCCGCGAACACTTTTCGTTCGACCGGATGATGGAGAAAAAACTGCGGGTGGACGCATCACTTTGCCGTCACGCCCAGCTGGAACCTTCAACGCGGCTCGCGTCCTCGCTGGCGCCGGTCGCGACTGCAGAACTCGTTTCAAACGACTGAGGACGCATTGATCGCGTCGATCAGTTGACGGAATCGCCCGAAGTCGCGGCGATGCGGCGCGAGAACCAGACGCGGCAAACTCAATATTTCCGGCTCGTTTTTCTCCGCGGGCAATGCGGCTCCCTGTACAATCTCGCCGTCGCGCACAAGATCGGCGAAATTCTTGTTTAGGCCGACAAGCGCCTGGTCCGAAAGCGGCCGGTAAATCCGCAGGACGAGCTGATCGCCCACCCAGCGCACTGAGTGATAATTCTTATAAAATTGCGCGATCTCATTCACCGCATCGGTCACGCTGTGGCAAAGTTTGAAAAGCGAAAAATCTTCCTGTGACAAGTAACCGAGATTGAACATGTCATCGCGAACGAATTTCATCCACGTTTCCCAATACCGGCCTTGGGGCATGTCGAGAAGGACCAGCGGAATGATTCTGGCCTTGCCGGTTTGCATCAAAGTGAGCACTTCAAACCCTTCATCCATCGTGCCGAACCCGCCAGGGAACAGCGCGAGTGCGTGAGTTTCCTTCACGAAATTCAATTTCCGGGTAAAAAAATAATTGAAGTTAACCAGTTTGCCGTCGCCTTCGATGATCGGATTCGCCCTTTGCTCGAACGGCAACCTGATATTGAGACCGAAACTGTTTTCCCGCCCTGCGCCTTTCTGGGCCGCACCCATGATTCCGTCGCCGCCGCCTGTAATCACCATGAACTTCTGCTTTACCATTTCGCGACCGAATTCTTCGGCCATTCGAGAGACTGCCGCGTCCGGAGCCGTCCGGGCGGAGCCGAACACGGCCACTTTTCGCACGTTGGTATACGGCGCGAAAACTTTCGCGGCATAACGAAGCTCTTTTAAAGAACGATTAATCAGTTTGAGGTCGGCCACGCCCATCTCATCACGCGCGATCTTTAGCGCTGTTACGATCATTTCCTCAATGAGTTCCGGAGTTTTTCCGGCCCCCCATTCCTGGACCAATTCGCGCACTCGCTCGTCGAACGGCGCTTCGATGCTCCATTGCCTGCGCACCGGCTCCTTGGCAATTGTTCCTGTTGTGAAATCCTCCACGCTCAACTCTTAGCGCCACCCATGCCTTACGGACAGAAAAAGTTGGAGTCGGCAGGCGATTAAGCCGGTTCGCCCGCATCTACGGAGATCAAGTCTTCGAGAATCTCGCCCATGTGGCGGATCGGCAGCGAATAATGGCCCGCGCGATCGATGTAACGCGCCTTGCAATTCGGCAATCGCTGAGCCACTTCCTCCGCCACTCGATAGGAAAACGCGCGGTCATGGCTACCGTGCCAAAAACGAACCGGCACATGGATATCTTCCAGTTGGAAGCCCCATGGCTGAGCGTAAACCTGCGCATCGGTCATAATTCCCTCGACCGACCCGCGCCACGCTCTGCGCGCGCTTTCAAAGCAGGCTTCAAAGGCCGCGCTGTCTCGAAGGACAGCGGCGTCCGTAGGATGGAGAAATTTCAGGACCAACGGTCGCAATCGAATGGGGACGCGTCTCGCGGCAAACGGTCGCGCCGCGTGAAAGCACATTCGCAAAAACTCCGGAGACGTTCGATGAAGCTTCAGCATCCAGCGATAAAGCCTGAGCAATCCACCGTGGTCGCGGAGATCGGTAATCGGCACTGCGCCGCTCACAATCGCAATCGCCCGGATCCGCTCTGGCATCGCCCACGCGGCCGAGTAGGCATAGGGAGCTCCGCCGGAAATAGCCAGCATGTGAAATCTTATGATTTGAAGATGGTCCGCTAGTTCGCTCAGAACCGGCGGCCAATCGAGCAGTTTGCGATTTGCCTGAAATGCCGATTCGCTAATTCCAGGACGGTCCGGCGAAATGATTCGCACCCCGAGATCGCGCGCCGCGGCGTCCGTCAGTTGCGCCATCGTCCGGGAACTGGGCCAACCGTGACAGAAAAAGACTGGTGTCCCGCTTGGATCGCCATATTCCTCAAAGGCGAGATGGCCGCCAGCAGTGAGTTCAAGCACCTTCATAAGGTGAAAACTCCATCGACAAAAAGCCCCTTGGAACAGGCAACATCCAAGTTATCGTTGCGATTAGACGAACAATACACATCACAATTCCGTATCCATTTATATGAATGATTACTCACAAGAAGGCGCGGGAAAAATCTCATTGCATGGCAACGGGTTCGGCGTGCCCTCACCGGAGGATATTGAGAAACGCGCCCGGGAAATTGCGATGATTGATGAGCGCAATCCTGATAAATTTACCGATAGCGATAGGGCTCAGGCTCGCAAGGAGCTCCGCGGGGCAGAACATCCCACGCCACCAGAGGAAACCAAGCAAAGCGCGGAATTGAGCGATGATTGGTACGTGCCCGCGGGTTCGCGAGGAAAACGCGTCCCGCGTCCTGGCGTGGATGAGGAAGAGGAAACGGTGGGCGAACATTTGGTGATCGGCGGTGTGGAGGATGCCACGCACGATCAAATGCTCGAGGCGCGCAAAAAAGAGCTGAAAGAGGAAGGCGAAGACAGCTGAATCTAGCCGTGGCCACGACAATTGACGAAAAACCAGTGTCGCAGAGGTCTGCTGCCGCTGCCGAAACACGCGGCGCACAACTGCTTTCGCGCTTTCATCAGGTCCGAAGATTTACTTCGGCCTTTTGCCAGGGGCTCGCGCCTGAAGATTGCGTCGTGCAATCGATGCCCGATGTGAGCCCGACAAAATGGCATCTTGCTCACACGACGTGGTTCTTCGAGACTTTCATCCTCAAGAAATGGATCGCCGGGTATCGACCCGAAAACGAGGAGTACGCTTACCTCTTTAATTCTTACTACAACGCTGCCGGCGACATGCACCGGCGCGACCTCCGCGGGTTGATCTCGCGGCCCACGGTCGAGGAGACGCATCGGTATCGTTCGGCGATCGACGAACACATCGGCAATCTCGTCTCCGGTGCCGACGACGAACTTCTGGATCAGATCGAGCCGCTCATTGTTCTCGGCATTCATCATGAGCAACAACATCAGGAATTGCTCATCACTGACATCAAACATGTCCTTGCCCAAAACCCGCTTCATCCCGTCTTTCGCGGCCGCAAGATCGACATCGTCTCTTCCGTGCCAGCATCGATGACGTTTGTTGAGTTCGATGAGACTACGCTCGAAATCGGCCATGACGGGCGCGGATTTTCCTACGACAACGAAGGGCCGCGTCATCGCGCACTGGTTCTGCCTTTTTCATTGGCCTCACGGCCCGTCACAAATGGTGAGTATTTCTCCTTCCTCGAAGACAATGGCTATAAGCGGCCGGAACTCTGGTTGTCGCTCGGCTGGACGACCGTGAACGAACAAGGCTGGGAGGCCCCGCTATATTGGACAAAGCGCGACGGGCGATGGTGCAACTTCACCCTCTCCGGGTTTCGCCCGGTTGATGAAAACGAGCCGGTGACGCACATCAGTTACTTCGAAGCCGACGCCTTTGCCAACTGGAGTGGCGCGCGTTTGCCTACCGAGTTCGAATGGGAACGTGCAGCGGCGAAGATCGACATAGGGGGAAATTTTGTTGAAAGCGAAGTGTTTCATCCGCAACCGGCTCCGGCTTCCGGCCGGTCAAACCTTCAGCAAATGTTTGGCGATGTTTGGGAATGGACCCGCAGCTCGTATTCGCCTTATCCCGGTTATTGCGCCGCGCCCGGCGCGCTCGGGGAATACAACGGCAAATTCATGTGCAACCAATACGTGTTGCGCGGCGGCTCGTGTGCGACTTCGCGCACGCACATCCGCCGCACCTATCGCAATTTCTTCCAGCCGGAAAAACGGTGGCAGTTCACCGGGATTAGACTCGCGCGCGATCCACGATGAACCCAAAAGCCACCGTGCTCGCGCCAGAGCCGGCAAATTCAGATTTTGCTGCCGATGCAGTTGCTGGTCTCTCCAGCGATCCGCGCACGCTTCCATGCAAGTATTTTTACGATGCGCGCGGCGCGGGGCTGTTTAAGAAAATTTGCGAACAGCCTGAGTATTACGTCACCCGTACCGAGATTAAGATTCTGGAGCGATATCGCCACGAAATCGCTTCAGATCTCGGATCCAACATCGAATTGATCGGCCTTGGCACGGGTGCCGGCACCAAAACGCGGATATTAGTGGAAGCCCTCGACAGGCCGGCCGTCTACATGCCGGTCGACATATCTGAAAAGCAGCTGCACGAATCGGCTGCCGCTTTTCGGAGGATTTTTCCCGACTTGGAAGTCCTGCCCATCTGCGCCGATTATCTCCAGCCGGTCGTGCTTCCCTCGCCGCGCTCTAAAGCCTCCCGGAAAATTGTCTATTTCCCGGGCTCGACCATAGGAAACTTCGAGCCGGACGAAGCCGCCGGTTTTCTGCGACGGGTTGCGAAACTCTGCGGCCCAGATGGCGGCCTGCTCATTGGCGTCGATCTGCAAAAGGATCCTCATGTGATCGAGGCGGCGTACAATGACGCACAGGGCGTCACGGCCGAGTTTAATCTGAACCTGCTCGTTCGTGCGAATCGTGAGCTCGGTGCGGATTTCGATCTCAGGAATTGGCGGCACCGCGCGATTTACAATTCAATCGAAGGTCGCATCGAGATGTATTTGATCAGTGAAAAGGCGCAGGTCGTCCATATCGAAGGTCGAACTTTCGAATTCCGCGCCGGCGAAAAGATTCTGACGGAATATTCCTACAAACACACAACGGAAAGTTTTTCGGTGCTCGCTCGTAAGGCAGGGTTCGAGTTTCACAAGATCTGGACGGACGAATCGCGTTTGTTTGGCGTTTTCTATTTCACCTGCAGCCGCGGGAGCTGACCTCAGCCCCCACAGGATTCCGGGGCCACCATGAACGCGCTGGTTCAACTCGTTAATGTCAGCAAGCGTTACGGCGAAGCGGCGGCTCTGCAATCAACCAGTCTTTCGCTCGAGCGCGGAAAGACCACCGTCCTCATCGGTCCCAGCGGTTGCGGCAAATCAACTCTGCTCCGGTTGATCATCGGCTTGGTCGAACCGGATACCGGAACGATCGAATTCGACAGCAAGTCGATCACTAGGGATAACATCGACAATTTACGTCATCACATCGGTTACGTAATTCAGGAAGGCGGTTTGTTTCCGCATCTCACCGCGCGCGCCAACGTCTTGTTGATGGCACAGCACCTGGGAAAAGATGCCGGCGGAATGCACGACCGGCTCTTCGGGTTGTGCGAGCTAACAAGATTTTCGCAAGCCCTGCTCGATCGTTATCCGGCGGAGCTTTCGGGCGGCCAGCGGCAACGGGTCAGTCTGATGCGGGCTCTGATGCTTTCACCCGAGCTGTTGTTACTGGACGAACCGCTCGGCGCACTCGATCCACTTGTCCGGGCCGCGCTGCAAAAGGATTTAAAGGAAATCTTTACGAATCTGAAGCAAACCGTGTTGGTAGTGACGCATGATCTGGCCGAGGCCGCGTATCTCGGCAACGCAATCGTACTCATGAACGAAGGCCGCATCGTTCAGCAAGGTGCTATCGGGGATTTCCGGGACCGGCCGGCAAACGATTTCGTTTCCGAGTTCATCAATGCGCAACGAAGCCTTTCGGTTATATGAAGCGAGTCAGGAAATCAGAAAAACAGGAACATAGGTTCCGGTCGTGGAGAATGGTCAGACTCAGTATTTCCTCCTGGCTTCCTGTTTTTCTGATTGTGATTTCTTCATCGTTTGCTGCGCCGATCGTTGTCGGTTCCAAAAAATTTACCGAGTCGTATGTGCTCGGAGAGATTGCGAAACGCGCGCTAATCGATGCCGGAATTCCTTCCGAACATCGACAAGGAATGGGTGGCACCATCATTGTGTGGCAGGCGCTCCGTAGCAAACAGATCGATATTTATCCTGAATACACGGGAACGATTGCGGAGGAGATATTAAAGGATCGACAGGTGGATTTGCCCAGCGCGCTGGCAAAATTCGGTGTCGGAATGACCAGATCGCTCGGATTCAACAATTCTTATGCGCTGGTGATGCAACGAGATATGGCGAAGCGGCTTGGTGTCAGCAGGATCAGCGATCTGCGGAGTCATCCGGAACTCAAGCTTGGCCTTACCCACGAATTCTTGGATCGACAGGACGGTTGGCGGCCGTTGATAGCGCGTTATCAACTGCGTCCACAAAGCGTGATCGGGATCGACCACGCTCTCGGTTATGCCGCGCTCAAGAGTGGAGAGATCGATGTAAAGGACGCTTACTCGACTGACGCAAAGATCGCCGAATACAATCTTGTCACACTCACTGACGATCTGAATTTCTTTCCGCGTTACGACGCGGTGTTTCTGTATCGGCTTTCTTCGCCGGAAATGACAATCGCCACTCTGCGCAAGCTTGAAGGCACAATTGACGAAGCGCGAATGATTCGCCTCAACGGCGAGGCCGAGCGCACTAAAAGCTATGCCCGGGCCGCGAGTTTGTACTTCGACAAAGACGGAAGTTCGACATCAACCGATTTTGGCGAATCATTTTCGGACAAGCTGACGCGCTGGACCTTGCGCCACCTCGAACTGGCGGGCTTCTCGCTCCTGCTGGCCGTCATTGTGGGAATTCCGCTCGGCATTTTCGCCAGCCGTGGCGGTGCAGTCGGACAAGCGATCCTCGGTTTTGCCAGCATTGTGCAAACAATTCCGTCCTTGGCATTGCTCGCTTTGCTCGTTCCGATTCCATTCTTCGGAATTAGCGTTCGGACCGCCATTGCCGCGCTTTTCCTTTATGGCTTGTTGCCCATTGTGCGAAACACGGCAAGCGGATTGCAGGATATTCCGCGATCGTTGCGCGAATCAGCAATTGCCCTGGGACTCAAACCGGCCGCTCGACTGTGGCAAATTTATCTCCCGATGGCTTCACGATCCATTCTTTCAGGCATCAAGACCAGTGCCGTCATCAATATCGGAACTGCCACGCTCGCGGCGCTGATCGGTGCCGGCGGACTGGGCGAGCCCATTCTGAGCGGACTCAATCTGAATGATCATATGACGATATTAGAGGGGGCAATCCCGGCCGCAGTGCTAGCGCTGTTGGTCCAATCGCTGTTCGACCTGCTCGATCGAATTTTGATCCCGAAGGGTCTCCGGCTGTAGCGGTGGGTCTCCGACCGCCGCACTTTCGATTCCCAAGACGCCGGAGATTTTAAGAAGAGTATGCGGTGGTCACAGACCGCCGCTACAATGAAAAATGGCAATTGCGTCGATCAATCCGGCCACGGGCGAAAAGCTGAAAGAATTTCCGGCTTTTAGCGACGCTGAGATCGAGAAGCGCCTCAAACTTGCCGAGGCGGCGTTCGCCCAGCATCGACGGGAGACTTTTCCGAAGCGCGCGCAGCTCATGCTGGCAGCCGCTTCGCTCCTCGAGCGTGAAAAGGAAAAATTCGCCCAAATCATAACGCTGGAAATGGGCAAGCTCTTCCGTGCTGCGATCGATGAGATTGATAAGTGCGCGCGTTGTTGCCGATTTTTCGCCGAAAACGCGGAGCGCTTTCTCGAGGATGAGGCCGCCCAAACCGACGCGGCGCGAAGCTATGTTCGTTACGAACCGATCGGGCCCGTGCTCGCGGTCATGCCGTGGAATTTCCCTTTCTGGCAGGTTTTTCGTTTTGCCGCGCCGGCCTTGATGGCAGGAAACGTTGGCCTTCTCAAGCACGCCGGCAATGTTCCGCAATGCGCCCTCGCGATTGAAGAGATTTTTTTCCGCGCTGGATTTGAGGAGGGGGTTTTCCAAACTTTGCTTATCGAAGCGGAACAGGTTGAAAAGGTAATTGTCGATCCTCGTGTAAAGGCGGTCACGCTGACCGGGAGTGAAAAAGCCGGAAGCGCAGTGGCTGGCATCGCGGCGCGTGAAATTAAGAAAGCGGTGCTGGAGCTGGGCGGCAGTGATGCTTTGATCGTGATGCCGAGCGCCCACTTCGAAACCGCGTTGAACACGGCGCTCAAGGCCCGCACCATCAACAGCGGTCAATCCTGTATCGCAGCAAAGCGATTTCTGATTTCAGATAAAGTTTACGACAAGTTCGTCACGCAATTCGTGGATCGAATGCGAGCGCTGAAAATTGGCGATCCGCTCGATGAAGCGACCGAGATGGGACCGCTTGCGACCGAGCACATTCTAACCGGTGTGCACGAGCAGGTGCAGAAGTCGATCGCGGCAGGCGCGAAATTATTGACCGGAGGAAATCGGATTCACGGCCCCGGATTTTTTTATGAGCCGACTGTGCTTGTCGATATTCCGAAGAAGTCGCCTGCCTATCGGGAGGAAATATTCGGACCGGTGGCGTCGATCTTTCGTGTGCGCGACTCGGCGGAGGCGATCGAAATCGCAAACGATAGTCCCTTCGGGTTGGGCGCGAGCGCGTGGACGAATGATCGTGCCGAGCAGGAGCTTTTCGCTTCCGAGCTTGAGAGCGGAATGGTCTTCATCAATGCGATGGTCGCATCCGATCCAAGATTGCCTTTCGGTGGCATTAAGCGGTCGGGGTTTGGGCGCGAGCTCGGTGCCGCCGGCATTCGCGAGTTTGTTAACATGAAGACAATTTGGATCGCTTAAATAATCCTTTATCATCCTGGGCGGAGCGAAGGTTCCCCCAATTTAGGGACGCGCTCGCGATTCAGCAACGCGATCCGAATGTCAGCGATACTTGAGTACGTTGACCTCGAATGAGAGGTCCCTCGTCGTCTGCGCGACTCGGGATGACGGTTGACGCATCATCAACCGGATCTGAATTGATCCTCTTTGTCTTTGAAGAGCACGTTGAAGGTCGTTAACGATCCGTAACAGCGAGTGATGTATTGCTGCATCTCGAACTTGTCTCCGTCGGTGAGTTTATCGCTCGCGTTCACTTTTTGTTCGAGGACGCGCAAGTTGTTGCGGATCATCACGATTTTGTGAAAGAAGGTTTCGAGCGGCACGTCTTTCGGCTGAAGCGATTTGTCAGCTGTTTGCAGGACGAGCGTTCCGCCGTGCCACTTATTCGCCAATCCCTCTACAATTGCGTCTTTTTTTTCCAAACCCAATGCCTCGACCACCGCCTCCGCGGTTTCGCGGATCAAATTCGCGAGTGGAACCTGAAGACCGCTTAACGCAGCGGTCGCCTCCGCCGATGTGAGATCGGCCGATGCGGGATCTAGCGTCCGTGGCGCGTCGTCAAAAGAAATATCGGCGGTGTGTTGAGTGAGCGCCTTGATCACGCCTACGCCGTAGCGCGGATGATTCACTCTCATTCCAATGTGCAGGTTCTCGATGTTCAATGCCATAGCGTCTGAACCCTCTGAGATGTTGGGCAAAGCTCAACTACGTTTTTGATTGTCTCATTCGGCTGTCGCCGCTCATTGTGTAAGAAATGGCTGAGGCAGCAGAGGCTCCAATTCTTGTTCCGCATCCGCCCGGTTTTCGTGCGCGCCGCGGATTGAACTGGACGTTCATCGGTCTGCTCTACACGTCGTTCTACATGTGCCGCTACAATTTGTCGCTGGCGAACAGTTCGATCAGCGGCGAGTTCGGCTTCTCCAAGGCGCAGATGGGGCACATTATCACGACTGCGCTCCTGGCTTACGCTTGCGGACAGATCATCAATGGACTTCTGGCCGATCACCTCGGTGGAAAACGCGCAATGCTGATCGGCGCAGCCGGCACCATCATCATGAATGTCGTTTTTGGGGTCGCGTCGTTTTGGGGATTGCTGTGGTTGTTCGTCGTGATTCGCGGAATCGACGGATATGTGCAGGCATTCGGCTCGCCGGGCATGGTGAAGATCAATGCCGCGTGGTTCCGTCCCACAGAGCGGGGAGGCTTTGCCGGCATCTTTGGGTTCATGATCAATCTGGGTCGCTTCGGTATTTTTAAGCTGGGCCCGGCTCTGCTGGCGGGATTTACGTTTCTCGGCTTGCTCCGAATTCCTCCGTTGCACTGGCGGTGGTTATTTTGGATACCGGCCGGCATTGCTCTCGTCATCGGTATCTGCATGGCGCTGATCGTGAAAGAAACGCCTGAGGCGGCGGGCTTTCCTCCCGTAAATCCGGACGAGGAAACCGGTGGTCAGGTCCGGGCAAAAGTTTTCGATGTGTTCAAGATCATCGTTACGAATCCCGTAGTTTGGATCGTCGCGTGCGCATATGGATGTACCGGAGCGGTCCGGCAGGGCATCGATCAATGGTTCCCGCGGTTCATGCAAGAAGTGCATCACGTAGATTACCAATCCGCACAATTTCAACTGATCGCTTTTTCGATTCCGTTTGTGGCGTCAGCCGGCTCACTTATTTCCGGTTTCATTTCCGACAAGGTCTTTCATGGCCGCCGCGCGCCGGTTGCCGCAGCGCTCTATTTTCTCGAAACAGCCATCATTCTTGCCGCGGCACAATTTCACAGCGTCAATGCCGCGGTTTTGTTTCTCATTCTCATTTCGTTTACGGCCAACGCGACGCACTCAATCCTGGGGACGGCGGCGGCCATGGACATTGGCGGCGCAAAAATGGCCGGCTTCGCTTCGGGCGTGATCGATTCGTTTCAATATTTTGGCGGAAGTCTTGCCGGAATCTTTCTGGGCGCGCTCCTCGACCGAAGCTGGGGCAATTATTTTTATTTCATGGCGCCTTTCGGTCTTATTGGCGGCGTGTTGATGCTGACGATCCTTGGACGCGTGAACCTCGCCAAACAGCCGCGCGCGGTTAGTAACTGAACCTGATGATGGCGTTTAGGTTGTAGGGCGTCTGTGTCAGACGCCGAGCTAGGTGTGGCGTTTCACAGAAGCGCTCTGCAATTTCACCAGCCCTGGGCTATCCAAAAAGGTGGAGCTGCTCGGTCGTTCTTCGAAACGCCGCTGTAGATAATTTCGGCCGCTCCCCAAAGCCTGCTCGGCGACAACTTACTTCGAACATTGTCTGGATGTGCTCGGCGAAGGCGCCCTCGCCGGTTTGCCGTGTGCGCCAGCGTGAATCGTAGAGTTTGTCGCCGCCTCTTGTATCTCGTACCTGCGCCAATACCTTCTCCTTTCGCTCGGGGAAGTGCTCATCGAGCCAGTGCTCAAATAACGGCGCCACCGCCCAAGGTAAACGCAGCAGGACGTAGCCGGCGAATTGCGCTCCGGCTTTAGCGCATGCCGCGACTATCGATGGAATCTCATGGTCGGTAATCCCGGGAATAACGGGTGCGACCATCACGCCGACTGGAATGCCAGCCGCGCGCAATTGTGCCACTGCATCCAGGCGTGCCGATGGAGACGAAGTGCGCGGCTCAAGAATGCGTTGAAGCTTTGGCTCCAACGTGGTTACCGAAAGATTCACGGCGACGGCGTGATAGCGCGCCAGCTCCGACAAGACATCGATATCGCGGGTGACTAATTTGTTTTTCGTGAGTATGCCAACGGGATTTCGAAATCTCGCCAGGACCTCCAGGCACGACCTTGTTAGGCGCATTTTGCGTTCAACCGGCTGGTAACAATCAGTCACGCCGCTCATCATCAGAAGCTTCGGTTTCCACTTGAGAGACGACAATTCGGCTTCCAGCAATCGAGCCGCGTCATGTTTCACTACGATCTTTGATTCGAAATCGAGTCCGGCTGAAAAACCGAGGTACTCGTGGGTGGGGCGGGCGAAGCAATAGATACATCCGTGTTCGCAGCCCCGATATGGGTTGATGCTTACCTCGAAGCCGACGTCCGGACTGTTATTTTGCGCGATAATTGTTTTGGTCGAATCGCGGAAGAATTGTGTTGCTCGTCGTGGCTTCTCTAAAGCATTCGGATCGTCCTGGGCGACATCCGCGTCGGTTAGATCGACATGTAGTTTTTCGAAGCGATTCGCTGGACTCCATGAGGCACCCCGGCCATGAACAGCGGCTCGGCTCTGGGGTGTCTCGGCTACGATGGGCACAAATTTGCGCTTCGACACGGTAAACGTTCACATGAACATATTAGTGCGTCCAGAATAAAATTTAATCGCAACGGCCTAAAGGTCCCAAAGTTTGCGACGCTCATAGAGCGCCGCTACAGTCGAGGCCGAAACCGGAGGGGTGGCAGAGCGGTTGATCGCGCCGGTCTTGAAAACCGGAAGGCCGAAAGGTCTCGTGAGTTCGAATCTCACCCCCTCCGCCATGCCATTCTATTTCGATTGGCGATTGACCTGAGGCGTAAGGCTGGGTATTACCGGAACATGAACCGAGTAGTTCTAGCCTTCCTTGCTCTGGAAATTGGCTCTGGATTTTTGATCGCGGGGCCCGAACCGATTCGCGACGACAAAAAGGCCGTAGTCATGCCGCAGGAACATCAAGAGCCGTGCACTTGGGCAGGTTTTTATGTCGGAGGGAACATTGGCGGTGCTTTTGATACCGCCGATTTGCGGCTCGAGCTTGATGGGCTTTGGAATACGAGCCTGCCGCACACGCGCGATGTTGGTGAAGAACTCGGCTCAAGAGATCTGGATGCCAACGGCTTGATCGCCGGAGGTTTTCTCGGCTACAACTATCAATGGCGGCGCTGGGTCTTCGGTCTCGAGGCCAACATCGACTACCTGGGACTTCGCGATTCTTTTAACAGCGGATATCAAACCGTCGCAGGGGACGGCGGAAATGTGATCAATCTTCGACAATCTTTCGAAACACACTATGTGGCGACTTTCGCGCCCCGCATTGGTTATACCTGGAACAGGCTAATGTTTTACGGAACGGGTGGTCTCGCGTTTGGAGATGTCCGTTTCTCGCAAAGACTCAACGAAACGGACAGTGGAATAAGACAGGAAGGTTCGAGTGACGACACGGAGGTGGGTTGGATGGTGGGGACCGGAGCGGAATATTGCCTGACTCAACACTGGCACGTGCGATTGGAATATCGATATATCGACTTGGAAGGCGCCGATTTTTCGACCACCGGGACACTCCGCTCTCCCGGGAGGCAACAGGATTTGTCTGGCTTTAGTGGCCATCACGAAGCCGATGTGACATTTCATAGCGTTACTGCGGGGTTCGTTTATCAATTCTAGATAAGATTATGAACACAAAGAACATATCCCTCACCGTCCTATTCTTGACTTTGATGTCACCATTCGGGTTCGCCGGACCCGAGCCGATCAGCTCTGACAAGAAAGCAGTCGTTTCGACTCCGGAAGTGCGAGAGGGCTGCAACTGGACCGGTTTCTACATCGGCGGGAACATCGGAGGTGCCTTCGATCGGGCCGACATCGATCTCAATCTTACCGGTGAATGGGAGATCTTTCGCGAGCCTTCGGATGAAACTTTTGGTCAGCACCTGGGCTCGAGGAACCTGAATGCGAACGGACTCGTTGCGGGCGGGTTTGTTGGCTACAACTATCAGTGGAATCATTGGCTCTTGGGTGGAGAAGCGAATGTCGATTACGTAGGTCTGCGCGACTCGTTCAACAGCGGTGTCCAATTCGTCAATCCGGGGAGCGGTGATGAGATCATCGTTCGGCAGTCATTCAAAACTCATTATCGCGCAACGCTCGGACCACGCTTCGGTTACGCATGGAACCGGCTCCTCTTTTACATCACCGGCGGACTCGCCATAGGTGATATCGATTTTTCTCAGCGAGTGAGTGAACCGGAGGAAGCGTTTCGCGAAGAAGGTTCAACTAATGATACTCAGATCGGTTGGATGGTCGGCGGAGGTTTGCAATACTGTATCACCGATCACTGGAGCGTTAGGGCCGACTATCGCTACACCGATTTGGAGTGCGCGGATTTTTCCAGCGTGGCTACCGATCCGATTTTTACAGGTCACCATGAGGCCTGTGTGACGTTCCACAGCGTGACCGCCGGCATTTCCTACAAATTCTAAATGCGTTAGGTCGCCTCAGGTTCGCGTTTTCGACCCAGCACTCTCGCGACCAGGATCGCGCAGAGAATCCCGAGAACCGCAGCGCACACGACGTCCGACAAGTAATGAGCCGCGACGTACATTCGCGAAAACCCGATTACGATTGGGATTGGCAAACAAGCTAGACCGATACGCCAATTTGCCAGGAATAGAGCGGCGAAGAACCCCATCGATGCGGCGACGTGGCCCGATGGGAATGCATGATATTTGGAGCTTAAGCGCGGGCCATTCCAAACTTCTTCAGTTTTCACTGACGGCCGGGCGCGGCCGGTTGTAATCTTGATCCCGCGACTGACTACGCCGGCAATCGCGAGCGCGATTAACATCGACAAGAAGATGCGCGTCCAACGCTTATTACCGCGCCACCAGGCAATCCCGGCAAAAAGGAGGCCGAGCGCAAGGTGTTCCGGCCAGTCGCCGAATCGGCTGACATTGCGCATAAAGTTCTTCACCTCTTGGTTCTGATGCTGTGAGATGAAACTCCGGACCGCTTCATCAAAATAAAAAGCCGTCGAGATGCCAATCGCGGCAATCACAATGCCGCCGAGCCAGTAAAAAATAGAGGTGCGCTTCACAAATAAGTTCCCGTCACATTTGGAGACCGCTATTTTGAGTTCTCGAGTGAAATCCGCAACCCGCAATTACATCCTTCTTTTAGCCGGTTGCGTGCTTTTTCACCTGGCCGGCACCTGGAGCCTGCCGCTGATCGATCGCGATGAGCCGCGTTTTGCCGAAGCCACGCGTGAAATGATCGAGCGCAGCGATTACGTCGTCCCGTATTTTAATAATCAGTTTCGGTTCGACAAGCCGCCGTTCACCTACTGGGCCCAGGCCGCGAGTTACCGGATTTTCGGCGAGAACGATTTCGCCGCCCGTTTTCCGTCGGTAATCGCGGCGGCGCTCGTTGCAGTGTCGATCTTCGCATGGGGCATGCGGATTGGCGGCGATCGGGTCGCCTGGTGGGCCGCAATCATCTTCACGCTTTCCCTTCAAACATTTATTCACGCCAAAGCCGCCGTCGCAGATATGTGGCTGGTGCTTTTTATGACGCTGGCTTTTTGGGCTGGCCATGAACTCTTGGGCAGCGGACTGGCAGACTCACCAGATCGAAAATCGAAAATCGAAAATCGAAAATGGTGGTGGATATTTTATGTCTCGCTCGCCTTTGCGTTTCTAGCCAAGGGACCGATCGGATGGATTCCGCTTCTGCCTGTTGGATTGACGATACTGTTTCTGCGTGAGCCGGGGATGGCTTCCCGTTTCGCTTTTGCTCGCGGAATATTACTGATGCTCGTGATTGTTTCGCTTTGGGCTGTCCCGGCGCTAATCCGAACACATGGCGAATTCTTTCGCGTCGGAATCATGCATCATGTCGTCGAGCGATCGATTTCGACGATGGAAGGTCACGGCTCAAATTCCCTCGGCATGTATCTCCTGTTGCTTCCATTCTATTTCGTTACGGTTTTCCTGAGCTTTTTTCCGTGGTCGATCAAGGTGCCCTGGCTGGTGCGGAGCTTATGGCGCAAACGGGAGGCCGGGATCGCCGATCCCGGCTACAACGGAAAGGGGCGGGATCAGGTCGACAACTATCTGATCGGAGGCATCGCGATCGTCTTTGTCATTTTCACACTCGTGAAAACAAAATTGCCGCATTACACACTGCCGGCGTTTCCGCTGCTTGCCTTGCTACTTGCGCGCCATTGGTCACGACAACAAGTAACGCGCTTCATGGGGATCGCGATCGCAATGGCGTTGATCCTGGTTGTCACCGCCTTCGTAATGCCGCCTTCGATCGCGCGATCATTCCCGGCCTATGCTCTTTTTCTGGAGTCGCGCGACTCGTTGCGGCCGGAAATGGAATTCGGCGCAGTCGAATACAACGAGCCGAGCCTGGTCTGGTATTTTCGTTCCCGGGTGAAAGGTTTCATGACTCCACTCAACAAGAGGAACGCGGCCGATTTCATGTCCAAGGAGGGGCCGCGGTTTGTCATTCTTCCAACTACATTAACGGAGACGTTGTTCCCGAATCGTCCCCAGACGTGGAAAACGTTTTCAACGCAGGGTTTTAACCTCGCCAGAGGCAAACGCGTCGATCTCACGCTCGTGCTAAAGCCCGAGTGAGTTGAAGGGATAAAGCTTTAAAGCGTTCCAGCCCCCCCAATTGTCATGGTGAGCGAAGCGAAACATCTCCGATATCTGCCTGAGGCCGCGGAGTGTTCAGAAAATAATCAGAGATTCTTCGCTTCGCTCAGAATGACAAAGTATGGATACTCGCCTTTGCTGAGCTAATACTCTAGGAACTCCATGATCACATTTTTAAGCGGCAAATTGATGACCGCCCTGCCGACTCAAGCCGTTGTCGATGTTAACGGTATTGGCTACGAAGTCCTCATTCCGCTTTCCAGCTACGACAAACTGCCGGCTGTCGGCCAGCCGATTCACATTCTGACGCATCTCGCCGTCCGCGAAGACGCGCACATTCTCTACGGATTCATGAGTCCGCTTGAGCGGGATCTGTTCCGGCTGCTGGTGAACAATGTTAGCGGTATCGGGCCGAAGCTCGCGCTCGCCGTTTTGAGCGGCATGAGCGTAACGAATTTCAAAGCCGCCGTTGTGAATTCCGACATTACGGCACTCTCAAAGATCAGCGGGCTGGGCAAGAAAACGGCCGAGCGAATCGTCCTTGAGCTAAAAGACAAACTTGGCGTGGCGGCTGCGTGGGAAGCCGCGACCGCCGCACACGCGCCGACAGCCGAGCAAGGACAGGCGAACGAAGCGGTCCTCGCCTTGATCGCGCTCGGTTACAAACAAGTCGATGCCCACAAAGCCGTGCGAGAGTTGCAGGAAAAAGGCGAAGCGAAATCGGCGGAGGAGCTGGTGAAGCTGGCGCTGAAGAGAATAGCAGCTGGCCGGTAACTGTTTTGCAGAAGCAAACGCTCAACGCTCAACGCCCAACGTCCGACGCTCAATATTAACATTCAGAAGCTCCTAATTGAGCGTTGGACGTTGAGCGTTGAGCGTTGAAAGTTGTTTCAGAGAAATGGTTGCTGTCGCCGAAAACCGTCTTGAAACGATCCGCAACGCCTTCCCCAAGGAGGGCCTTTTCGCGGAAAAGGATTGGCTTCTTTCGCCGGATGCATTTCCAGTCGACGAGAAATTTCTCGGTGAGCTCGAACAGCTGGGGCATCGACTGTTCGTTTTCCAGCGTGCCTGCAATCAGCTTTACCAGCAGAGTGTTAAGGGAAAGCAACCCGACTGGGTCGCTCGCTATCTCGATGCCGGTAAGCCGAAGGAGCTGATCGAGCTTTCGCGGCGAAAAGAAATTCGCGACGATCTGCCGTGCGTGATTCGCCCTGATCTCGTTCTCACCGACGAAGGCTACATCATCGCGGAGATCGATTCGGTTCCCGGGGGGATCGGACTGACCGGGTGGCTTAATCAAACGTATTCGGCGTTCGACAAGGAAATCATCGGCGGTCCGGATGGAATGCTCGATGGATTTCAAACCGTCCTGCCAAATGGTGGCGATATCGTCATCTCGCAGGAGTCGGACACGTACCGGCCGGAGATGGAATGGATCGCTGGTCACTTGGAGGGACGCGCTCCGTCGCGTCCGGGGACGACACAGAGGTCGTCCCTCCAACAACCAACCGGGGTGAACACTCCGGACAACAGTTGGCGTGTCGTTGCCGCTGAAAATTACGAACCCAAAGATGGGCGCGCGGTCTATCGGTTCTTCGAGTTGTTCGATCTGCCAAACATTCCAAAAATCGACAATCTTATTCGCGCGAACGCAGACGGCCGAGTCGCGGTCACGCCACCGATCAAACCGTATCTCGAGGAAAAGATGTGGTTCGCACTTTTTTGGATGCAGCCGCTCCGCGAATTCTGGCGCCGCGAGCTGGGCGAGAAATATTTTTTGAAGCTGCAGCAGGTGATTCCGTACTCATGGCTGCTCGATCCGACGCCGCTGCCGCAACACGCGGTGATCCCGCGCCTGGAAATTCACGACTGGCGCGAAGCGGCGAAATTTAGTCAGAAGGATCGCGATCTTCTCTTGAAGGTCAGTGGATTTTCACCGCTCGGTTGGGGCAGTCGCGGCATTTCTCTCGGGTCCGATCTGGCCCACGTCGAATGGGAGAAGAGGATCGACAATGGGCTGGCCACCTTCGAATCGGCGCCGACGATCATGCAGAAATTTCACAAAGGCCGGCTGTTCGACCATCCATACTGGGATCCGGATTCAGGCGAGCTCAAAACAATGAAAGGGCGTGTTCGTCTCTGTCCGTACTACTTCGTTGAGGCGGACAAGGTGAAACTGCGCGGCGCGCTGGCAACAATCGTCCCGGCCGATAAGAAATTCCTGCACGGAATGCGCGATGCGATTTTGGCGCCATCGACTTGCGCCGAACCACCAGTTACACCTTAGCCGCCACAGTCAGCTCGCAGGTGTGAATTGGGCCGGCGGACGTGAGCTTGCTGCAATAGAGGTGAAAAGCATCGACACGGAACATTCCCGCATCGAGATCGGCGTTTGATTTGAGGAATTTCCGGAGCGGGCCTTCCGAGACATCGCGACAACGGGCGAGCGTGATGTGTGGATGCCAGGCACGCAGGTCTGCTTCGAGCCCGACCGCCAATGCAGCGTCCTGCACGCGCTTGTGCAGTTGAAAGAGATGGGGATGACCGGTGCCAACTCCAATCCAGATTATTTTCGTCGGGCCGCTTGCCGGAAATTTTCCGAGACCGGCGATTGGAAGAACAAAGGCGCGAAACTCGATTGCGTTGAGTTTTTCGCGCAAGGCGAGTTCCACATCTTCCGGCACGTCAGGGAAGAAGCCGAGCGTGAGATGCATTTGATTTGCTGGGACCCAGCGCGCGCCGGGAATTTGCGGGTCGAGATCGACCAGGAACTTCTCGATGCCTGGCGGCAGATCGATAGAGACGAAGAGGCGCTTCACTTCAACGAACGAACGTCCGCGCCCGGACGAGCTTGATCGCCGCTTTCACCAACTTGCGGCGGCAGGAATCCGTCTATGATTCTCATCACGCGCGCCACCAGGTTCGGGAAAACCGCGTTGGCCACGATGATGCAGTATGCCGAAGGCGGCATAACGAGTGCAGCTTTTCCGCTTGCGCAGGCGGCGAGAATTCTTCTGGCGGCGTTCTCGGCGGAAATGGAGGCGAGCGGCACATTAGCCGATAGCTCAAACCATTTTTGTTCGGCCGAGTGATCGCCTTTGAACCGGGCGTGACCTTGCGAACCGGTCCGCATCATGCCGGGTGTGACGGTGGTGACGTAGATATTGTCACGCGCAAGCTCGATGCGGATTGCGTCGGAGAACCCGGTGAGCGCAAACTTGCTCGCGCTGTACGGCGCCATGTGCGGGACGGCAACTTTGCCACCAACGGAAGAGATGTTTACGATGCGGCCGCCGCCGATCCGCCGCATTTCGGGAACGATCTGCGTGATCAGTTCGAACGGTGCCCAAAAATGAATTCGCATGGCGCGGTCGAAATCGTCGCGCTGCATGTGATTAAATGGCCCGACTTCGATGATCCCGGCGTTGTTGATCAGGATGTCGATCCTGCCGAAATGATCGAGGATTTGTTGAACGGCAGATTGAATCTGTGCGGGATCGAGCAAATCGCACTGCATGGGCAATACGTCACCGCCACGCGATGCCAGTTCAGCTTTTGCGCGGGCCAGTTCATCAGGATCGCGAGCCAGAATCGCGACGCGGCCGCCCTGCTGGCAAACCTGGCGCGCGAGGAGGAAGCCGAGGCCGCGGGAGCCACCGGTGATGAGGGCAACTTTGTCTTTAAAAGAAAAACGCAGCGTGTGGATCAGGCGGAAAATTAACCAACTGCCGATGAACAGAGCGACTGCCAGGATCAGAAAGCGAACGATCATTCCGAGATTGATAGTTCAGCACGGAACGCTTCGCGGCAAGCTGCCTGCGCTCTCCAGAATTTCGCGATCAAGAGTGTTTGCGATTGAATTTCGCGACTTCGCGCTGTGTCTCGCGATCGACGGCGCGCTTTTTTAGATCGGCGCGTTTGTCATGCGCGACTTTGCCCTGGCCGACGCCGAGCTCAGCTTTAAGCTTCCCGTTCTTCCAATACAGCTTCAGGACAACAAGCGTGCGTCCCGCGACTTGCGTTTCGCCGTAGAGCTTTTCGATCTCCTGTCGATGCAACAAAAGTTTGCGGATCCGTTTCGCCGCTGGAATTTCGTGGCTGGCTTGGGCGTACGGCTGGATGTCGGCGTTGTAGAGAAACGCCTCGCCTTTCTCGATGCGGGCGAAAGCATCCCCGATATTGGCTTTGCCGGCCCGGATGGATTTTACCTCACTGCCCTTGAGCTCGATCCCGGCTTCGTAACGATCGAGAATGTGATAATCGCGAAGGGCCTTGCGATTAAGAATCGACTCGGCAGCCATGATCGAAACGGACGATTGAGACCAATCGCCCTTACCGGCGTGATTTAATCGCTCTTCGGAGAGTCCTTAATGGGTTCGTAGACGAGTTTGCCCGCGATGATTTCCGTAAGCGCAATATCGGTGAGCGACATGCGCGGCGTTGTCTCCACCATGGGTCGGTGTCCCAGGCCGAGCTGACGCACGCGCTTGGAGACCACGTTGATCAGGATTTGCTGATTCGGGATCGCTAGAGCTGCTTCCTGCAGGAGTTGAGTCGTCATATGGCGCGAGGAAACGACGGGGCGTAATGCTTCCGTCGGGAATTGAAGAATGGCGGCCACGCTTCCGTCGAAGCCGGATGAAATAAGTTGCGGGGCTAGCATGGTAAAAAGGAACGCTGACTTTGCGAGCGAAGCCACTCCTTGTCAATCGATTTATGCGAGTGGTCGGCTGCCACATTCTTGGACGCTGGCGCGAAGAATCAGGACTCGATTACGAAAGCGTTTTGAATTGCTTGCCAGCAACCGGGAAACAGGCGAAGAGTCAACGCTGCGAGCAATTAGTGTTCCTGGTTGGGATGCCTTGGTTCGCTGATTATTTCGGGCTGTGGCTCAGCTTGGTAGAGCGCCTGCCTCGGGTGCAGGAGGCCGTGGGTTCAAATCCCACCAGCCCGACTCTTTGATGTTCTGATCGGAGTCCCGACCGGGCTCGCGCCCGCCCGTTGTTCGGTTCCTGTGACGTTTCGTCAACGAGGCACAATCAACAAAATTGAGGGTACAGGGCGGTCATTCTGGGCCCATTTCTATCAGTTTTGAGAAATCGCATATTCGAGAAAGTGGTCCCCCGAGGTGCGTCGCAAAAGCGAGAAATAGGTATGCTTTGTGCTTATAATTACCATAACCACCATGTTTGCCCCACAAGCAACCGCACCAAGATCCAGAGCCGGTTTCACCCTCGTTGAAAGCGTCGTTGGGATTGCGGTCATGACCATTGGCCTCGCTTGCACAGTCGGCGGGCTCACCAAGTTCAATGCGATTGCCAGCACAGCTCGTAACGCCACCGGAGCCTACACCGCGGTAATGAATCAGATAGACCTGATCCAATCGGACAGCCCTTTTAATCCTCAAAAGACAAATACCGACGGCACTGCCCAGATCCCGCCCGAACTGCAAATCGGGAGCCACACCCAGAACAATGTCCCAATTTATCAGGACCCTAATACGGGAATCGTCGTGGCCGGGACAATGACGACGGCCGTAACAGACATCAGCGCAACTTACACCAGCGGGACCACGACCTTCCTACTGATCATGTACAAAGCGGTCGTAACCATCAACTACACCTACCTCAACCGGAACTACTCATTCTCAATGAGTGCGATTCGGGCCTCGGACATATGAAACTCCACACAAAAAATCGCGCCTATACGATCATCGAGTTGGCATTCTCAAGCACTGTCTTTAGCACAGTCGGCTTGACGCTGTATTCGTTGCTCAATGTGACCACCATCCTCGGAGCCAAGAATACGGCTATGAATACGGCTCACCAGCAGGCCCGCACTGCCATGGTGCAAATGCTGGGCGATCTGCATTCGGCCATCTCGCTGCCCTATCTGGTTGATACCAATGGGACTCAGGTGTCCGGATCTGGACCGGCAGCCGGAATTGCATTTCAACAGTGGTCGAGCGGCCCGCACAAGATCAACGCGGATGTCTCAACCAGCCAAAATCAAATTACGCTAACGTTAACCTCTGGAGCCGGACCGACTCCGGTAGCCGGGCAGCGTCTAATCGTTCCCACGCATCAGATCGAGGACGACATTACTGCAGTCAGCGGCAGCGCCGGTAGTTTTACGGTCACGCTCGCTCACAACGTTCCTGTGGGAATTACGGGCACAACCAGTTACACAATAGTCGCGTTTATTGCCGATCGTTGTTCGTACGTGATCGCTAATCAACAGCTGCATTGGAACGGGCCAACGAATAGGCAGGCGTTCGCCGTTTTGGGCACTGATATCACCAGTGCCGCACCTTTCAGCACGCCCGTTACCACGGGCGGGGCACTCTATTATCGCTTTGTTTCCGCAATCAATCTTTCCACAGCGGACAGCCAGTACAGCAACCGCGGATTCAAAGCAGCTAACATCTTCTTAAACGGCCAAGTGCCCATGAAAGCCCGGCTCGCCACCTATCAATGAAAATAAGTCACCCAAATCAACAAAGCGGCAGTTCACTTGTCATCATCCTTATAGCGATGGCAACACTGATGGTGGTGGTTGGGATCGCAGCGGAGTACACCACAACAGTTAACCGGCTAGTCCAACGCACAACCAATTCGCAAAAGGCCGTCGCTTTGGCAGATGCCACGATTGAGCAATTGTTTGCCAACTGGCGGGCGATTTGCCGCGCAACTCCCACTTCACCGCTGCCCACGAATTCGTTTGGGAGTGTTCCATTACCGACTTCCTCTCAGTTGAACATGCCCAGCGTCACAAACTTCGCCAAGGCTGGAACGCTTACCGACCTCTCTGATGAATACGATTCCAACTACACGGTCTCGAATGTCAAGATCGTGGCCGTCGATGGGACACTTCGGCCGCTTTCGGGCGGCGCCGGAACGCCGCCCACTCCCGCAGTAGGCATGTCTCAAACCGGTGTGACCAACACGACCGCGGCTAGCTATAACTACATTGCATCAGCCGATGTCACCTTACCCGCTTTAAAGGGCAACGTGGTCGCCAAAGTCCGTCGCGTTTTTTCCAAACAACAGCTTTCGCCTTGGAACTGGGCGATTTTCTATGTCGATCCTCTGGAAATCCACCCGGGACCTCCGTTTACCGTCACAGGCTGGGTCCACACAAATTTCAACCTCTATACCGCTCACAACACTCTGACTTTCGCTGACAAAGTCACTTACGCTTCGGATTGGTTCAATGCCTTCATGCCTGGCGATGGGCAACATCCTGAAACGCCTACGACGCCTACTTGGGTATCTAATTTGCCGCCGGCACGGGACAACGCCTTACAACCGTTCGGCCTGGATTCGACCGCTATATTTAGTACGACTGACGGCAATCCAAACAACGACAGCTATCAAGAGCTGATTCAGATTCCGGTGGCCGGCAGCCCTGATCCCATGGCGACTTCTCGCTATTGGAACCAAGCGAGCGTGGCGATAAAAGTAGACGCAGGCAACACCGTCACGATTGGTCAGCCAAACAGCAACGGGACGATAACACCTTTTGCCACCACAGATCCGCTCTACCAGATGTTCTCTGGAGCGATTACTACCAATCAAACGATCCAAGACAATCGAGAGGCTGCCCAAGTTCGACTGGTAACCCTGGATGTCAGCAGGCTCGAGAACAATACCAGCGGGTTTTCTCCCACCTACAAAGCGTCTGGTTTCAACGGGATCCTTTTCATTTATGACAGCAGCAACTCCAGCTCTTTAAGACGAGGAGTGCGCCTGGTCAACGGCACCAAGATTCCTTCGATGGGACTTACCATTGCGAGCCCGAACCCGCTCTACATTAAGGGTGATTACAACACCGGTGGAAATCCTCCTTCAAACGGAAGCCCCAGCGATCCGACAACACCTCAGGTTGCTGGCTATACGCGCGCACCCTGCGCCGTGATCGCGGATGCGGTGAACATCCTTTCCAGCTCATGGGTTGACGCAAATTCATACGCCGGAACCGGTTCCCGGGTTGCAACAAATACAACGGTAAACTCAGCGATCCTGGCCGGTATTGTTCCAACAGCTCCCCCCGGTGGTGACGGATCGTACAGCGGCGGCGCCGAAAATTTCCCGCGTTTCCTCGAAGACTGGTCGCACTCCATCCTGACCTATTATGGATCCATGGTGGAGCTTTACCGAAGTCAGCAATCAATCGGTGAATGGGGTAAGGCGAACGTATACGTGCCGCCAACCCGGCACTGGTACTTTGACAAGAACTTTAAGGTAAGACCACCTCCGGGTTCATTGATGGTCTACGCGTATGTGAAGGGCCGATGGTCGCTCCAGTAAGAGTTCCACTTGCCGTATTATGCGTCGTTCTTTTCGGCAGTTTCGCACGCGCCGATTTGCAACTGACGCCGGAAGTGGCCGAGTACGAGCTCGATGGAGCGAAGCTCAGCCATCTGGTTTTTCCTGACGGCAGTCAGCGAGTTAACTATACGCCACCACACGGGTGGCAATATGTGGGCGACAATTCTCGTTTCATCCTTCACCCGAAGAGCGATCTGGGAGCTGAAGCAATTATCAATACAGTCAAACTGCCGCAGCCCCAGATCTTTGATGAGTCGACAATGAAACGGCTGTCCGATGAGGTAATTGCTTCCCTTCCAAGCGCCGCGACGCACGTCACGATTGCCTCTCAGCAGAAGAATCCGGTGGTGATTGAAAACAAGGAAACCTTCCTCATTATCGTCAATTACGATTGCTACGGCACTCTTTACGCGCGCTCAGTGATGTTTCTCAATCGCAGGGGCGAACAGATGCGATTTCAGCTGACGAGCAGTCTCCGGAACTTCGCACAATTACAAAAGCAATTCTTAAGCAGCCATTTTTCCTGGCAAAATCTTTGAGCCGGAAGCGGGTCCAAAATCCCAGTAAGGATTTATTGAGTTAGCGATTGGCATCGGGCGCGAGCGACTTCACATTCGTTTCTCGCGATGAACGAAGCAGTTCTCACTACGATTGCCATTACCGGCTTCGGCGTCGCTTTTTTCCACGCCGCCATTCCCACGCACTGGCTCCCGTTCGTGCTCACGGCGCGCGCCCAAAGATGGACCAGGACCAGAACGCTCGCGATCACTGCGCTGGCCGGCAGCTGTCACGTAATCTTCACCGCGGTTTTGGGATTTCTCCTCACCGTGTTCGGGTTTGCGCTGCACGAAAAGATGGGGGAGTGGTTTCCGCGCATCGCCGGAGGCGCCCTGCTCCTTTTTGGGCTGTTCTATTTGTATCGACAATGGATTGGCAAGGCTCACGGGCACAGTCGTGTCTTTGGCGAAGATCCGCAGGTCCACGCTGCGCATCATCTATTAGGGCACCATCACGATCACCAGCATGGTGCCGGATTAGACTCAATCGGCGATGGGATGACCCCGGTTTCCGATCGCGTCGCGATAACAAGTTTGCTTGCTCTTCTGACCTTCTCGCCCTGTGAAAGCTTCGTCCCGTTTTATGTCTATGGCATCCGCTACGGATGGATGGGATTTGTTTTGCTGACTGGGATTCTTTCCGTGGCCACCGTTGCGGGCATGATCTTATTTACGTGGCTCACTCTGGCCGGGCTTCGGCGGATTGATCTGGGCTTGCTGGAGAAATACGAACAAGGATTGATGGGCGGTTTGCTCTCTGTTGTAGGCGTGCTCATCATCCTATTTGAGAAATAACCGCCCCGCTGCCGCAACATCGACATGAATCGCGAAGAGCATAACCACACGCACACTGCGGATTTCCCCTGCGATAGCGACGGACACCGTCCAAAGGATTTCGGAGCAGCCTTCGCCATTGGCATCACGCTGAACATTTTCTTCGTCGTGCTTCTGGTTGTTTTCGGCATCTTCGCTCACTCGCTCGCGCTGATCGCGGACGCCGGTCACAACCTCAGCGACGTTCTTGGTTTGGTATTGGCCTGGGCGGCGAGCATCTTATCGCGAAGAGCACCGACGGAGCGCCGCACTTACGGCTTGCGAAGTTCGACTATTTTGGCGGCTCTGTTCAACGCAATTTTCCTGCTCGTCGCCGTGGGTGCGATCGCCTGGGAAGCCATTCGCCGTTTCGGATCCCAAGTGGAGGTCGGAGCCCCGACCGTGATCTGGATCGCCGCCGTAGGCATCCTGGTAAATGGAGCCACAGCGCTCATGTTCATGTCGGGACGCAAAAACGATCTGAATATTCGCGGCGCTTTCATGCATATGGCGGCCGACGCTGGGGTCTCACTTGGAGTCGTTCTGGCTGGATTTGGGATTCTAGCGACTGGGTGGCACTGGATCGACCCGGCAGTTAGTCTCCTCATCGCCGTCGTTATTGTTTGCGGTACGTGGGGAATGCTGCGCGAATCCATCAATCTTTGTTTGCAAGCAGTGCCGCGTGGAATCGAAGTCCCTGCGGTGCGAGAATATCTGGCCGGGCTTCCGCACGTCACGGCTGTCCACGACCTTCACATATGGCCCATGAGCACAACCGAAACCGCGTTAACTGCGCATTTGGTGCGTGATGTGAACGAGTGCGATTGTTCGCTGTTGGACAAGGCCGCCGCCGATCTGTATCATCAATTCCAAATTCACCACACCACACTGCAATTTGAAACGCCGGATCATGAATGCAGTTTGGCCCCGGAAGAGAACGTTTAACGTCGGTTTTGGGCAGGCACCAGAGCTTCAGGGTCCGCTACGTGAGAAGCGAATTCAAAAGAACTAAGTTGCACACGGGCACTTAAAATGGTTGGATCGCTCTCCGAACTCCGATATGGGATCTCTTAAAAAACGACGTAAGGCGAAAATCTCGAAGCACAAACGGCGCAAGCGCATGCGCGCGAACCGCCACAAGAAGCGCTTGCGTTACAAGTCATAGGCGCGGCTCGTCGATAGGAATTTGTTAGGTCGGTCGCGCTGGTTTGCGAATGGCCCGGCTCCAGCTACACTCGAGAGCATGACCGCGCATCGGGGTCTCCGCTTTTTCGCCTATTTTCTATTCGCCCTGGTCTGGCTGGTTAACGGCGTGCTTGCGCGTTCTCCGCGGGCCGCCGCAACCGAGCCCCCTCCAGCCGGCCCGAAGAACTTCGAGCGCCAGGACGATTCATTTATTCGCTCGCCGGCGAAGGACCTGACTCTCCGTCCGGAGGGCGCGCGCAAGGCCGATGCGCTCGCTTATTTTGTTGAAGGAACATCTTTTGAAGAAAGCGCCGAGACCGACAAGGCTCTCGAGGCCTACCGCAAAGTGCTCAATGTCGACCCTGGTCAATCGGAATTGGCTGGACGCGTGGCGGTTCTCCTATCGCGGCAGGATAATTTTCCGCAGGCGATCGATGTGTTGAAGGACGCGATCAAGGCCAACTCGAAAGATCCCGGCCCTTACCTCCAGCTGGCGTTTATCTACGCAAAGTATCTCAAGAAAACGGATGAAGCTGTGGATTACGCAAACCGCGCTATTAATCTCGACCCACGCAACATCGATGCTTACCAGCGGCTGTTCGAAATTCAGCTGGCCGCAGGCGAGGAGAAGAAAGCTCTCCAATCCCTGGATCGTGCGCTCAAAGTTCAAAGCGACGATCCCGGCTTCTGGTCGCGGCTCGGGAAGCTTTATGCATCGATTCTCTTCAAGTCCGAGTCGGGGCGAAAGCCGGCGGACATGGAACGGGTGAGCGCAATTTTCAAAAAGGCGGCAGAACACGGAGGCGATGATCCTAATGTTCTGAAAGACGTCGCGGACTTTTATGCCGCTTCGCAGCAAATCAACGAGGCCATCCCGCTCTATCTTCGCGTGCTCGAGCTGCAACCCGACGATGCTAATGCCAGGGAAAAACTCGCAACCGGCTTTGTTCTGACAAATCAGCGCGCCAAAGCGACTGAGATGCTGGAACAAATCATTAGAGAGCATCCGGAAAAATATCAGCCCTACGAACTGCTAGCCCAGGTGCTGGATGATGAAGCACGCGCGGCCCAGCGCGAAAATCAACCGGAGAAAGCAAAAGCTGCCTTCGCCAAAGCCGCGGCAAATTACGAACAATGCATATTGATCAATCCCACGCGGGCCACCACCTATCTCCGACTGGCTGAATTACTGCTTGGCCCGGCAAAAGCTCCAGAGCGGGCAGTGACTGTACTCTCTGAAGCTCGCCAGCGGTTTTCGAGCGCGCCTGAAATTGTTTATTATCTCGCCCTGGCCCAGCGCGAGGCGAAACAGACGCAGGAAGCGCTGGCTACGTTTGCCGAGGCCCTGCACGAGGCCGAACTGGAAGACAGCGAGATCGTAAACGCGAAATTTTATTTCCAATATGGCGCGACGGCCGAGCAGGCCGGGTTGTATGAAAAAGCGGCGGACCTCTTTCGAAAATCCATTGCGCTAGATCCGGCGAATTCTGCTGATGCCTGCAACTATCTCGGCTACATGTGGGCCGAGCATAATATTCATCTGGATGAAGCCGAAACGATGATCAAACGCGCGTTGGAAACGGAACCGAACAACGGCCCATACCTCGACAGCCTGGGATGGGTGGAGTTTGGTCAGGGTAAATTCGTCCAGGCGTTAACCGATTTGCAGCGAGCCGTCGAGAACATGTCGCGGGATGATTCGGTGGTGTTCGATCATCTGGGCGACACCTATTTGAAACTCAATCGTGTGCCTCAGGCGCTGGAAGCGTGGCAGAAGGCGTTGATCATCGATCCAGAGAATAAGAAGCTGGCGGAGAAGATCGACAACGCTAAGACGAAGATGAGCAAAGGTCAGCCTGCGACGCCGATCCGATAAGATCATATTATAATGAGCGATTACCCGACACCGTGGCAGAGAAAAACAATGTGGGCCGCGCTCAGCGCGTTTTTCGTCGTTTTTATCGTAGTGATGGCCTGCGCAGTAATTTGGGCAGTGGCCAATGTCATGGGTTTTCTTCAACCGATCCTGATTCCGGTGGCGATCGCCGCAATTCTTGCCTATCTGCTTGATCCACTTGTTACGCGCATCGCCGATCGCGGGCTGGGCCGAACCCGGGCGATCGTTCTAATGTTTCTGGCTGCCTTTGTCGCCCTGGTTGGAATGGCTTGGTGGCTGGGACCGACTATCTCTGTGCAGAGCTCGAGTTTTGCCAAAGAGCTCCCCAATTACACTCAGAGCACTCGAGATTACGTCGTCGATCTACTCGTGAAGTACAATCGCACTTTTGCACCGCCCGCGTCCGGACACGAAAAGCCGGCGTCGCCTACTACCGGGATCGTTCGCTGGCTGCTCGGTGCGCAAACGCGTCCTTCGCCGACGCCAGCGTCGCCCCCAGAACTTAAAGCACACCCGGAAGAAGCAATCGGCCCGACTCCCGCGAAGACTTCGTTCGCGGAGCGGCAGCACATCCAGGCGTATGTGGAAAAACAGATCCCGAATCTTGAGCGTTATCTACCTACGCTGGCTGAAAAATTCTGGACTCTCATCAAGACGAGCATCGGCGGATTTCTTGGCGTCACCGGGTTCTTGCTCAGTCTAGTTCTTGTGCCGATCTATCTGTTTTTCCTTTTGAAGGAAAGCCCGCGCATTGCGCAAAGGTGGAAGGAATATCTGCCATTGCGCGCTTCGCCCTTCAAAGACGAAGTGGCGGATGCTTTATCGCAGATCAATTATTACATTATTGCCTATTTCCGCGGGCAATTGCTGGTCTGCATGGTGGACGGCATCCTCATCGGCAGCGCACTGACGTTGATCGGGCTCAATTTCGCTCCGTTGATCGGCATCATGGTTGCGGTGCTAACAATGATTCCTTACATCGGCATCATCATTTGCTGGGTGCCGGCGGTTTTGATTTCTGCTTTCCAATTCGGCGGCTGGTGGCCGCTTTGGGTAACGGTAATTTTTGTCGTTATCCAAAATCTGGAAGGAATGTTTTACGCCCCGCGCATCGTTGGCAATTCCGTAGGATTGCATCCGATGACGGTGATCGTTTCGATCTTCGTCTGGGGCTTGTTGATCGGGGGATTGCTCGGACCGATCCTGGCAGTGCCGCTAACGGCCACGCTCAAAGTGATATTGACGCGCTACGTCTGGGGACGCCGGCTCCGCTCAGAAATGAAGGATGTGGTCGCGCAGGTTCCCGTTGTGCAGCATTCCAATCGGGTCGCGACGTGAAAGGCTGATGTAATAAAGCCCCTGTGCGGTATTCTGAGCTGACGGTTCTCATCGAAGCCTCCTTAGCGTTGAGTTGCATTCTCGCCTACTCAGAGCATAAAAAAGATAACAGATGCCCGAGAAAATTGTCCGTGTTCGCCGCAGGAGGAAAAACCAGAAATTGCCTGGGATCGAGGCTCTCGACATTTTTCGATGGGACTTGTCGCCCGGTCGCGCCTGGCTTCTGATTGGTCTCGTCGTTGTTGTCCTCGTAGGCGGCGTATTACTTTTCAATTACGGCTCGAAGTTCTATAGCGGATGGCGCGAAAGAAATTTACTTAAACGGGCCAGCGCGCTGCTGGAACAGCATAATCTTCCCCGAGCGGCCGAGGCCGCGCGTGAAGTGCTGCAACTTCATCCTGACTCATTGCCGGCATTTTACGTTCTGGCCGACGCAGCGGAGAAACGGAATCTGGAAGAAGCGGTCTCATGGCGCGCCCAGATCGCGCGACTGCTTCCTCACGATCTCGACAGTCAACTCAACCTCGCTTCCGCGGCTTTGCGTTTCGGCCATCTCGATACCGCGCGGAAGGCGCTCAACTATGTCGAACCTGATGATCGCGACCGGGCGCGTTTTCATATTGTGGCCGGCTGGCTGGCGCAAACTGAAGGAAATGTCGCTGAGCAGGAGCGGCAATTCGCCGCGGCAGTGAAACAGGAACCGGAGAACGATCTTTATCAGTTCAATCTGGCTGCGTTACAGATTCGCTCCCCGGACCCGGAAAAAAGTAAAGCCGCGCGCGCGACACTCGATCGCCTCAGTCAATCGCAGATTTTCCGGACTGGTTCGTTGCGAGCGTTGCTCAATGACGCCATCGACCGAAGCGATCTCGACGCGGCTGACAAGGTTGCTCAAGAACTCCAGATGTCGCAGCAGGTCACCTTCGCCGATTATTTGCTCTGTCTGAATTTGTATCTCAAGCTTGATGAGAAAAAATTCGACGGACTGTTGGAAAAGGTGAAGCCGGTCGCCGCTCGTAATGCGCCCGACCTCGCGCTTCTGATGGATTGGATGAACAAGAATGGGTTTGCCGCCGAAGTGCTCAAGTGGGTGGACAAGTTGCCCACCGAAATCACTACTCGGCCGCCGGTGGCCATGGCGGTGGCAGAGGCCTTCGTTGAAATGAAAAACTGGTCCCGCCTCAAGCGCTGGACCCGAACGGGTTCGTGGGCAGAGGATGATTATTTGCGCCTCGCTTATCAATCGTATGCCGCGCGCAGGTCGCGGCAGACTGTTGCCGATGCGGAATCCGACCGGCTCTGGCATTCCGCAGAGCATGCCGCCGGCGGTCGGCCGGAACGCGAAGTATATCTGGCCCGGCTCGCCACACGGTGGAATCTGTCAATTGAAGCGGGCCAGCTTTGGTCGAGCGTTTCCAAAAATTCTTCGACCCGGCGAGAGGCGCTCGACGCTCTCCACCGGATCTATCGGGAAAACAACGAATTGAGGAAACTGTACGACGTGCTCCAGCGATTGCATGAAAGTTCCCCTAACGAAGTGGAAATTACGGCCGATCTCGCCCGACTTGGCTTGAACATCGACCAGAATACAAAACAAGCGCAAGACCTGGCGAGGGAGGCATACGAGGGCGCACCGGACGACGTAAGAAGTGTTGTGACCTATGCATTCTCGCTTTACGGCTTGGGCCGCACCACTGAAGGGCTAGAATTGATGAAGAAATTGCCGCCCGATAAATTACACGATTCTCACGCCGCGGTTTATGTGGCGACTCTTTTGCTCGACGAAAACGAGACAGAGCAAGCCAGGGAATTCATCGAGGCTGCGCAACGGGGCCCGCTTTACACTGAGGAGAGAAAATTGCTCGAGGAAGCCAAATCCAAACTGGCTCCAGCTTCGTCTTCTCCCACGCCGAAGCCAACCCCGAAGCCAGCACCAACGGCGACCCCCGAGTCATCGCCGTAGATGTTCGAACGTTAGTCCTTGTACGGATCGAGAATGTCCGGTCCCGCCATGGCGACACCGAGCGGACGCAACGTGTGTAACACACGGATCGTGCCGGCGTGCGCGGCCAGCACGTCCGGAAGCCGCCGATAGGCTTGGGGTGCCTCGTCGAGATCGCCACCGCGTAGGACCACATGTCGATCGTGCAGCCATTTCATCATTTCGTCATGCCTTATCAGTCCATTTTGCCGAATGCGTTTGTTCCCGACTTTGACAAACCGGCCTTTCGCCGCCGTCCGCGACATGACACGACCGGCGCCGTGAATGGTTGAAAAAAGTGCTTCGCGCGAAATTGAAGAATCAATTCCTTCAATGATGACTGCGTCGTCACCCATGCTTCCGCCAACAAAACCTTTTTGCCCGGGAAACGCCGGCGTGGCGCCTTTGCGCACCACCCAATACTCCTCACCATCATGTTTTTCGCGCCAGGCAAAATTATGATGGTTGTGGACTTCCTCCACGTTTTTTGCTCCGAGAATGTTGCGAACGACGTGTCGCCCCACCGCCTCGCGTCCGGCATATGCGTAGCGTCCGGCCAAATGCATGCCGGCGAGGTAATCGTGACCAATCTCAGATTTCTCATCGACTATCGTTGGCGGCACATCCATCCCATCCTTGCCACCGGCCGCTTTTAGAAAATGCGTGGCAGTCTTGTGACCGAAGCCGCGCGAACCAAAATGGATCCCTACCCAAACGCGGTCCTGTTCGTCGGCGAAAAGATCGACATAATGATTTCCGCCGCCGACGGTCCCGAGTTGATCGCGCGCCACCTCTTTCAAGTGCCCAATTGGTTTCAACTCCCATGCCGGATCGTCAAACAACTCATGATCGACTTGCGTTTTACTCTTACGGCCAATTCCGAAAGAGATATCGCGCACGATATCGTCCATAATCTTGTCGATGTTCTCCACGATCTCTTCGCCCTTCGCATCCGTTAGGATCGCGAGGTTGCCACAAGCGATGTCGAAGCCGACGCCGCTCAGTGAAACCTTGTCTTTGTAAGCAACTACGCCGCCGATCGGCTGGGCATAGCCTTTGTGCCCATCCGCGCAAAGCACGCCGCGTTCGCCTCCGGCCGCCACACACGTATCGATTTGCTTGATTGTTGCCTGATCGTGCTCACCAAAGATCTTGGTCTTTCCTTCCATCTGCTATCACCGCCAAATGGGGAGGCAAGCGCGTTATCCGCGCAGCGACTTCGTCGCGACTACTTTCCACGATTCAACATCCGCGCGACTGCGCAGAGAGGAAGGGCACCGCACCGCTTTGATCGAATCGAAAACAATTTGGGAGAAAGGAAGCTTGACCAGCGACGTCAATTTGCGCCGGGTGGCCGCGGGCAACTCTTTGTAAAGAAGGCTCACGTGAGGAGATGCCGCGTTTTTTCCGCGTGCTTTTGTGGCACGCCGGACATCGGCGCTCAATTTTTCCAACCCCTTGCTCGAACCGAGGCGAACAAAAAGCGTTCTCTGAAAGTCGGACGTTGCCCCGATCCCCCGAACACTCAAATGAATAGGAGCGGCCTTGATTCTCTCGAGAATTTTCTTGGGCGGATGTCGATCCTGCGGCGCGACAACGAGGGTCACATGCGGTTCGAACCGCGGCGCCTTCATCTGGCCGCCCAGAATTCGGATTACATCATTAAAAAAGTCGCGCTCCGGCTTGGCTGGGACCAGCCAGTAAGCAATCACTGTGTCCTGATGTTTGGTTTTCACAGTCGCAAATCCTGTTCGCACATTTCAGCGTGCAGTTTAGGGAACGATTGATTCCACCGGCAAGGCAAAAACCTCTCCTGGGCGCGAATTCGTGAATCAAGTAGCGAAGATCCGGGTGTGAAGCAGATTAGGGTTATGCATCAGAGCGCAACGACCGGCCTGGATTGGAACGCTATCCGCGAGGATTTTCCGATTCTTCGTGAGCGGGCGCACGGCCATCCCTTGGTGTACTTCGATAATGCCGCAACCGCCCAGAAGCCCAGGGCGGTGCTCGACGCACTCCGTAACTATTATGAGCACGACAATGCGAACGTGCATCGTGGGCTTCACCTCCTGAGTTCACGCGCCACCGAAGCATATGAAAATGCCCGGCAACGCCTGGCAAGTTATATCGGCGCCGCCAGCGCCGATGAAGTGGTTTTCACCCGCGGAACAACCGAGAGCATTAATCTCGTCGCACAAGCCTGGGGCGGGAAATTCGTGCGAGCGGGCGATGTGATTCTGCTGACTGAGATGGAACATCACAGCAACCTGGTGCCCTGGCAATTGTTGGCAGAACGAACGGGGGCCACACTGCGTTTTGTTCCGGTGCGCGATAATGGCACTCTCGCCCTTGACCAGCTTCCGTCGTTACTTACGAAGGAGGTAAAACTGTTCGCGTTCACCCATATTTCGAATTCGCTAGGCACCATCAATCCGGTTGCCGAGCTGTGTCAGAAGGCGCGTGCGGTCGGTGCGCTTACATTGGTGGATGCCGCGCAGAGCGTGGGACACATGCCGGTCGATGTGCAGGAACTGGGATGTGATTTCCTGGCCTTTTCCGGACACAAGATGTGCGGGCCGACCGGTATCGGCGCTCTCTACGGACGCGCGGAGATTCTCGAGTCAATCCCGCCGTGGCATGGGGGTGGGGAAATGATTGTTAGTGTCACTTTAGAAAAAAGCTCATTCAAAAAACCGCCTCACCGGTTTGAAGCGGGGACGCCGAATATTGCCGGCGCGATCGGCCTCGCCGCCGCGGTTGATTACATCGAGCGGATTGGGCGTCCCGCAATTTTCGAGCACGATGTCGATCTTACCCGGTATGCCATGGAGCGAATGGCGGAATTGCCGGGGATACGCGTTCTTGGGCCTGACAAGGAGCGCGGCGCTGTCGTCAGCTTTGTGATGGAGGCCGCCCATCCGCACGATCTCACAACGTTTGCGGACCAACACGGATTGGCCATGCGCGGCGGACACCATTGCAATCAGCCGCTGATGCGAAGATTCGGCCTGCCCGGAACGACGCGGGCGAGCTTTTATTTTTATAACAACACCGAAGAGATCGATCGAATGATCGACATCCTCAACGCCGCGGTGCGCTTCTTCAAATGACGTCAGAACTCGACGAGCTTTATCAGGAAGTCATTCTCGATCATTCGCGAAGACCGAGGAACTTTGGTGAGTTGGTCGACGCGGCGGTGCGAGTTCATGGTGATAATCCCTCTTGCGGAGACGAGATCCACCTCGCGGTGAAGTTCGATTCGGATGGTGGCTTGCAAGACATCAAGTTTACCGGACACGGTTGCGCTATTAGTCAGGCCTCGGCGTCACTGATGACGATAAAACTGAAGGGGAAAAGGCGTGACGAAGTAAAGGAAATGCTTCGGGCATTTCGCGAGCTCGTAACTAGTGAAACAGCCGACGCGCCCAAGGCGATGGGTGATCTCCAGGTTATGCGGGGCGTGCGAAAATTTCCGCAACGCGTCAAGTGCGCCATGCTTCCGTGGCGGGCAGTGGAACAGGCGCTGCAACAGACCGACGGCGGCGAATCGACTATTTCTACCGAAGACGATGGTCCGGCGCAGTAGTTCGCTGCATTTTGCCAGGGATGACACTTTTGGGGCGGGTCACTTCGAATGACGATGTCGATCTTGGCAGTTGTCGATCTTGGAGGGTGCGGTTAATTCTCCTCATGCCGACGAATGTTCTCGGGACTGAGTTGAAATGCTGCTGCACCGATCCGATTACCGGATTTTATCGTGACGGCTATTGCCGGACAGGACCGGAGGACATCGGTCTGCACACGGTTTGTGTCGAGGTTACGGAGGAATTTCTCGATTTCTCAGTGCTCGATGGAAACGATTTGGTTACGCCGCATCCGGAGTGGGGATTTCCGGGACTGAAACCGGGTGATAAATGGTGCGTGTGCGTTACCCGCTGGAAAGCCGCGCTCGACCATGGGCGGGCCGCCCCTATTGATCTCGAGGCCACGCACTCCAGCGCGCTCGAATTCGTCACGATGGAAGAATTAAAGGCGCACGCGGTGAAGTAATAATTCTGTAGCGGCTGTCTCACACTGCCGCATTTTCGATTTCTTGCGCTGCGCCCCAGAGAAAGAGTGCGACGGTCAGAGACCGCCGCTACAACTGAAAAAGCACGACGGCCGGAGACCGCCGCTCCAGCGTTCAGCTTTGATCGGCGCGGTAATCCAGATCAAAAATTTCCCCAGTGTAGGGCCAGTCTTGCCACCGCGACGCAAGGCCAGCGCGAACCGGATTTTCGCGAACGTAGTACCACTTTTGTGAATACGATTCTTCGCTTCGGAGAACGTGATCGAGAAATCCTTTTTGCCAGTACGGTGGACCGATAGCTGTAGTGCGAAGGCGCGCTGAGACGGTTCCTTTTAACGACTTGATCCAATCCGACAGAGTGAGTCGCTCGTCGTCCAGCGCTACAAAGAGATGGAAATGATCCGGCATCAGGACGTATGCGCCAACCCACGCGCCATGATCTGAAGCTGCTTCGGCAAATTGTCCGAACACGTCATGAAGCGCGCGATCCGCCAGCAAGTGCCGTCGATTCTCTGTACAGGCGGTTACAAAATAGATTGGCGAACGCTCGAAAAGCGAATCGAGACGTCTTAATCGTTCAGGCATCGATTATTTGTAGCGGCTGTCTCCGACTGCCGCACACTGGAATTCTTGCGCTGCGCCCCAGAGAAAAAGTGCGACGGTCAGAGACCGCCGCTACAACTGAAAAAGTGCGACGGTCGGAGACCGCCGCTCCAGCAGCAGGCCTCTTTCTCCAATCGTGGCCGTGCCGCTGCATTCAATTCTGGAAAAGTCCGGGGTTCACGTCCACGGTATCGCCGAATTGAAACTGCCGTTTAGTCTTTTTGTTGCGCTGCGCTATCTCAAGCCGAAGCGCACGTTCCTTTCGATCATCACTCTGATTTCGATCATCGGCGTCATGCTCGGTGTGACTGTGCTTATTCTCGTCATCTCGGTCATGACCGGGTTCGATCGTGAATTACGCCGAAAAGTGATCGAGTTCGACGCCCATATTCTTGTCAGCACTGAAGACGTCCTGCGGGATTGGCGGGAGCTCCGAACCAAGATCGACGCCACGCCTGGCGTTGTGGCGACTGCGCCGTTCGTTCAAGGACCAGTCATCGTCGAATTTCAAAACAAGCGGCTGGCGCCGCTGATCCGTGGGATCGATCCGGTGCAAGAGGAGAAAGTGATTCCGCTGAAGAAATTCATCACGGAAGGCAAACTCGATCTGGAAGGTGAGTCGACAGTGCTCGGTGTGGAGCTGGCGCGAAAATTACAAGTTCATGTGGGGGATAAGGTGACCGTGTTTTCGCCGGGCAATCTCAATCAGATTCTCGATGGAATTAAGAAGCTGGAAGACGCGAAAGGCGCGGACGAGAAGAAGGCAATCGAGCAATTGCGCGAGGTTGTCTTGCCCAAGGAGCTGACCGTTACGGGCATCTACCAGACCGGTCATTATTTGCACGACTCCGAATTTCTTCTGGTGCCGGTTTACATCGGGCAGGAACTGTACGGGTTGGGAGACGCGCTTCACGGAATTACCGTTAAGACGGACAATCCTTACGGCGCCGAGCGGGTAAAGGAGTCGATTCAACAATTTCTGGAGCCGCCCCAGTTCGCCCAGACTTGGATCGACATGAATCGACAATTTTTTGAGGCGATCCGGCTCGAGCGCAACGTCATGTTTTTTCTTTTGTTCTTTATCGTCGTCGTCGCCGCGTTCGGCATCATGAATACGCTAATCACCGTTACGGTACAAAAACGCCGCGAAATCGGCATCATGAAAGCGCTCGGCGCGACCATCTCGCAAATCGTTTGGGTGTTCATGGGCCAGGGAGTCGTGGTCGGCTTCTTCGGCACGGCGATTGGACTTGGCCTGGGCATGACCTTGATCCGCTACCGGAATGAGTTCAGCCGCCTGCTGGCGTCGACGTTGCACATCGAGATTTTCCCACGCGAAGTTTATCAATTCTCAGAAATTCCAGCCCAGATTGTGCCCTATGATGTGGCAACGGTTTGCATCGGCGCGTTTTTCATTTGCTGGATATTCGCGATCATCCCCGCTTACTTCGCCGCGCGCCTCGATCCGGTAAAGGCGCTCCGCTACGAATAATCGCTGCGGCTTTGCCGTTATTGTTCTCTGGTAGCTAAAATATATGCGACGATCGCATCGCGTTCGCCGGGTTTTAAGTGGGCGCGCTGCGCCATGGTGTCCACGAGCCCGGGCCAATCGTCGCGCTTGTAGTACCATACCGGTGGCAGGGTATGGCATTCGATACAGCGCGACGCGAAAAGGACTCGGCCCTCGCGCAGGCTAACGAGACTCACTTTGAGTCCAGGCGAAGGATTGACGCCCTTTTTTCCAACGTGAGTTATTCGTGAGGTAACGGCTGGCGGCGCCTGATTCGTTAACTCGCAGCCGGCCAGATCGACAAGGCAAACCAGCGCGAGCGTGAGTCGGCCGAAAGTAAGGGTGACCTGACGTTTACGCCCTACCCTCACCTGGCGCTTCGCATCCTCCTCTCCCTGGGGGAGAGGATTGTTCGCCAACGGACGAACTCGCCGTGGCGAGAGGTGAGGTTGCTTCTTTGCCGAGTTGTTGGCGCTTTCTAGCTGTTTCATCAAAGACCGATCCCGAAAATTGTGCGTAGCTGCAGGTCCGGCTCGCCATCGGTGTCGGTCGCCTGGGCGAGTGCGGTCGTCGTCACAAACCAATTCCTGCGGCGATAGGAAACATTTGGCCCGACGAAAAAGTTTCCGATTTTGCCGGTGTCGCGCCATTCCGGGAAAACAAACTCATGGAGTAATTCGAGTCCGGCGGAAATACGCGGCGAAAATTCGTAACTGGCGCCGACCGCCTGGGAAAACTCCCCTTCGCGTTCTTCCAGTTCTGATCCTTTCCACACTGCTTCGAGGGTGGCGTTGTAGGCGAAAATAATCGGACCGAAATTCTTTTGAGCGATGACCTTCGATTCCAATTCTATCAGCCGATCGCCGGCCCTTAATTCGCCGTAGATCGACACTCCGACCGGATCAAGAACGGGATTGGTAAAATTATAAATCAGTTCGATCGCGGTATCGGAGTAGGCAAATTCCGAATGTTCCCGGTCGCTTTCGTAAGACCAGTCGACGAAATAGAGGCTGGCCTGGAATTTGTCGGTTACGCCGTATTCAAGTTCATGGCGGAAATCGACTTGATCGAATCCGTTACGGCCTCCGGCGCTTTTCCATGACACCGAGTTCTCCAGCTCCAGACTACCGGGCGCCGAAGTATTCGCTTCATACAAGAAAGTGAAGCGACGCACACCCGCGAAAGAGGTTGCGGCCGGAAGCGCCAGGATCAAAAGCCAAAGAAGCAGATCGCGTTTCAAACAGTGGACAGATTGCGGAGCCGGCCGGATCAAAGGCCCAGCTTGATCGAGGCCGCCGGACTGTCGGCGCCGATTATTGGAGAAATCACATCGCGTGTCTCTCGATGTCGATCCTCCGGAGCCACCGTTCCGATGCTTTCACGGATCGCGACATCGGCCTCCGCTCGCGCTTCTTCTACTGGTTGAATCTCTTCAGGTGGCGCGCCGCTAAAGTGCCGAGCGGCGTAATAGGACCCTATTACCAAAATCGCAGCGATAAATTGAGCGACGAGAGTTTCGACGGTTGGAAACACGGCAAACCACAATCCCATCCAGGACGGAATCATATTTTCCAGGCGATGGATGGGCGTTGTAGATATCCAGTGGGCCAACTGCATTTCCTGCGCTTGTTCGCCCACCATCACGAGCAACACCACGCCGAGAAGAACGCCGGTGGCAATGAGCATTTTTCGATAGGGCAGCCGCTGTTGAAGGACAAACGTGAGGACTGCTACCATCGCCGATAGCGTCAGGCCGAGCAGCGCGCCTTTTAGGACAACGCCGCCACCGAGTCGCAAATTGTAGCTTTGCAAAAACAGAACGACCTCGAAGCCTTCGCGATAAAGCGATGTGAATCCGAGCAAAATCAATCCCCACCAAAGATGCCTCTGTGAAATCTCCACCACGCTGGCGTTTTCCAGCAATGTTTTCCGGCGACGATTATGGGCCCGGATCCAACCGCCCCAATAAATCTTGTGGAAGAACCAGTTCATAATCACCAGAAGAACAATCACAGCGAGAAGTCCGGTTGCGGCCTGCAAATTGAGCGCCGACACATTGTCGCTAAGCGAACTGACGATCCCTACAGCGACGAACCAAGTAATCAGACTTGCGACGAAAGCTAACCCGGCGCCGAACGCGACTGGCCGGCGGTGACTCCGCTTGGCGCCAGTCATGCTGGCGGTAATGGCAGCCAACACCAAAATGCATTCCAGCCCTTCACGGAAGACAAGAACACCGATGTCGAGGAACGCGACGGTCGGGCTGGTATTGGGTCGCATCGGATCGGGCGCACCGTGGGCGGTGACTCCCTGCCAAAGGATTATCCCGACCACCACGAGAGCAGCCACGATGGTGCCGATGCGCAAAGCGACCTTCATTTCGAGACAAGCTTACCACACCCGTAAAATGGCTGCTGCCGGTGGATTGCCATTTTTTAGCGACCGCTTGCGTGTGGGAATCTTGTGATTTGCCAGGTAACGGGTAACTTTCCCGATGCTTCATTGTTCGCCAAGCGGCCGGATTCGTCCTGGGACGGACCGGGCGTTTACGCTACTGGAGATCATCCTTGCGGTCGCCATCATGATGGTTCTGCTGTTGCTCGCGGTGCCAAGTTTGACCGGCGTTCTTTCGGATAAAAAGCTGCGGCGCTCTTTGGATGGATTCAACGCACTGGTGCGAGAAGCGCAGGAGCGAAGCGTAACCGAGCATCGCCCGTATCTTATTGTCTGGCACGACAAGGGCATCTCGTTGCGCCCGGAGGCCCTTGCCAAAGGCGAGGAAGTGAAAACAACGGCCGGGTTTGTCTTGCGTCACGGCGACGTCTTAAAACTTTCGCTGCCGGCGGCGCTGACAAAGAATCCGCCGGCTGAATGGATTTTCTGGCCCGCTGGCGTCTGCGAGCCGGCAATCGTGGAATTCAGTGGCGATGGCGGTATGTGGACCGCGAATTACTC
>JBDTZF010000144.1:0-5582 GCA_040005265.1 Verrucomicrobiota bacterium
GAGGCCATCGAGGCGATCCTGATTAGCGGGAGCCGCGTAGAGCCGAAGGTAGCCTTGCTCAAACCGATTTCTTCGGCAATCTCGATTGGCTCGGGCGGCCCCTTTGGTGCGGAGGGCCCGATCATCATGACCGGCGGTGCGATCGGCTCCATGATCGCGCAACTGTTCCATCTAACGAGTGTCGAACGCAAGACACTGCTTGTGGCCGGTGCCGCGGCTGGAATGTCGGCGACATTCGCCGCGCCCGTGGCTTCGGTGCTTCTTGCCGTGGAACTGCTTTTGTTCGAATGGAAACCCCGCAGTTTGATTCCCGTAGCACTGGCGAGCGCTACTGCAGCCGTGCTGAGGCGTTATCTCTTGGGATTGGGGCCGCTGTTTCCAGTGCCGGAACACCCGCTTTTCATCGGGATGAACGGGCTTTTAGGATGCGTTCTGGTGGGTTTGCTGGCTGGAGCCTTGTCGGCACTGTTGACCATGTCGGTTTACGCGGCAGAAGACGCCTTTCAACGCTTGCCCATACATTGGATGTGGTGGCCTGCGATTGGCGGTTTGGTGATTGGCCTCGGAGGTCTGATTTTTCCGCAGGCACTGGGCGTCGGTTACGACACCATCGGCGGATTGCTGCAAGGCAGCGTCACTACTCGCGTGATTCTCGGTGTGTTGCTGGTGAAGTGGTTCATCTGGGCGGTATCTCTTGGTTCGGGGACATCCGGCGGCGTGCTGGCGCCGTTGTTGATGATGGGCGGCGCCCTTGGCGGCCTCGAAGCGATGTTCCTCCCGAACGAGGGTGCGGGGTTCTGGCCACTGATCAGCATGGGTGCCGTCTTGGGTGGCACCATGCGTTCCCCGTTCACCAGCATCGTATTTGCTTTTGAATTGACGCACGACGCAAACGTGTTCCTGCCGCTGCTAGTTGGAAGCGTGATCGCTCATGCGTTTACGGTACTCACCTTAAAGCGGTCCATTTTGACAGAGAAAGTGGCACGTCGCGGCTATCACTTGAGCCGTGAATATGCGGTCGACCCGCTGGAAATTCTCTTTGTGCGGGAAGTGATGCGCACGAAAGTTGTGGTCCTGTCTGCAGCGAGCACTCTCGGAGAGATGCAGCAGTTGCTGCGACCCGATCACCGGCAAAGTCAGCGGCTGTTGCCCGTGGTTGACGAAGAGGGCCGATTTGTGGGGGTGTTGACGCGAGGAGACATACGCGAACGTATGAAGGCCGAGGGCGGCGCGGAACTGCGTCGCTGCCTCGGTGAACTCGTACGAATTGGTACCGTGAAAGCGTATCCCGACGAATCCTTGCGGGTGGTTGTGTACAGGATGGCAGAGAAAGGCCTTACAAGGATGCCGGTGTTGGAGCGTGGTACGGAGAAGTTCTTGGGTCTCGTCGCGCTGGATGATTTGCTGAAAGCGCGTGGGCGCAACCTCGAAGAGGAACGCACGCGCGAGCGGCCGTTGAAATTGCGATTTCTTTCCCCGGGTGGCCGGGCTCCTGACGATTCAGAGAAGCCTCCGTCGCATTGAGACGGACGAGCCCAAAGGACGGGACCACAGTTCGCAGAAGGATGGACTAAGTTGATCAGAAAACCTCCAGAGAGTTACTTCCGTTGAAGGGATTCGCCGAGCCGGTCCGCGCAGTTTTGGCCGCGCGCGCACGGAAGCCACTACCTACGGTTGCACAACTTGAGTTTCGGCGGTGGTGCGATTGCCGCAAACAATGGAAGCAGCCCCGAAGCTCGTTGGGAGTGAGGTGCTCTGCAAGAGGTCGCAATCCAAAAGGGCTAGAGGAGTCTGCGCTGCATAGCATGGGTAACCGCTTCCAGGCGGTTATGGGTGTGGAGTTTCTGATTAACGTGGTGTAAGTGGTTGCGCAGGGTTTGCAAGGTTATGTTCAGCTTGCGCGCAATGGCCGATGAATTATGGCCAATGGAGAAACACCGCAGGATTTCGATCTCCTGTTCAGAAAGAGGGAGGATCGGTGAGGGATTCGCAATAACATCTGGTACCGCGACGAGTTGGCGCACAACGTTGATCATTTTGCGTAAGAGCTCCTCGTTCTTTTTCCGCTCGGTGATATCGTGGGCGAGGTGCACAATCAGACGCTGACGGTTCCGAGAGTTTTCAAACACTAAGGTAGATACACTCACCCACAGGCGACGCCCGGATCGTGCCTTCGCTTCGAGATCAAAGTTGGGGATTTCAAGGCGCTTGGTAGCGCAATCTCTGACGCTGCAATTTTCACCACAGAGTTCAGTGCCCAAGGCTCCACGTCCCTGCAAAATCTTATGGCACGTGCTGTTGAGAGCTTCCGCGGCGGTGTATTCGAACAGCTTCTCCGCGCCTTGGTTCCAGGAACAAATCTCACCCAAGCCGGTTACCGTAAAAGCGGCGTCCGATGTTCCCTCCAACAGATTAAAGATCTCGGCGTCCAGCATGATCGAACTCCTGCGAGGGGGTCGTATCCATAGGTTCTGTCGTCCGGCGCATGATTAACAAACTCAGGCGTCGGAAGCGGTCCAATATTGAACATTTCTCACAAAATTCTTGCGGGCGCGGTCGTTGCCTAATGCCGCTCTATGGCCTGTCCTTGGAGTTCATTCAAGGGAAACCACAGCGCGAAGGGCCAACCGGTTCTTCTAGTTCAGTCGTGGAGGACAAAATTGATAAGCGAACTATGGACGGTCAAGCCGTCGTTGTGGCAAACAAAGCCTAGTTTCTTGAACTTCTTCATGAAGAAACTGATCCTTGGCCGCGTGGTGCCGACCATTTCCGCGAGTGTGTCCTGACTGATCTTCGGAATGACATGCTCAAAGTCCGCATCTTTGCCGACATGCGCAAGCAACAGAAGAATGCGGGCCAACCGTTTCTCGCTGGAATTGAAGAGATGATCAACCAAATCCTCTTCGACTCGAAGGCTATGCGAAAGCATGTAGGATGTGAACAGTTCAGAGAACTCCGGCTCTTCGTGGAGCAGACGTACCATACGTTTCTTTTCAATTCGAACGATCGTCGCGGTTTCAATTGCAGTGGCGGTGGACGGGCGAAGAGGCATTCCCGTCAAACATTGTTCACCCAAAAAGCTATCCTTCTCCAGAATAGAGAGTACGGCTTGCTTGCCCTGCTTGGAGATAAGCGTGAGCTTGATCTTACCGTTCAATACGTATAAGACGGCATCCGCAGAATCACCTTGCGAAAAGATAGGCTGTTTCTTTTTGTACTCACGAACGGTATTCTTGGCGACGATTTTTGCGATAAGAGTGTTGAAACCAAGACGAGAAGGCGCAGTTGGTTTCAGTGTCATTGGGAATTTCCCACAGGAATTGCAGGACCTAACGGTCGCTGCTCACGACCCAAGGAAACAAGATGGTTAGGCTCCATGTTCCGGGGCTGGGGACGACTTGCCGCCTCCTATTACCCTCAACGGCTTACCGACGTTTTGTTAGAGGGTTCGCGTGCGAATATCCGTCGCGTAGTTTGCTCGTTGAGTACTGCGATGATAAACCTCAGGGTAGGGTAAGCTGCCAATCTATTCTTGCGAACTTAGTTCAATTCTTTCGTTTTTTTTTGCTTTTAGAAAAGATTTCGCCTGTAGTGCGTGGGACTGGTACCCGTCAAGCGGCGAAACGTCCGAGCAAAATTGTTCGGTTGTTCGAATCCCAGGCTCAAACTGATCTCAAGCACGCCGGCTTTCGTTTCTCGCAGGAATTGCTTGGCCCGTTCAATGCGTCGTCGGAGAACGTACTGATGCGGGCTTAGACTTGTACTCTGTTTGAACAGCGTCGCGAAATAGCACAGACTCATCTCCGCAACTCCAGAAAGCTCAGACAGCGTGATGCCCCTATCCAGATTCGCCTCGATATAGGAGAAGACTCGCTTCAGTTTCATCGGCGGCAGTCCGCCGGTTCGAGGCGATAGATTCAGTTTGGAAACCGCGTAACGTTTGGCGAGCCGAAGGCAGATTGCGTTGAGCAGCAGCTCCGTTAAGAGCGGGTCGGTGTGTGGACCTTCTTCTGCTACTCCGACAAGAGCGCGTACCATGTGTTCTAATTGACTGTCTTTCAAGCCATATCGCGGCGCAAGTTCGATCCGTCCGCCATACATCAGTGGACCAACGTGGCGTTCCAGTGCCAAAGATCCGATCGAAAGGGCCACGACGCCATGAACTCCGGGGAACAAAGCGCTGTGAGGAACAAACGGGGGTATCACCCACATATCGCCCGAGCATACTTTGCCGTGAAACCTTTGTTTCTCTGCGCGCGCGGTGACTCGGGTCGCCTCGTCTTCGAAAAGAAATAAAAGGGCGGTAGCCATTTGACGCTTGCCATAGTCCGCGGGCTCTTGCTTCACGTATCGCTCCAGAACAACGCGGTCGAAAAGCGAGGCAGTTGAGAGGGGTGGACGGTAAGCGAACGGCACGCGTTGGCCCTTGTTGTACGCTTCAATTCGTGACTCGGAGACCGGCATGACGTTTACGTTTCCGACTTCGCAGAATTCGAGGGGTCGAGTTGTTAGATTCTACGACCATCTCCCGTATTCGCGCAAACAACCTTTGCTGCATAAATCCGTCTCATAAATTTCTCGATCAATTCGTACATGTTCTACGCTTGTATTCCGGGCTGATATTGTTCTTGGCTGATTCATTTCAGACTCGGCGTTCGTTTTGCAGAGAAAGGAAGAAAAACGATTGTCTTCTTAGTATTTCAGCCTTCTGAAGCATCAAATATCTAGTCGTGGTTAACCTCAGAATGAAAGTCGTCCCGCCATCCCGGAATCAAATGAGCCGAGATTGTTCAGTGAGCGAACTTGTGGGCGAGGCTCTTAAAGCGAGACTGCCGAGGACAGAACCAGTGACCTTTCTAAGCGGTGCTGACGAAGTAGCGGGATTTCTTACCTTGCCTCCCTTTCCAGGGCGCCATCGAGCAGTGATCGCTATTCATGAATGGTGGGGTTTGACCGGGTGGGTAAAAGAACAGGCTATAAACTTAGCAGCGAATGGATACGTTGTACTTGCCGTGGATCTCTACCGAGGGAGAGTCGCAAGCACGCGATCCGAAGCTCGCGAATTGAAGCGCCGTCTGTCAGCAACCCGCGCGATCGGAGATCTGAAAGCGGCGTTTGACTATCTCGCGGCACGCTCTGATGTTGACGCGAAATACATTGCGTCGATCGGCTGGTCCATGGGAGGCAGTTTCGCCCTCCAACAAGCTATTCATGAGCCACGACTGGCTGCTTGTGTTGTGAATTATGGTGCGCTCCCAACGAGCCGTACCGATATTCAGAAAATCAATGCTCCGGTGCTGGGGCACTTTGGCGCTCTTGATCGTGGGATTCCTCCCCGCAAAGTGCGAACTTTTGAGAAAGTCATGAATCTCTTCAAAAAGCCCGTTGATATAAAAATCTATGATGGTGCGGGTCACGCTTTTGAAAATCCCAATAACAAGAGGGGCTATCGACAAAGCGCGACCGCTGACGCCTGGAACCGTACGCTTTCCTTTTACGCTCGAGCCAGAACCTCAAAGATCTGAAGCCGCACCAACTCCGGCGTTTGGAGGACGAGCATCCTTCGCTGAAGAACTTCATCC
>JBDTZF010000145.1:0-5569 GCA_040005265.1 Verrucomicrobiota bacterium
GGTTGGCGGCGGAGGTAATCTGGGGGGCGGCGCCTCTCCTGGCTGTCCTGGCGCAACAGCGGTAACAGTACCGTTAAGGCACGTTATCATGTCACCAAGACACGGCGCACAACACTTGATCCAGCGTTCCCTATCATACTTAGGCGAAAATACCGTGTCGCAACCCTGTATGCAGTCGTTGTAGTTGCCTGTGCAACGTGCTATGGCCGTCGATTGATCACTCTTGGCGTCTGCCCAAACCAGGCAAATAAGCGCCGCCGAGAAAAGCGCGGTGGCAAAGCAAATACGGACGGTAGAATTAGCAATGCGTTGCTTATTCATATGTCTCCAAGCGCTGCATCATCCGTGGTGATGGTCTCTTTTCTTGGGGGTCGACTTCGGGGTTGGGGTCGGCGCCGGTCTAGTCAGCAATATGAGATGGGAAGGAGTCGGCGATGGTGATGAACCTTTATGCGGCGGTCGCGGTGTCGGTTTGTGCTTTAACGGGTTCGGCGTTGCAGTTGGGCCAGGCGGCGGGGTCGCGTTGGGCGGCGCGGTTGGATTCGGCGAGGGCGTCGGACTGCTCTTGCTCGTCGGCGCGGGGGGAGGAGCATCACTCCCATTCTTCGACCAATATGCCCAACATCCTTCATAGCATTGCTTTCTGCTTTTTAGCGTTTTGTTAATCTTTTGGCACTTATCAGCGCACTTATCGTAGCCTTGCTGAACAGTGATCTTTTCTCTCGCCGTTGAGATAGGGGTGGCCCATACCAAAAGTAGGATTCCTATGAACGTCAGTGCAATACCCAGCAAGGGCCTAAGCAAGAAAGACGCTAGATAGCCCTTTGATCGATTAGTGTTGTTCATATGTAACCTCATAGCTCTATGCAGGAAATCCGGCTTGAGGTTACGCGGAAAGTTTTGCGGAACCATTAATCGCTAAATCGGAAAACCGTTTTAGCGAATTACTTCGACTTCTCTTTCGGCGCTAAAGAGACAACGATTGCTTCAAAGCGCGGATCACCGCGCAGCGGATCCCAAGACGAGTACCGTTTCAACTGGCCGTAGCTAAGGAAGCCTCGGTCGTGAATAACTGTGGCAAGCTGCTTACAAGCGAGGTCCTTGTCGCCCACCCACGCCGCAATCATCGCGGAATACTTGATCATGTGGGCGCCGTTGATCGCATCTTTTTCCACGGGCAGAAGCTCTATTGCGCGGCGGGCTTCGCGTTGTGCTTCCTCTTTGCGGCCCAGAGCCGCATCGATCAAACCCAGCACGCAGAGCGGCGGCGCGTAATCCGGCTGGGCCGCGATGATTTTCTCCTGTTCCGCTCGCGCCGCGATAAATGCCACGCGCGCTTTGCTCTCATCATGTTCGAGGCGAGCGATAATTCCTTCTACGAACAGTCGATTGAAATGAACGGCCTCGTCGTTCAACGGCGTATTTTGGCCGGCCGCGATTAAGGCATCCTTGGCCGAGGCCGCATCGTGTTCGGCCAGGGCGCAAGTGATCCAGCCGTCTACGATAAGCGGCATCACATCAGGTTTCGTAGCGCGAATTGAATTGATTATTTGATGTAACGGGCCGGTATCAGCTTTCCATTCGAATTCCACCCACGCACTTGCTACTTTTGTGAGGACATCGTCAGGCTCAATCACCAGAGCGCGATCGAACGCCGATTTTGCTTCCGCGTAGCGCTGAAGCAGGACGTGACCATTGGCAATCTGCTGAAGGATGAAAATGTTGCGCGGGTCGAGAGCGGCGGCCCGCTCGAGGTCAGCTACTGCCTCCTCGAGTTTGCCCTGGCGATACTCAACGTAACCCTTCAGTTCAAATATGCGGGAATCATTAGGCAAGCTTGCCCGGGCCAGTTCCAGTTCGGCCATGGCGCCTGCGTAATCGAGATATCCTCGATAAAGATTATCCGCGCGTGCCAGGTGCGCCTCGCCCGCATCTGGTTGCAAACGAAACGCAGCACCGATGGCTGCATCCGCCAGCGCCAGACGCGCCGGAGTATGATCATGGCCAAGATTGTAAAGGAGATCATGGGTCCAGGTGAGTTGGCAGTAGGCTTGAAAAAACGACGGGTCTCGCGACACCGCCTGGTTCAGCAGATTAGCTGCCTCCAGCAACTCCTCCTTTCCGCTATTGCTGAAGCTTGCGGTTAGGAAAAGATTCTTGGCGCGCGTGTAAAAATCAAAGGCGATCAAATCGGTGGTTGGCGCTCGACTAATGGATCGTTTTTCAGCGAGTGACATTTTTGCGTGAAGTCGCTCGGCCACTTTCAGCGCGACTGCGCTTTGAATGGCGAAAACATCGCCTGCCTCACGATCATATTGCTCCGCCCAGACATCCGAATCGCTCGCGGCATCGATCAATTGCACATTGACGTGAATTTTTGTTCCAACCTTGCGCACGCTGCCCTCCAGGAGATGAGAGACGTTCAGCGCGTGGGCAATTTTTTTGGTATCGCGGAAATCGCGATAGCGCATCACGCTCGTGCGGCTGATTACTTTCAGGTCCGCGATTTTGGCGAGTTTGGTCAGAATGTCGTCCTGCATTCCGTCAGCCAGTGACGCGCTCTCATTCGGGTCGCTCATGTTTTCGAATGGCAAGACCGCGATCCCGTTCGGCAGCCTGACCGGTTGAGTTTTCCAAATCGTCAGACCCAGCGCGAGCGCGACGATGCCTAACGATAAAACGAGTGCCGCCGTCGTCGGATTGCGCTGCACCAACTTTCGGCCACGCGTGAAAATTCCGCTGCGGCGCGCTCGCACCGGCTCTTTTCGCAGCCAGCGCTCCAAATCTTCCGCCAAGGCGAGCGCGGTCGGATAACGCCGCGCCGGTTCCTTTTCCAAACACTTCAGGCAAATCGTTTCCAGATCGACATCTACTTTGTGATTCAACGATCGCGGCCGCTCCGGCTCCTTTTCGAGCACCTGCCGAATCAATTCGTATTTCGCATTTGCGACAAAAGGCGCACGCCCCGCCAGCGTTTCGAACAACATCGCTCCGAGTCCGTAAACATCCGTCGCGCTCGTCAGGTCTTTCGCGCCGGTGATTTGCTCCGGCGCCATGTAACTCGGCGTGCCTAATACGTCGTGCGTATTCGTGATGGTGCTCTCTTTTTCGATTAATTTCGCCAAACCGAAATCGGTCAGATGCGGTTTGCCGTTCGCGTCAATCAGCACATTTCCCGTTTTGATGTCGCGATGCAGAACGCCGCGTTCGTGCGCGTAATGGACCGTGCGCGCCAGCTCGGCCAGGATTTTCGCCGCGCGCAAGATCGACATCGGCGCGTTTCGCACCATCCGATCGAGTCGCTCGCCTTCGATCAACTTCATCGTGAAATAGCAATGGCCCTCCTGCTCGCCCACTTCGTAAATCGGCACAATGCCCGGTTGATCCAGACTGGCGATGGTTTCCGCTTCAAGGCGAAAGCGCCGCAAATGCGCCTCGGTCGCCCAATGCCCGAGCGCGATCACTTTGAGCGCAACGATCCGCCGAAGACTTTTCTGCCGCGCGCGATAAACCACGCCCTGTCCGCCGCGCCCGATTTCTTCGAGCAATTCGTACTCGCCGAAATCCGTGCGCACCGGGCGCGCGCGAGATTTCTCGTGGTTAGATTCGCCTGGCGAATCCAGACCGGTTTCCAAGAGACAGGCCGCGCACGAATTCGTTCCTGCAAAGATTTCCGCACCGCATTTTTCGCAAGTTTCGTTAGGCATGCCGGCAATTTGCTCGACACTTCCTGCACGAAATTCGCTCACAGGTTACGCGCGTAGAACGGCGATGAGATAGCGTAGCTCATCTTCGACATCGCCCGGCGCAGTGACCGTGCGTGCCACTTCTTCGCGCAAAATCTCGCGATACCTTTGCCGAAAACGGTGAAACGCCTGCTTCACCGCGTTCTCGTTCATCGAACATTCCCGCCCGATCTCCGCCTGTGATGGCCCATCTTCATCCGCGAGAAATTTTTTGAATCGCTCGAATAAGCGGCTCTTTCCCGTTGCCCGATATTCCTTTTCGAGCTGGGAGATCACTTGCTCGAGCACTGTTAACGCCCACCGCCGTTCAAAAATCCGGTCCGCGCTCAGATTGTTGGCCGGTTCCAGGTCGGCGCTGGCATGCGCCACCAAGTCGTCGAGTGGAATTGGCCGCCGGCCTTCGCCGCGTTTGATCGTCATGGCGCGGTTGCGTTCGTTAGTTAGAAAATTCTTGAGCGAGGCGAGAAGATACGAACGCAGTCTCCCTTTCTCGCGCCTGACGACATCGAGATCCCGGCGCTCCAAAAAGCGCGCGAAAAATGCCTGTGTTAAATCCTGTGCTTCTTCGGAATTGCAACCTTCGCGCCTGACAAATGCATAGAGCGGGCGCCAATAAACCCTGCAAATTTTCTCCAGCGCCGCTCCCGCTGCGGGGGAGATTCGCTGTGCTGAAGCGACGAGACTCCAGTCCGTCGTCATAAACGCCGTCCCGGCCTCGAGGCTTAGATCGTAGGTAGCCGCCTTCATGGGCGCAACGATTACACTGCAAATCGGTCCGCCAAGCAAGCCTGCTGCGCCGCAATGAATGGCGGCGGAAGCCTTGCGCGAATGGAGCGAGCGGGGACACCGTGACATAGACAGGAAGGCCGAGAGCCGAGGGAGCGGGAGCGAACGAGTCAAGACGGATCGACTCTTTCCAGGCCCACAGTTGTAGCGGCGGCCGTATCGGCCGCACCCGACGCATTTTCCCTCAACCACTCAACCGCCGCGGATCCGCTATCCGCACTCCACATTCCGATTAATAACCGCGTGGTCGCGTTAGCGACTTTACGCGGCCTCCCATCCATAAAGCCGGCCCTCCGTCGCAAACCCGGGAACCTGCACCATCCGTTCAAATCGGAGCCCGAGTTTTTCCAGCAGATGGCCCGACTTCGCATTGGTCGGCGACGTGAACCCGATGATTCGCTTCAGACCCATCTCAGTCCGGCCGTAATCCATCAAGGCTGAAGCGGCTTCGAAAGCGTAACCGTTGCCGGCATGCTGTATGAGAGTCGAATAACCAATATCGAAATCCTCCATGGTATCGCGCTTCATCAATCCGCAGCTGCCCACCGGTTTTCCCGATGATTTTAGTTCGGCTACACAATAACCGACCCCGTAACGTTCGTGCCCGGGCAAAAATTTTTCACGGATATAATCTTTCGCTGCGACCAGGGTCCGCACACCGCGATCGGCCACATTCGCGATGTAATCCGGCTCGTTCAACATTTGAAGAACGAACGCCGCGTCGCGTTCCGCATCTACCGGCCGCAAAATGAGCCGTTTGGTTTCGATTTGTTTCATGCAGTCGGTCGTAAGTCTGGGCTTCCTCTTATTCTTAATTCTTAATTCTTAATTCTTAATTCTTACTTGTAGAAGCTTGGCTCTGCCCTCCCCGCGCCGAATTCCATTAAGGATCCGTGACACTTGTCGGGCCGTAGCCTTGGCGAAAGCTGATCCGCGTCATCCGTGACATCCGCGGTTTGATCAGCCAATCTTCGTTTCCTTCGTTTCCTTCGTTTCCTTCTGTAAACAATCCGTGTTCATCCGCGTAATCGGCGGTT
>JBDTZF010000046.1:0-18636 GCA_040005265.1 Verrucomicrobiota bacterium
GCGCACTTGCCGTGGCGGCGGCCGAATCCGATCCACCGTGTCCTTTATGGTCGCCAGCGGCGACTGAAACTGTGGTGGCCGCGGCGACAATCAACGTGAGAGAAAGCACCTTGTGAGTTTTCATAATTTGTGGTGTTACAGGTTGGACTGATCAATCATTGAACCCATTCAATCAATCTATGGTTGCGGTGATTATTCGCCACCGGCCTTAAACCAAATTCTGTTGCCGGAAACAACCGTTTCCCGAGCGAAGCTGCGAACGGAACGTGTTCCATTCTGGAGTGGCGTTCATCGAGTACGCCACCGAATCAAGACTCGCCACGACCGATCAGGCGAGAGCGACCGCAGCCTTACGCCGCTTTTTTCGTCTTCTTGCTGACAATGAGGCCGGGGAATGGCACCACTTCTTTCGGCAACAGCGGCGCCTCAGCGGTAAACTCAAACGTGAGTTTTCCCGTCGCGATCTCCGTCAGGGCGATATCTGCGTGACCCATCCCGGGAGCGTGCTCTACCAGTGGGCGATGACCGAGGCAGAGTTGCCGGACACGGCGCGAAACCATGTTTACGAGAATTTGCTGATTGGGGATGACTGCGTTGGCGGCTTTGGCGAGTTCGGCATTCATAATCGACTAGGTGCAGTCAAACGGCTGACGAGGATTAAATTCCCGGGCGAGATAGGATCAGGTCGCGCTTCGGAAAATCGCAGCAGGGAAACTTGATGCCACTATCGCCCAAATTGGATGGAAAAGCAATAAATTCTGTAACTACACTTCGTGGACACTCTGTCCTGGCCGCGAGCGCCGAACGATCGCTCTATATTAAAAGAGACTGAAAGAGCTACGAAGAACCGCGGTCAGCGCCCGCGGCTACAGTTTTTTGCGGTGCTCTAGGCCTAAATCGCGGACGTCGACGGCGGCGTCCGGCCGGGCTCGGTTCCGCCGTGGGCCGCCGCGGCGGGGAAACAACGTCGGCGCTAACCGCACTATCCTGCGGCTTTATCATTTCAAAGGTCCGAAACACCGGGGCCAGATCGATTACGTCATTCGCCGCTGATCTCAGTATGTTCCCCAGATTTTGCGAGACCGAGGCCACCTCCACTCGGATTCCGTGCCGCCGCAACTTGGTAACAAGGTATGCAAAATCGGCGTCACCGGTTACGAGAATCACGACATCAGGCCGCATCTCAAGAGAAAGCTCGAGCGCATCGATCGCCATCATCACATCCACGTTCGCCTTGTAATGACCTTCGTCGGCGGGCGCTCCATCCTTGGTTACGCACATGAATCCATTGGAACGCAGCCAGTGCACAAACTTGTTCTTTTTGTCGCGTTCTTCCTGCCAGCTGGGAATGGCGGGCGGCAAGCCGGCATACACCACCATCTCGATCAGATCGCGCCCGGTCGCCGGTCCCGCCAGAAAATCACGCAGCTTCAGCCAATCAAGACCGCGTCCCGCGGTCCGCACCGAGCTGCCCACGTTCGACTCATCAACCAGCACTAAAACGCGTGAGCGTGGATGATCTCCGGAATTTGTTTTTCGCATCGCGCTCAACTCTCAACCATCAACAAACAACTCTCAACCTGAGCCATGCCCTCCCGCTTCTTACAGATCCATTCCCATCGAGATCGCCCCGGAAATCTCCTCCCAGCCGGCGCATTTCCAAAATTCCAAGCCGCCCGGATTATCGTCCGCCACCATGATGATGGCACGCTTGAGGCCCGACCGACGCAAACCGGCCAGGCATTCGTCTACCAAACGCTTTCCTAAACCCTGGCCTCGATAGTCAGGATCGACGGCGAGATGATAGATATGTCCACGGCGCCCATCGTGACCGCATAACGCGACGCCAATGATCTTTGCCGCATCCGTTGCAACCCGGCTTAACCCCGAATTGTGCGCAAGAAACTGAGCGATGCTTTCGCTCTCATCGCCCTCACAAATTTCGAGCCCATCGGTTCGCTTCCACAGCTCCAACGCCGCGTCGTAATCTTCGATACCAAATTCCCTGATTTCAATCTTGCCGCTCATCTCGCGGCATCAATTGTAGCCGCGCCGGTGTTCGGCCGCAAAGGAATCAAGTCGCAGCGTGCGTCGGCGCGGAGGGCTGCAATGCCGGTACGTCGCAAACTCGCCGTGGAGAGCTCGGTAATGTCAGTCCGGCTCGACTTACTTCGCAGCTTTCTTGCTGTTCTTCTTCGCGAGCGCGAGGCGCTCCGTTTTCTTGCGGCGGGCTTTGCGTTTCCTGACGTTGTCTCTGCCTTGGCTATTTCCCATAAGATTTTAACTCTCGCCTGCTTGTCGCAACGTAGCAATGGAGTGACTGAGACGAGATTGTCGTAACTCTGGCGTTGACCGCCCATTCTCATCACATCTCATTTGTGTGACGCAATGTCTGCCTTCGGGATTTGCGACGTACCTGGGGTCAACGCAGTTCCCGACTTTGATTTAACGAGTGAGATATCGGTGCTGTTGATCGCGCCACTGGCATTCGCGTCTTCACGGAAGTTCGAATTACCGACGGCGGATCCCAGTTGCTGCTTGGTCTGGCTCACATCGGTTGAATTGACCACTCCGTTGCCCGATGTGTCGCCCACCAGGATAGCCATTGGAATAGAAACGTCGTTTGTAATCGTGCCGTCGCTTACGCCAGACAAAACGACATTGATTGTTTGCGCGTTGGTCACGCCAGTAAGATTTACGGTCATCGTGGTCGTGCCATTTCCGGCGGTGCCGGCGACATTGCCACTGCCGGACGCGATCGACGCATGGTCAAGAGTAACGGGATTGGGGAAGGTGACGACTAATTGATAGTCATTTGTTGCTCCGCCGCTTCGGCACTCGACTCCGGATGTGCCGGTCAACGGCAGGTTGATGTCAAAGGTTCCAGCTCCGCCATGGATTTTTCTGGAGACAACCTGCGTCGGTGCAAGGGGGGCCATTACCTCGAATTGCGTCATCATCCCGTCATCTTCGTGCTCTAATATATGGCAGTGGAGCATGTATTTCCCGACATGATCGGTGAACTTCAGCTTCACCTCGACCGTCTCGCCCGGGCCGACGCTCCAGGTTTCCTTCATCGTCTCGTACGGATAACACGGTCCGCCGTCCCGGCTAAGGCACTGCTGATCGACGTCGTGAATGTGTACCATGTGAGTACTTCCGGTAGGGTTCGTGAAAACCCATTTCTCGGTCGTTCCCAGGACTGGATGGGCGTCGATCCTTTTGGAATCGAATCCCAGGCCGTTGATCGTCCAATGGTTCGAAGTGAAATCGAAGCTGAAGTTCCGCGTCACCGTAGGCTCGCCAATGTTAGGCAGCGAACGAAGCGTTAGCGGAACGGTGCTCGTGTCCGTGACGTGCTGTGTGACCCGGAATTTCAACAGTGGCGTCACCTTGTACATGTCCATCAGATAGATCTCCTGTCCCAGTCTTCCCGCAAAATCGACCACAACGTCCAGTCGTTCAGCAGGCCCAATCTCCATCGCCGTCCGTGCCACCGCTGCCGGCAATAAGCCGCTCTCCGTTCCGATCTGCGTGAATGCGTCCCCCGTGCTTAAGGTAAGTATATATATACGGGCGTTGGCTCCGTTCAGAAACCGGAGCCGATACTTGCGGTCGGCCACGTCGAGGTATGGTTGGTAAACGCCATTAATCAGGACCTTGTCGCCCACAACGCCTGCGGGATCGTAGAAATACTGGATCTGGTTGTCTGCATCGAATTGGCGGTCGGCTATCACAAGGGGAAGATCGTAGGCGCCGGAAGGGAGCGTCCCCGGATCCGCCGGGTCATCGATGATGTATAGACCTTCAAGCCCCATCCACACTGTCATACCAGTCTCGTCCAGCTTGTGATCGTGGTAGAACTGCATTGTCCCGCGCTCATTTTCGCCATTCTCAATTCCTTCAAAGGTATAGGTCCGCGACGCACCGGTTCCGATTAGGAAATCGGCGCCGGTCACGTAACCATCGTCTGCCGAAGTGGAATGGTTTCCGTGGTGGTGCACAGTCAGCGGTCCCGCGACCGGGTTAAGATTATTGGTGAACGTGACGTGGGTAGTGTGCCCGGTTGGCCTCCGGATCGTAAGGCCAGGGTAGGTTCCACCGTAAGTCCACATGTATGTGGGAGGTCCATCCAATATCTGCACGTACGACTCGGCGATGCTGATCGACACGTCCGCAGCGGTGGTAACAGGCGGGAATAACAAAGGATGCGACGAGAAAGGGGTTGGGGTTGGTGTGGGAGTCGGGGTCGGCGTCGGCGTGACTGTCGGAGTTGGGCTAGCGGTAGGTGTCGGCGTTGCAGCCGCGACGGTGACGGTGCCCCGCATCATGGCTCCGTGAACCCTGCAGTAATAAGGATAAGATCCGGCCGTCCCAAAGGTGAATGAGAAAGTGAACCCATTGTTATGTATTCCCGAGTCAAAAATTCCATTCGGAGCATTTGGATTTCCCGACGTCGCACTGTGATTATTGGCGACCCATGTCCATTTGACCGTGTCTCCCGCCTGAATGTTAACCGAACTGGGATTGAAAATGGTCCCGCCTTGTCCGACGTTCACAGTCGTCGTCGCAGCGCCAGCGATGAATGGAAGGAAAACGACAAAAAAGGCGAAGAACCGGAGAGGCATGGCGGGGTATTTCGAAAGCATTTTCGAGCCGAAAGGTTAGCATAAAAAGTAACCCTGTCGCGTTTTCCGAACGGCCACTCTTCGCTATCGGAAAAAGCCATTCGCTTCATCTTCCCATGTGATGTTGCTACAAAAAGGAACGCCCGCCAGCGGCGGGCGTTCCACAAAATTAGCTTGGGCGCGCGAGCTGCGCGTTACAACAATTTACCTGCGATAGTCGACCCGATAATCATTGTCACGATGAAAGTTCACGTGGCGGTGGTGAGTTGTGCTGCGGATGTACTGACCGTGAATCCAATGATGCCCGAAGCGCGACATGTGGCCCGGGATCCAGACCATCTCATACTCGCCCGCCCAATAGCGATCGCCGTGGCTGTAAAAAGGCCGGTCGCCGATTTGGATTTGGATGCGGTCCGCTTTGGCCGCGGCAGGAATTAGGAGGCTCAGCGCAATGGCGAAGAGCAGAAGTTTCGTTTTTGTCATTATAATATTTACTATACATGCGTATCGATTTAGTACAGCAGGTTATTATCAGAAATTATTGAAATACTAAACCGCCGATTCCGTCGCCCTCTCTCGCTCACCCCAGCCTCGTCATCAGCCATGATCGATTTGCGGCCGCAGTTGACATTGAACGCCAGGAACCGGACGGGGTAAGTATCATGTCATCCGTCAAGAGCTCCTCGCTCAAAGATCTCGTCGATCCCTTTCGCGTCGCCAAGAGAAAGAAATTCCGTCTCAAAGACTTCGACCCGGCTGATACTGGAAAAATCAAATCGGAGGCGCAGGCGACCGAACTGTTGCAGCAAAGTGTGCAGTTGCTTTGCGAATTACAGGAGAAACTTTACGCCGGGGACAAATGGACGCTGCTTCTCATTTTCCAGGCAATGGACGCGGCGGGCAAGGACGGCACGATCAATCATGTCCTGTCTGGCGTGAACCCGCAGGGGTGCGAGGTGACCGGTTTCAAGGCCCCGAGTGCTCTCGAACTCGACCACGATTTTTTATGGCGCGCGATGAAAGCGCTGCCGGAACGCGGCCGCATCGGCGTTTTCAATCGCTCCTACTACGAGGAGGTGTTGGTGGTCCGCGTTCATCCCGAGTTTCTTGCCGCGCAAAGACTGCCGGAAAATCTGATTATGCGGAACATCTGGAAAGAACGTTATGAAGACATCCGCGCATTTGAGCGGCACCTGTCGCGAAACGGAACCGTGATTAGAAAATTTTTTCTCAACGTTTCGAAGGAAGAACAGCGCAAACGCTTCCTCGCACGATTGAACGAGCCGAAGAAGAATTGGAAATTCGGACCCACCGACGTGGCGGAGCGCCATCATTGGGACGAGTACATGGAAGCATACGAAGACATGATCCGGCAGACCGCCACCAAGCACGCCCCGTGGTACGTTGTGCCGGCGGATAACAAGTGGTTCATGCGACTTGTCGTGGCCTCGGCTATCATCGAAACTCTCGAATCGCTTGATCTCTCCTTCCCCGAAGTGAGCAAAGCGAAACTAAAAGAACTCGCCGCTGCCAAACGCGCGCTCCTTGGCGAACGCTGATTCTCGCCGTGGTCGCGGCTGCCGGGCACCGTCTCTCTGCTGCCGGCTATTCATATTCCCTGACTTGCCCGACCAATTCGCGATGCTACTTTGCGCGAGGGCAATGGAGTTTGCCTTCCTTCATCCGAAGGAAAACCGCGTGAGCTGATGACTCCTGGAATAAACAGGAGGTCATATGCTCGGAATTAAACAGCTTCTCATCGTAGCGCTCGGCGGTGCCGTCGGCTCGGTCGCTCGCTACAAATTCGGCGGCTTTGCGCTGCATCACACTCAGGCCTGGAGTTTTCCGTTGAGCACTTTCTGCGTCAACCTCCTGGGCTGCTTCATCATTGGTTCTCTTGCAGCGCTGGTCGAACATCACGATCTTCTGTCACCTTCGACACGTTTACTTTTGATAACCGGCGTACTGGGAGGCTTCACAACCTTTTCGGCATTCGGTTACGAAAGCGTGTTCCTGCTGCGCCGCAGCCTCTTCAGCGTCGCGGCCTGCTACGTGTTGCTCAGCGTTGCCGGTGGACTCGCTGCTGTGTTTACTGGAATGAAGCTGGTCGATCTGCTTTGGCCGTCGCATCACTGACTTGGACATCAATAGAGACACATTGAAGTATTCGCGCTAAAGAATTAAACTCCCCATCGTGATGGCGACTTATTCGCGTTGGATCCTTGCCGGTATCCTGTCGTGCTCGCTTTTTGCCCTCGTTTTTCCGATGAATGCAAAGGTCAACGTTCCGGACCGGGAAATGTCCTGCTGCGCAAAAGCAGCCAATCACGATTCAAACAATCATTGCGGCGGAGGCCCTGCGAAAAAGCAGGATCTGCAATGCTGCGCTGCGTGCTGGCTGTGCCTGACTTTGCTTTTTGTTCCGACCGTTTCGCTTCGTTTTCCTGGAACTGGCAATGGTGAACGAATCGCCGCGAAAGATGAGCAACTGTTGTCCCGCATCGATCAGCCTCCGGTCCCGCCCCCGCGTCATTCGCTCATTTGATCGCACCGGCTCGATCCGTTTGCGGATCGAGGAACACGAATAACTCACCAGGAGGACCTATGAAGTACCTATTGATGTTAGTTGCCGCTTTGGCGTTTCTGAGCACGGCGAACGCGACCTCGCGTTTGGATTGCTGCGGTGGAAGCGCTTGCTGCAAAGGCGGCGCGTGCTGCGCGAAATAAGCGGCCCGTCTAGTTAAACAGAGTCCCGTCGGTCAATCCCGGCGGGACTCTCGCTCTAGCCGCTGGCGTAGACCGCGGTCCTTTCGCTGGTCCTGTCGAAAAATTCTATTGCAGGCGATACCGTCTCGTGGTCCAATGCCGCACAAAGCCCATGAAATTAACCGCTCTTCGCGCATTCCTCATAACCACACTCTGCCTCGGGTTCTACTCCTACGTGCTGGCCGGCCCGCAAGGCGATGGCCGCCATATTTCCGCAGGATCGCGCTCGGGATTCAGCTCCGATAATAGCCGGGCGATTTTGGGCAAAACGGCCAAGGATGATCGCGCGGATTTCATTAACCGGGAAAACAATTCCGGAGTTCAAGCAAGGGCGTTCGGCCGTGAAAGGGGTACGCAAACCGGAATGAAAGAAGTGAGTAGCGATTTCTTTAGCCGGACCAGCGCGCCGGATTCGAAGACTCTTAGTACGGTGCAATCGGACCCCGCTGCCGCACGGGCTCTTCCTGTCGTGTCCCCGATAGTTGGGCCGGTGCTCACTCGGCCTCTCCCGGGCACACCTGCGAGTCGCATCATGTTTCCGATTACCCCCGTGACTTCGAGCGCTCTGTTCCCGCCATTGCCGCCATTGCCAACCCCAATCCCGGGCGTGAAGCGCTAATTTCGCGACACCAATCGTTTTTGAGAGGGCGGAAACGAAAGTTTCCGCCCTTTTCTTTTTCCGGCCAAGGGCCCTCTAATCCGCCTCAGCTGTTAACCACCGGTACCGTCTCGCTGTGCGCGAAGACGGATCAACCATCAATGCGGCCGACACGGCCGCCTCTACACTTCATCCTTTCTTTAGCGCCGCTCGATAAAAACGCTTTGCGAAGGTGCCCGCATCAGCGTCCACAAATTCCCAGACCGTGCCTGTGAAGGTGTGCATTTCGAGAACTACCCAATTTACCAGGTCAGTGGATGCCTCAACGGTCACTGCTTGACCGGGAAAAGCATGCACGTCGAAATGCATAACACCGCCGCTTAGGGTGAGCGACGCGGCATCGACCGAAGGCGGCTGCAAACTCGGGGTGACAACCAGGGTTTCCGGCGCATAAAGATAACGAATTCGCGCGCCGTCATCCAGTCGCACACAAACCGCATAGTTCCCGGGCGACACAACCGCGGCGTCTACGACCGCACCTAACGTGTTGAATGAAACCGCACTCGTCCCCGTTCTCGAGAGCATCCCTTCACTTACTTCGATTTCATTGCCGTTATAGGGATTGAAATCCTGATCGAGAAAAATCTCGAGCCCGACACCGCCGGCGGCGTTTGGCCCCGCTTGATGATAGAGCGTGGCTTCAAGCGACGCGCCTGCGGGAATCATATTCGTTGTGAGCGCGAAACGAATTGCGTTAGGCCACAAACCCGCATTCGCCGGCAGCGCCGTGCGATTCGCTGCCACTCCGCCGCCAAGATCCCAATTCTTGTTGAAACCATCGCTGATCCTTCCGGCGCCGGTGCCGGCCGGCTCCACGCTGCTAAGCCGGTCGCCTCCGCCGATTAAGCTATAAAGAAAGCCCGCGGTCGCGCCCGACATCTCCGTCGATGTCCACCACGCGGTTCGTTGACTCGCGGTAATGGTCGCGCCGGTGTCAGTTGCCGGCGTGGCCAGATCGATTGTGCCGTGATACCAGAGATGGACATCGCTGTGACTCGACGAATAACCGCCGCTCAGATTAAGCAACTTCCGGTTGTAAGCGCCAAAAACTGATTGCCCGTTAGGAACGATCACTCCGTCGCCCATCGTCTGCCAAAGATTATCGGCAAAAAGCACATTCGCCCAGCTCGTCACAGCCGCGTCGCCAAGTTGCGATACCGGCCTCGGATCGAGCGTCGTTACCTGGTCGACCCAAATACCCTGCGCGCCGAGCAAACGCGCCATTTCCGTTATCACCGAGCCTCCACGACTGTGACCGACGAGATGCAAGGGCAGCTGCGCAAGCGGCCGGCCGCCCATCTCTGGAATCAAATTCGTGGAAAGCAATGCGTTCACCGCGGTATCGGCCACTTGCGTGGAGGAAGCTCCACCGAAGTTCGAAAGGGTGGACCAATCGAGCTTTACGACGATCTCACCCGAATCAGTTGTGAGCGGAGCGGATCCGGTGAGGAACGTAGCCGTGGCAACATATTGCCCCGAGCCGTTTCGCGTGATGGAAATCTGGTAGCAACTATAAGTGGTGCCGGGAAACCCGGGATATGCTCCCACCTTTCCCGCCATCGGGATGATCCAATCGGTCACGTTCGAGTTAAAACCGTGGGTGATGATCGTGACGCCCCCTGCGTTCGCTGAAATTATCGAACCGGATGCGAGCACAAGCGCAGCAAGAACGCCGCTCAAAAATGACGAGGAACGAGACACGATTACCAAACGTCTTAACCGCGTGGCCGAAGAAAATCGAGGGAAATGACCGGAGATCGTCTTCCGCGCACCGTCCTCAATCACCGATCACGTGGAAGTACGGTGTGCAGAGGGATCAATTTTACCTGCCGCAAGCGCTCCGGCTACGTCGGGAAAGATGCGAAACGCTTGATCCAAACGCGAGACTTCAAAAATGGTTCGCACCGACTCCTGCATGCCAACCAGATAAAGCATGCCGCCATAGGCTCCCACTTTCCGCATTTCGTTAATCAATACAGCCAATCCGGAGCTGTCGATGTAACTCACCTTTGACAGATCGAGCACCAGCTTCTGTGGTTTCTCTTTGATCGCCACCGATAGTTCCGCCTCGATGTCGGGCAAGCGATGAAGATCGATCTCCCCTTCGAGCACCACGATCTGGTGACCGCTTTTCGCTACCGCTCGAGCGCGCCGGCGAGCACGAGGTGGTTGCGATCGCTTCGTTAGGCTTGAGCTGCTGGGTGGCCCCGGCTCCACCAGAACACCTTCGGGAACTTGCCTAGGAAACTGCATGACCTGAAAACCGAGATAGGACTTGGGAAGTGCAACCTGTTTTGGCGGTTTCAAATCCGTCTGCACCGCAATGATCAATTCGCGCCCCTTGTACAAGCTCTTGAAGACCTGGGTGACGTGGCGGGTTGAGCTGAATTCAGCCGCGAAGTGTGCCGCCGCTTCGATGGCAATCGCGTGCCAATAACCGGGTTCGAGCACGTACCACCGTTGTTGGTCGGACTGTCGTTCGGCGTCAGACTGGGCAGACCATTCGGCAAAATTCATAGCGGGCGATCAGAGCGACTTTGAGCCGGAATTATGACCGCAATCATTGTACGGGCCAGCATAATAACGTTCGATAACCTTTATTCTTTTCGCATTTGGGAGATCGAAGCTCGAACTTTCTTTTTCTTCCATCCGCCATCCGACGGATTCGCCGAAGCCAACTTACAGTCGCAGTCTCATTCTGATTCTTTCCACTCCGTTAACAGAAATCCCATTTTATTATTGTATTTATAGAAGGACGTTTGGTAACCTCTCCTCACCGATCCTGAATGTTCGTTCACTGTAAATTCCTATGAAAACTCGACTTTTCGAACTCGTCGTCGCCGCTACTCTTCTTTCGCACACAGCCTTGGCCGCGACTCTTACTGTCACTTCCCCCGCCGATAGCGGCCCGGGTTCCCTGCGTAATACCGTCGCGATCGCAAGTAACGGCGACACGATCACCTTCGATAGTTCGCTCAATGGCCAGACGATCACGCTGACCACCGGTGAAATATTGCTCAACAAGACCTTAACGATCACAGGCCCCGGTTCAGCGCAATTGGCAATTAGTGGCAACGACACTGACCGTATCTTTCGCGCGACCGCGGCGATAATCCTCAGCGGCCTCACCTTGAGAAACGGATTTAGCGACGAGGGCGCTGCGCTGGTACTCAACAATGCGAGCGGAAACGTGAGTGACTGCGTGTTTAGCAATAACGCCACGCCGGATGGAATCGGCGGCGCCGTATCGAACCCGAGTTCGCCGATGCAATTCACCAATTGCACATTCACAAACAATTCTGCTTCGGGATTTGGAGTCGGCGGAGCGTTCTTCGGCTCAGAGCCCGAACCGGTAACGATGACCGATTGCACGTTTAGCGGCAATTCCGCGCATGATGGCGGAGCCATCTTTACCGACGCGCCGCTTACACTTGTGCGATGCAAGTTTAACGGCAACAGCATTCCGAGCGACGGCATAGCAGGCGCGATTTACAACGACTTCCCGACCGACATCACGGCCAGCACTTTCTCCGGTAACACCACCGGCAATGGCGGCGCTGGCGGCGCACTTTTCGTCGAGGGAGATGTTACGATCAGAGACAGCACAGTTTCCGGCAACTCAGTGGGCGCCTCGACCACTTTTGCTTCGCAAGGCGGCGGCATCTGGAGCGACGGGACCGTGACGATTAACAACAGCACCATCGCGAACAATACCGGCGGCACGGGGAGTCAGGGCGGCGGCATATACACGGAGAACAGCGCGATTAGTCTGAATGACAGCACGGTCTCGGGGAACTCCGCTGCGGAAGGCGGCGGTATATATAATAATGGAAGCACAGTGAACAGCGGCGACACCATCGTCGCCCGCAATACCGCACCGAGCGGCCCCGACTTTTTCGGCGCGATCGCCAGTCAGGGCTATAATTTGATAGGCGACACGGCGGACAGCACCGGTGAGACCGGCACCGACCTGGTTAATATGGATCCGCAGCTCGGACCGTTGCAGAACAATGGCGGCCTGACTCTAACCATGGCCCTGTTGCCCACCAGCCCGGCCATCGATATGGGCAATCCCGCATTCGATCCGAACGCCTTTACTCCTCCGATGAACACTGACCAGCGCGGCTCGGCGCGCGTAGTCAATGGCCGGATCGACATCGGCTCCTACGAGTTCAGCAGCACCAATCATCCGCCGCAAATCACCAGCTTAACTGGCGCCCAGACCAGGGAATGCACTTCATCAAACGGCACGAGCGCCAGCATCACCGTTTCCGCCACTGACGCCGATGGCGACCCTCTCACGGTGAACTGGTCGATAAATAATCAGATCGTCCGCACCGACACGATCCCAGCCGGCGGCCCGCCCACCAGCGGAAGCGTGACTCTAACGAGGACTTATCCACTCGGCACTACGACGGTCACGGTGTCTGTCAGTGACGGCAAAGCGACTGTAATGCAATCGACTACAGTCACAATCGTGGACACCACGCCGCCAGTCATCACTAGCATCAGCGCAAACCCGAGCGTGATTACAGCGCCGAACAAAAAATTGGTGCCGGTCACTGTGAGCGTCACGGCTACCGATATCTGCGACCCGCATCCGATGAGCAAAATCGTTTCCGTGACAAGTAACGAACCGGGCGCCGGGCAATATCAAATCACTGGCGATCTCACTTTGAAAGTGTTAGCCGATCGCGATCCGCACGGCACTGGCCGCATCTACACGATCACAGTGCGCTGCACTGACATGTCGGGTAACTTCTCAAGCCGCACCGTGACGGTTACGGTTAGGCATTAGTTGTAAAGGTCTCTGACCACCGTCCCTCATCCTTCGACTCTACAATCCGGTCATCGCTCGAAGGAAAAAGATCAGTACTCCGATGGTCACGAGCGCGAGCGGAGCGCGCGCCAGAAACTTCGTTACCCCATCCAGGCTCTGACCGCGCCGGGATTGCATGAATGCGATCAAGGCCAGAATGAGTCCGATGCAATAACAGATCACTGCCACGGTGGCAGCGGTTTGTGGAGTTGAATTCGTCGCGGATCGAGGAAGCGCGCCGCTCAATAAACCAAGCCCCAGGAAAAGAAACGACGCGAGCCCGACTTTGCGCAGATGATTCATCCGAGTTCTGCTTAAGCGATTCCTCGTAACAGGGCAAATCGATAAGGGTTGGCGGTCGATTTCCTTCGGCGCTGCAAGGATATTACCCGGTCGAACTGTATTCCCTATTTTGCATAAAACAGTCGGGACAGCGTCCAAAGTGCTTCCTCTTAATTCCTCTCCTATCCCCCGGGAACGCTTTGGTCCTTCTCTTTTTTGTCCTTCGCCCAGAGATGAAACGTATATGTAAAGACCACGTAGCCCATGATTCGATCCGGATAATAATTCGCAAAGTAGATCGCCGGATTAACTTGAAAATCCGGAGTGATGTTCCAGGTGAAGCCGATGGTGGATGAGTTTTCCGCGCCACTCTGAAAATCAACCTGTGCCCGCCATTGTTTGTTGAAATCGTAGGCGTAACCGAGAATCGCCTCGTTTTTGTATCCGGCGTGAATCGCCCCAGCGATGAACTTGTTATGCTCGGTGTAATATCCGGCTTCGATATACGGTTGCGGATCGACCCCGCTCCGAGGCGACCAATTAACGAACCCGACTGAGAGCAGATACGGCTCCTTCCTCAGGATGCCTATCTCAAGTCCAAAGATCTCTTCATTTGGTTTGAAACCCTGGAAGACCGCGATCTCCGCCCAATTTGTTACGCCAAGCTCGACTTGAAATTCATACGGGTTGGCAATCCGCGCGTCCTGGACCTGCACACTAAGCGATAAATCGCCTTCCGGTTGCAAATCGGGTGTTACGATCTGGCTGAGACCCTTCGTCGTCGCCTCGAGGTGCGTCACGCTGAGCCCGAAAACTCCGATCAGGATGAGCCCCAAAAGTTTCATCACGAAGTATCGCACCTACCATGGTCGGCGAACGTTGTGAACCTCAAAGTGCATTTCCCCACGCATCGTTACTTCGGAATGAAACCCAATGCCCTGTAGTGCATCTATCGTAAGCCGCTCCTGACGCGCCGTAGCGAGCGCCGCTTGGCGAAGGGGTGACGATGCATCAACTCCGTCGGGTCACTCGTCACTTCTTCAGTAATTCCACCTTCTCTTCAGTGGATAGGAACGCCATTTCCAAGGCGTTGCGTTGCGCTTGCCGGATTTGTTCCGGTGATAATCCCGCTGCCGGCGCCGCAACTTCAAACTCGTAGGGCAAATCGATCGCGCTTACCCCCGGATCATCCGTATTGATCGATGCCAGTAATCCGCGATCGAGCATCTCGCGCAACGGATGACTCGTCAGATCCGGCACCGTGCTTGTTTGCACGTTACTGGTGAGGTTGGCTTCTACGCCGATTCGTTTTTCCACGAGAAAATCGATGAGCGCGGGATCCTCCATCGCGCGGACGCCATGTCCGATCCGCTCGGCTCCGAGCAGCTGCACTGCATCCCACACACTTTCAGGTCCCGCGCTTTCGCCCGCGTGGACGGTCACGCGCCAGCCCGCATCTCGCGCCCGGCGGAAATGCTCCGTGAAAAGGCGCGCCGGAAAATTCGCTTCATCGCCCGCCAAATCGAGAGCTAGGATTCGTCCCCGCTGGGTTAGCAGCGCGTCGAGCTCCTTCTTTGCGATCTCGACTCCGTACGTGCGGCTGAGAATTCCGATCAGGTTTACACGCACGCCTGTCGCCTGCTCCCCTTCCGCCACACCTTCGGCCACTGCTTCTACCACCGCGTCCAGATCGAGCCTGTGTGGTTCGGCCATGAACCAGGGGCTGAAACGCAACTCGATATAATCGATCCCCTCGCGTTCGGCGTCCTCCACGTTTTCACGGGAAACGCGCCGGCACGCGTCGATATCGCCAAGCACAGCTGTCATCCAAAGCATCTTGGAGATAAACGCCATGACTCCCGGTTGCCGCTCCATGACTTGGACATGCGGTCGCAATTCCTCCACGGTCGCACCCGGCAATTTCACGCCGTGTTTTTTTGCAAGATCGACAAGGGTTGCCAATCGCACACTCCCATCGATGTGCCGGTGCAAATCGATCAGCGGCAGCTTCGGATCGATGGTCATGTCTATGAGGGTAGCAGATGAGCAACAGCTGACCACCCCACCGGCCACCGACCTCTTCGCCTCCGGACGAAGTCGCCGTGGCGACTGCCCTCCTTTAGCCTTCCCAAGCCCATACCGAACCTGATATCCTGCCGGGGGGAGGAATATTGGATTCCGTAAACGGGGTTCGTAGCTTCAATTGCAACTTGTAACTTTTCGCGCCCGCATGCTGTACCGATGCGGCGTCACCGCTCTCTTTGGCGCGGTCGCGCTCGTCCGGTCCGCTGTCGCCCAGTCGGATCCCCCGCTTCATTATTATGATACAGCGATCGGCAAGACCGGAACGATGCTCAAGTCAGCGCTTCAGAGCATCATCAGGAATCACACGGTTCTTCCTTATACCGGCGGCACCGACACTTGGACCGCGCTGAAAGTGCTCGATCAAGACCCGGTTAATTCGAATAACGTCCTGCTCATCTATTCCGGTTTCACTGTACCGAAGAGCGAGCAATTTAACGGCAGCACCGGTACGTGGGATCGTGAACATCTTTGGCCGCAATCTTTCGGGATCATCGCCTTGAACTCGAACAGCCGGGCCAAGAGCGATCTATTCAATATCCGGCCTATTAATGTAAGCGTGAACAGCTCTCGCGGTAACAAATACTACGACATCTCGACGCCACCCTTCTCCACGCGTGCGGACGCACCCGGTTCCAGCTACGATAACGATTCCTGGGAACCGCGGGACGATGAAAAGGGAACGATTTCCCGTTCAATGTTTTACATGGCCGTCCGCTACGATGGAAGCGACGCCGATGTTCCCGATCTGGAACTTTCCGACACACCGAATGCGAATCTCTATCGGTTTGGCAAACTTACTTCCCTGTTGGCGTGGAACCGCGAGTTTTTTCCAACTGCTTCCGAGCGGGATCGCAATCAGCACATATACTCCGACTACCAGCACAACCGAAATCCATTCGTCGATCATCCCGATTACGCCGAGATGGTTTTCAACGGCGTGTCGCCGGGTCTGGCTTGGCAACACACACAGTTCACCGACGCTGAGCTTGCTAACCCGTTAATCGGTGGCGACTCCGGAGATCCCGATCGCGACGACCTCAAGAATTTGATCGAATACACCATCAACGGCGACCCATGGAAACCGGACAATGACTCGATCGTCACCGCCACCGTTACAAGCGTGGGCAGCACGAATAACTTGTATATCACTTACCCGCATAACCGGAACGCGACCGACCTGACGTTAAGCTACGAAGTCTCGAGCAACCTGGTGACTTGGACCGCTGCCGCGGCAACTCTCATCAGCGCAACCGTCATTACCTCCGAGACTGAGGAAGTCACGGTCCGCATTTCCTCAACCGTGTCAGTGCTCTTCGCCCGCCTCCGAGCGAATAGGTAGAGCGATTAACCCTGATCGCCCGCGCCCCTTCAATTTGGATTTTTTTAGATAACGAAGGGGAACAATGGTGCTTAATCGGCTTCGTTTTCTTTGTTGTTTTCTGTAAAAGAGTTCCCCTTCCCTCAACCCCTCAACCCCTCAACCCCTCAACTCCTCATGATTTCGGTAGCGAAAAACATCATCGGCACTTGCTGGATGATATTCGCCGTCGTCTGGCTGCTGGCCGCGATATCCACCAAGCGCACCGTGTATCGCGAAAGCCCGGCCCAACGCTCGCGTTATGTGGTCCCGCTCCTTATCGGCTGCGTTTTCATCTTCCGCGGGCATCTGTTTCCTTACCCGCTCAACGTTCAAGTCATTCCATACACGGACGCGATCGCTCTGGCCGCCGCGATCTTATGCATCGGCGGGCTCGGCTTTTGTTTATGGGCCCGAGCCACACTCGGCCGCAACTGGAGCGGCACGGTCACATTGAAAGAAGACCACGAATTGATCGTGCGCGGACCGTACCGCTTCGTCCGTCACCCGATCTACACCGGATTACTTGCCATGTTTATCGCCACGGTGATTCAATCCGGGCATGTCGCGGGAATAATCGGAGCCGCAATCGTGTTCGTAAGTTTCTGGATCAAACTGATCGAAGAAGAACAAGTGATGCTCAAACAGTTCCCAGATCAATACCCCTCATATCAACAGCGAGTAAAACGAATCATCCCTTTCATATTGTGACCTCCGGCCTCTTCGCCAACGGACAAAGTCGCCGTGGCGACTGACTTTCGCCTTTCCACTTTCTACTTCCGCCCTCATCTCTTCCCGGAGGGACGTGGTTCCCCAGGTCCACGATGGGTAACGGAATAAGAAAAGACGGCGCGTTGTGTTATGAGGGATGCAGCGGTAAAGTTCAACTTAATCCCGGCCAGTTGAACGGCCAGCACTCTGATAACTGACACCAATACGCCAATGAAAAAGAAAAAACTCCATATCCTGGTGGTCGATGACGAGGAGATCATTAGCGAATCCATCGCCGACGCGCTGGAAGCACCACATCGGAAGATCGTAGCAGCGAAAGACGGCACGGAAGCGCTCGGTATGGCGGCAAAGGAAAACTTCGATGTTATTATAACCGATCATCGGATGCCGCGGTCGGGCGGCCTGGAGCTGGTGCGAAAACTTCGGGATCGCGATTATGAAGGCAAGATCGTCGTTCTCTCCGGTTTCCTTTCGGAAGATCACATCGGCGATTATGAGGAACTCGATGTCGACCAGATTGTCGGAAAACCTCTCGCCTCCAAGGAACTGCGCGAAGTCATCACCGGCCTCGAAGAAGACATCGACGACGGAATTTAGGCAGCTCCGAACTTCGGACCTCGCCCCTCGTACTTCGGACCTCGGGCCTCGCCCCTCGCACTTCGGCCCACGACTTTCTCCTTTCTCCTCTCCAATTTCTACTCTCTCCCGTTCATGGCCATCCGTTTCTTCATTCTTCTTCTGGCCGCGGGCGTGTTCAGCACCTCCGGCGCGCTCCCGCAGCCGTCGCCCGGACTGTCGGCATCCGATGCACCGCACAGCGCGAATCCACCAACCGAGTTTGATTCGTTTATTCTTGTGTTGCTGCTGCGGCCGACAAATGCGCCAGACATTCCGAAACCGGAACTCGAGCAGTTACAGGAACAGCACATCGCGAACATCCGGCGTTTGCACGCCGAAGGTAAACTACTGAAAGCCGGGCCCACCGAGGATCAGTCCGGACGCAATGTGCGCGGCATCTTTATCCTCACGACCGACTCTGTCGACAAAGCGCGCGAATGGGTCGGAAGCGACCCGCTCATCAAGCGCGGCCGGCTCATCGCAGAATACCTGAAGTGGTACGTCGAAAAGGGAACCTTGAAATAGCATCCGCCAGTCCGGCTCGGACCGCACGATTCAGATTCTAATGGGAAAAAATGGGCTTTAAGAGACTTCGTTTTCTTCGTTGCCTTCTGTAAAGATCCCTCTGCCCTCTGCTTCTTAATTCTTAATTCTTACTTCTATCGCAGCGGCGACGAAACCGTAACCTGGG
>JBDTZF010000047.1:0-18620 GCA_040005265.1 Verrucomicrobiota bacterium
TTGCAATGGCAGGAGCTGTCGATCTTCGAGCTTAAACCCGAACAAATTCATCGATTCAGCATCGTGACCGATAAAGAGGTTTGGCTGGAACGTGGTGAAAATAAACAATGGCGATGGCTGAAAGGTGAAGGCGCAATCAATCAAACGAATGTGGAGTCCCTGGTCGGCACATTGTCGCATTTGCATGCTGTGCGCTGGGCCGGAGCCACAGCGCCTCAACATGGCTTGGATAAGCCACAAATGACTATCACATTCATGTTCGGCGACGAGAAAACCGATTCGCACACTCTGAAAATCGGAGCGCCAACAGGCAACGACATGTGGTTTGCGCGCATCGGCAAACGTGAAGGCACATTCGTGATCAGCGCCCCTGACTTCAGCGCACTGAAGTTGCCGCTGGTGAGCCATGTGGCGCCTTCCCCTGCACAGCAACAAGCTTCGAGCCCGACGCCTACTCCAACGCACTAACCAGTTCGCGTGCGTCTGACTCGGGTCGCACGGATGCGTCCCAGCGCCACAGGAACAAGCGCAATGATTAGTAACGCGAATGTGCTCGGCTCTGGGATAACCGCAAACACGAAGGGCGCCGGCGGGATATCATTATCATTGAAGTCCGGATCGGTCACTTCAGATGCGCGCGGGAGAATGCTGGTCGAATACATAGTGTAACTCCCAAGTGGCAAGCCGTTGGCAAGGGAGAACGTGAGAGCGGTTATCAAGTAGGTGCCAGGGGGAACTAGAGTAAGTGGCTGGGTGGTAGCGCCTAGAACGCCAGTCCCGCCGCCGGGAGTTGGCGGGCCGGCGTGCGTGGTCAAATAGCCTGGTCGAGCGCCGCTTGAATCAGTGAACACGATCGGCAGACCGAAAGTATTACTGGGATCATTGAACGTAAAATACTGGACCGCGGTAATACTGAGGAAAGGGGCGATTGCGGTGGGGACCTCGAGCCAATAGGAAAGTCCGTACGCATCGTAACCGCCAAATGTCAGAAAAACGTTCAGGGTGACCTGTGTGCCGGGGATCCACGCAGACGGGCTTGTAAGCGACATCGACTGCGTGTGAACATGCGGTGTTTGCTGTAGCAGCGGATCGGGATTGATGGATTGGCCAAAAGAGAGACTGACCGTAACGGCACAGATAATTGTGAACAATAGGGCTTTTTTCAATTTGCGGACTCCCAGGTATTTGTCCGCAAGGTTAGATATATCTGCTAAATAAAAGCAACCTCGGACCCACTTAGCAGCAATCCTTTTACTTTTCCGCCGTGTAGATCGTAACAATCCCGCCAGTCAACGGCTCGGCTCGCGTGTTACCGAAACCGCTTCCTTCGATCAATGCCAGCATCACATCGCCGCTGGGGAATTTTTCAATGGAATCGCCAAGGTAATCGTAAGCGCGTTTCTGCTTGGTCAGAAAGGATCCGAGCAACGGCAGGCAGCGATGCAAGTAGAGGCGGTAAGCGCCTCGCAAGATCGACATCGCCGGCAACGAGAACTCGAGCACCAGCAAATGCCCGCCGGGACGAATGACGCGTGACATCTCGCGAAGCGCTCCGCTCCAGTTCTCCATGTTGCGCAATCCGAATGCGACCGTGACGCAATCGAACGCAGCGTCCGGAAACGGAAGCGCCATCGCATCGGCCACAACAGTCTTGCGCACCCCTTTTTGTGTCGCCAATCGCAGCATGTCCGGTTGGAAATCGACGCCGGTGATTTCGGCAGCCGGCAACCTTTTTTGGAGGGTCAGCGCCAGATCGCCCGTGCCCGTGGCCAGATCCACAATCGTTTTTGGCTCCCATTTCGCCACGATCTCCGCAGCCCGATTGCGCCAATGAAAATCAATCCCGCAACTTAGGAGGTGGTTGGCCAGATCATAACGGGCCGCAATAGAGCCGAACATTTGCCGGACCCGCTCCGGTTCCTGGTATGAGTTCGCGTTGTCGATGCCGCTTCATTTCAGTCATAAAACGGGAATCGCCAAATCGAATTCTTATAATCTTTGAGAAGGTCGCATCCTCGCGGCGGGAACTGATAAAGAGGGTTAAGTCCCTCTCGCCCACAGGAAAAGCCAAACCGCCATATACCGCAAACAAACCCGATTTTCCCTCTCACCTAACAAGGCTCTCGCCCACGACTTGCTCTACCAGATTTGCAATTAGTCGAAACTGCGCTTCGATTTCCCCCTTCATGTCCAAGTCTCTCATCATTGCCGAGAAGCCCAGCGTAGCGGCTGACCTGGCTCGCGCCCTCGGCGGTTTTAAGAAGAACGACGACTTTTTTGAGAGCGATGGCTTCATTATTTCCTCGGCCGTCGGTCACCTGGTGGAGCTTTGTTTGCCGGCTGAGCTCGATGTCAAACGCGGGAAGTGGAGTTTCGCGAATCTGCCGATTATTCCCGATGAATTCGAGCTCAGGCCGATTGAGAAGAAAACGGCGAGGCAAAGCACGGAACAGCGTCTAAAGATGTTGCTTCGCCTGGCCAAGCGCAAAGACGTAAGCGACTTGATCAATGCTTGCGACGCCGGCCGCGAGGGCGAGCTGATTTTCAAGAATATTATTAAGTACGGCCGCGTCGCCAAACCGGTCCGCCGTCTCTGGCTGCAATCGATGACTCGTGAGTCGATTCGGGACGGGTTCGAGCATTTGCGCGAAGACGCCGAGATGATTCCGCTGGCCAACGCCGCAGCCTGCCGCTCCGAAAGTGATTGGCTGGTGGGAATCAATGGGACACGAGCCATTACGGCGTTCAATAACAAGACGGGTGGCTTCCAACTTACGCCGGTTGGTCGTGTGCAAACGCCGACGCTGGCAATTCTGGCGGAGCGCGAGGAAAAGATTCATCAATTTCAATCGCGTCCATACTTTGAAGTCTTCGCCGATTTCGAAGTGCAGGCGGGGTCGTATCGCGGGCGCTGGTTCCGGGAAGACTTCACCAAGAATGGAGACGAAGACAAGCGACCGGAGCGGATTTGGAGCCGCGAAGAGGCTCAGCAGATCGAAGGAAAGTGCGCGGGCCAGACTGGCGAGATCACAGAGGAGAAAAAGCCGACGACCCAGGCTTCACCCCTTCTTTACGACCTCACGACGCTTCAGCGGGAAGCCAACAATCGCTTTAGCTTGAGCGCTCGTCGCACCCTTCAGCTAGCCCAGGCACTCTACGAAAAACACAAGGTGCTCACCTATCCGCGAACGGATTCCCGCTATCTGCCTGAGGATAATCTCAGCCAAGTGCGCAAGATCATGTCCAGCTTCGATGATCCGACGCTCGCCACCCACGCGGAAAAGGCGTTGCGCAACGACTGGGTGAAGCCAACCAAGCGGGTATTCAACAACGCCAGGGTCAGCGACCACCACGCCATCATCCCGACCGGGGCCTCGCCTGCGCATCTGGACGAGTTCGAGCGCAAGATTTTCGACATGGTGGCGCGACGCACGATCGCTGTTTTCTACCCCGCGGCTCAATTTGAGGTGACGACACGCATCACTCGCGTCGCCGGCGAACCGTTCAAAACGGATGGGAAAATCATTGTCGATCCGGGTTGGCAGGAGGTTTATGGGAAGCTGGCCGCGGCCGACGACGAGCAAGCGATCGTCCCGATTTCGGCTAACGAGTCAGCGAAAGTGCTGGCAATTGAGATCAAGGAAAACGAAACCAAGCCGCCGGCGCGTTTTAATGAGGCCACGTTGCTCTCGGCGATGGAAGGCGCCGGTAAACTGGTGGAGGACGAAGAATTGCGGGAAGCGATGCGCGAGAAAGGCCTCGGTACGCCGGCGACACGCGCCGCCGTTATCGAGGGCTTAATTGCGCAGGACTACGTGATTCGACGAGGCCGCGACTTGATTGCCACCGCCAAGGGAATGGCGTTGATCACGTTATTGCGCGGGATTGGCGCCTCGGCGCTCTGTTCGCCGGAAATGACCGGGGAATGGGAATATAAACTCAAGCGCATGGCGAAGGGGGAGATGGAGCGCAAGGCGTTCATGAAGGAAATCAAGGAATTCACACGCGAAATCGTGGCGAAGGCGAAGAATTTTGAAGGCGAAAATGTCGGCGGGAACTTCGAGCCGCTGGAAGCAAAATGCCCAAAATGCGATGGCGGCCCGTTCGATGAAGATTACCGGACATTCAAGTGCCGGTCCTGTGGGCTGATCATTTGGAAAACAATGGCTGGCCGGCTCTTCGAGCGAGATGAAATCGCGACGCTGCTTACCCAACGCAAGACGGGAGAACTGGAGGGATTTCGCAGCAAGATGGGCCGCCGCTTCAACGCGATAGTAAAACTCGGGGAAGAGTTCAAACAAGAATTCGATTTTGGCGAAAACGCGCATGACGCGCAGATCACAATCGATCCTGAAAAGCACGAATCGCTCGGTTTGTGTCCGATTTGCAAGAAAGGGAAAATCTACGTCCTGGATAGAGCATACGCCTGCGAGAATGCCGTCGCTGCCACGAAAACTTGCACCTTCCGGGTAAGCAAAACGATTCTGCAGCGGGAGATCCCAAGAGAGCAGGTGCAAAAATTGATCGACACCGGCAAGACCGACCTTTTGCCGAAGTTCATTTCCAAGAAGAACCGGCCGTTCTCCGCACACCTGAAACTCGAGAACGGCAAAGTCGGTTTCGAATTCGCCCCAAAGGCGCCTAAAGCCAAGAAAACGCCCTCGAAAAAAGTCGCGCCGGCTGAGGCTTGATCTCGAAACGCTCAGCTCCTTTTCCGTGATCCAATTTATTAAGGGTGCGCGATCGCTCGACTAAAATTCAAAGCTCGGCACAAGATCAGCTTTACAGCACGCAAAACTTGGAGGAATTGAAAGAATGCAGATGTTTTCCAGTCGCAAACAGGAACCGTCGCCGCCGGCGTTCGAGCCGGTCAGATCTCCTGTGAATTCGGAACAATCAACTTATACGGCCCCGGCAGGGAAGTCGGGCGGTCTTTTATCGAGAGGTGTCTCAATCAAGGGCACGGTCAAATTTCTCAATGAACTCTTGATCGACGGAGAAGTGGAAGGCGAGATTCAGTCGACCGGAACGCTCTCTATCGGTGAGCATGCGCAGATTCGTGGCGCGATCCGGGCGAAATCGGTGAAAGTCAGAGGATCTGTCGAAGGCGATATTTCCGCGACTGAGCGTTGCGAACTTCAAGCCGGTTGCACCTTGCGCGGAGACATCGAATCACCTCGCCTCGTGGTGGATGAGAATGCCACCTTCCTGGGCAGCGCCAAAGTCGGCACGCCTAAGTAAGTTCCCGGTCTTTGATCTGGTCTCGCTCGGGCCTTTTAACAGGCTTGCCGGATTCATAATGGACCCATGAATGTAGCTTTCGTTCTGCTCATAGCAGCTGCGATTGGATCCATGTCGGGCCTGCGTGCGTTTACTCCGCTCGCTTTCGTAAGTTGGCTCGGCGTTTGGGGCTGGCTTCCCAGCGCTGGTTCGCCTTTCGCTTTTCTCGGGACAACAATCTGCGCGGTGATCGTTTCGATCCTGGCGCTGGTCGAATTGATCGGAGACAAACTACCAAAAACACCTGCGCGTACCGCGGCTGCCCCTCTCGGCGCTCGAATAATTACCGGTGCGATGTCCGGAGCATCAATTTGCTTCGCTGGCGGCCGACACTGGATTCTCGGGATCGTCGCCGGTGCGATCGGCAGCATCGCCGGCGCGTTCGGCGGATATCACTTACGACGCTTTCTGGTGCAGCACCTGCGCATCCCCGATTTCGTCGTCGCACTGATCGAGGATTTCGTCACCATCGCGGGCACCCTGATTCTCCTGAAATACTTCTTCGGAAAACCCGTTTAACACCGGCAGACGCGCTTACTTGCTCGCCGTCGTTTTTTGAATCGCGGCATCGTCATCAAGCAGGATCCATTCGATGATCGACAACGGCAGACTCCCGCTCTTGATCAAGTCGTCGTGAAACAGACCCAGCCGGAAATTCTCACCTTTCCGGTCCTTATACTTGCCTAGCAAATTCATGATCTGCCACTTGCCAACGATGTAACTGATCTTCTGGTGCGGGCTGGACGCAGCGCCCGCCGCTTCGCCTTCCGCCGCCTCGCGATCGAGTCCGCCAGCCTCCATGAAATACCTCACCGCTTGTTCGAAAGTCCACCGGCCCGTATGGAGGTTCACATCAACGCCAATCCGCGCCGCTCGATAACGCGACAGCCGCAGGATTTGCCCCTGCGCCGCCGAGTTCTCCGGATAAAGCCCCGTTCGCATCAACATCTCTTCGCCGTAAAGTGCCCAGCCTTCGACAAACACTCCATCCTGATGCTGCCGGCGGATCTCGTCGGTAAGATGATTGGCAATTGAGAGCTGCAGAAAATGCCCGGGGATGCCTTCGTGGCCCAGGATTGGCCGGGGATCTTCGATGGCCGCCCGAATATAAAAATTCTTCGAGTCCGGACTATATGTCGGGATGAAATAAAACCCGGTCGAGTCCTTGTCATACACCCCGGGTGGGTTCATGAATCCGCCGGGGCTCGTCGGTTTGAATGCGTCCGGCAATTGGCGAATCTGAAAAGGCCCCAGATAATCGGGGATCGTCAAAAGATTATGCTGCTTCATGAAGTCGATCATTTCCTTCTCGCGACTTTCATAGGCTTTTAAGAACGATTCCTGATCCGGCGGAATATTTGCGCTGCGTTTTGGATCGGGATCGGCCAGCTTCGGATCCGGCAGCAGAGCTTCCAGCGCGCGATAACGGGCTAACTCGACCCGGCCGAGCATCTCAACCTCCCCGGCGTCGAGCGGCAATAACAAGACGTTCTTGAGATAGTAGTTGTAATTCGCCTCGCCCATTGGCGCGAAGTCCACCATGGACCGCAGGCCTTTCTCCAATTCGTCAGCGTAATAATGAAGGGACACGATCGCGGCATCGCGCGCCTTGATGAACTCGTCGTGTTGCGCCGGCGTAAGATCGACATCCAGCGCCATCAAACTCTTATTCAAGAGCGGATCGATCGCGCGCGCCGATTGGATCGCCAGCTGCGCGTAAAGTTTTACCGGGTTCTGCAAATTGCTCAGGCCCTGCTTAAGCAGCGCCGGCATTTGTTTGAGCCGCGATGTGGCCGCGACCGCGCGCTTCTGGGGCGTATCGTATTCCTTTTTCAGCAGCGAAAAGATCGCGCTCGTGCACTCGCCCACGTAAACCTCGGGATTCGATCGCTCGAATTTTAAAACGCGGTCGCCAAACTCAACGCTCTCGAGCTGCGCCCGGAACAACAGCCAGTCGATCTGCTCGTCCTTGGGCCATTTCGCTCCATCCATCGCCCGCACCTTGTCGAGAAGACCGCGAACGTGATTGGCCCTATCGTCGATCTTCGCCGGCGAATAATCGGTCAACCGATCGTCCCAGGTGTGCAATCCAGCCTCACTGCTTTGCACGGGATAATTCTCGTTCCGCCAGACATAATAATCGTCCGCCATCTTGTGCAAAGCGACCGTCTCCGCGGTCATGCTTTTCTTCGTCGCGTCTGAATTCAGGCTCGGAGTTGATTTGGTAATCAGCGCCTTGTTTGAAACGTCCGGCACTCGCGAAGGCGGAGGACTGGGCTGCGCAGCGGCATCGGCTGCCACAAAGATAGCAATAAAGAAGAGATTGATCGATTTCACACGGAGGATTCTAATGAGTTCGCCTGTAACGAGAAAGCGCAATCAGGATCGTCAGATATAGGAAACAACTAGATGCAACGCGAGACAAAAACTCTGCTCCTGATTTTGACGATTTGGTTCATTATCGCCCTGATAATGGGAATATCGGGGTTTTTTCGAAATGCCAGCGCAGTGGCAGTCGCTATCACTGTTTGGACGCTTACCGGGCTCACTCTTCTTCTCTGCTGGACAACTCCCAGCCTGCGAAGCTGGATCGCGACTGTCGATCTTCGCTGGCTGGTTGCCTTCCATCTCACCCGATTAGTCGGCGTTTACTTTCTTGTGCTTAGCAGTCGCGGCGCGTTGCCGCCGGCCTTTGCCAAACCAGCCGGAATTGGCGACATGGTCACAGCGGTTGGTGCGGCTGTGATTGTTCTCCTGCCTCAAGCGCAGAACCGCAGGTTCCTTCAAATTTGGAACACGTTCGGCTTAATCGATATCCTCTTTGTCGTAGTCAGCGCGTTGCGCTGCGGTCTGCGCGATTGGCATTCGATGGCGCCTTTGCGCGAACTTCCACTGAGCCTGCTCCCGATGTTTATCGTGCCGCTGATCATCACTTCACATATCGTGATGCTCGCTCGGCTCGCGCGCAGACCGACGGAAACGCGCTTCTCCTGATCCCCCTTACCGGCCGATGTCTTCATTCCAGAGCGCCGGATGTTCGGCGATGAATTCTCTCATCATCTCGACGCACTCCGGCAAATCAAGATCGACAACGTCCACACCATGACCGCGCATGAACTCCAATGCGCCCCCAAATGTGCGACTCTCGCCCACAATCACTTTCTTGATTCCAAATTGCACCACCGCGCCCGCACAGAGGTAACAAGGCATCAGCGTCGAATAAAGGACGGTGTCGCGAAAACTGCCAAGGCGTCCGGCGTTGCGCAGACAATCGATTTCGGCATGCGTGACCGGGTCGCTTTCCTGCACGCGCTTGTTGTGTCCAGCCGCGACCAGTTCCCCACCCCGCGCCAACGCCGATCCGATGGGGATCCCGCCTTCACTGCGGCTCTTGCGCGCCTGCTCAATTGCCGCTTCCATGAACTTGTCTACCTTCATGGATTCATACTAATTGGGTGCTGGCGAAATCGAAATGAAAACTCTGGGAATCATCGGCGGGGTAGGACCGGAAAGCACAATTGATTATTACCAGACAATCATCGCGCTTTATCGCGAACGAAAAAACGACGGCAGTTACCCGCAATTCTTCATAAACAGCGTCGATCTAAACAAGGGCGTGGGTTTCATAACGGCAAACGATCTGGCCAGTTTGACCAAGTATCTAACGGAGGAAATTCAAAAACTTTCGCGGGCCGGGGCTGACTTCGGATTGATCGCCGCCAACACGCCGCACCTCGTCTTCGACGATTTATCACGGAGTTCGCCGATTCCGCTTCTCAGCATTGTCGAGGCCACATGCAATTCCGCGAAGACACGGAACCTGAAACGATTGGGTTTGTTCGGCACACGCTTCACCATGCAAAGCCAGTTCTATCCCAAGGTGTTCTCGCGGGAAGGAATCGACTTGATCGTTCCCGACCCGTCCGATCAGAATTTCATTCATGACAAGTATATGAACGAACTTGTCGTGGGACAATTCCTGCCCGAAACGCGGGCCGGCCTACTCGAAGTTGTCGATCGAATGAAAGCGAAGATCGACATCGACGGCGTCATTCTCGCCGGAACTGAGCTGCCATTGATCCTGCGTGAGCCTGCATACAACGGCGTTCCTTTTCTCAACACCACAGAAATTCATTGCCAGGCCGCCGTCGCCGAGATGTTTTCTTAGTTACGCTCTGGGCGCCGCCGCCGAAAGAGTGAGGGCCCACTAAACACTCGAAAAGACGCGAAATCTCCAGAAAGGAAACATCGGGCGGTGCTTTTTCTTCCGCCCATTAATCCTCTTCCGCTTCCTTTCGTGCAATTTCGTGTGTTTCGTGGGCTAAAATTCCGGCGGGTTGTCTTCAACTGGGCCTTCGCCGCGAAATTCGTGTTTCACCCTCGACAAGTTGCCCACATGGGTGCGCGCGCCCGACAAATAAATATAACCTCGCAGCCGCCGCAGATCGCGCTTGTTGACATAAATGCCGCCATCGCGAAACCGCGAGCCCGCGGCGGTGTGCTGCGCAATCTTTCGAGGCGCGGCGTAGTAATATCCGACATCATCCGCGGCCTGAAGTGAATAAGTGCCTACGGGAAAATGGAGCGTAGCGACCGAAGCTTCTTTCTCGATTTCCAAATATCGCGGAACCGAGGGCGGCCCCTCCGCCGGAATCGCATGGTAATGCCGGCTGCCAGCACAGCCCAGTGTGCCGAAGGCGAAGAGTAAAGCGACAAGTGTTTTTAAGTATTCGCTGTTGATTATCATTGTTAGTGCGAAATTACGCGGCTCCTATTAAGATTGCACTCTTTTCCAGCCACCGATGATGACAAGGATCGTCTTAATCGTTCTGAGGACACACCCAGCGTTGAGTACCGCTAGACACCTGAATCACGAGTTAGAAATCGGGATACGTCGTGAAAGCAACACAGCCCATTGCAAGCAGGTTTAATAGGCGGACGGCTCGAATCGCTCTTGCCGGATGCGCCGTCGTCCTGCTACTGGGTTCGTATGAAGCGGGCCGGCAAACGGCGTTGATTCAGCGAGCACGCCCAACGATCCGTCTTTCGGAGAGGGCATCGCAAACTCTGAGTCCAACAAAATTCGGTTCCGCAAGCGACACCCATGAAAACATCCGGCTGGAGAACCTCGGCCGCATTTCATTCGGCGAACTTTACGACCTCATCCATTCCGCTTCGCCTGAACAACGGTCGAGTTGGGCAAAACAATTGGAGTCGCTGACCGGTGGCCCGCGAAAGTTGGCAGCGACCGAAGCGTTTTTCAAAGTGCTCATTCAATTAGACGCGAATGCAGCCGTTCAACTCGTAGCCGAGATCACTGATCGTCGCGCGCGTCGAGTGGCGATCGACGCGGTGCTCGGCGCATTTCGCGAAGCTGACATCGCAATTGTTGCCGAGATGATCATTAGGCTGCACGCGACAAGCGATCCGAAAACGCGGCTCTCGTCGATAGCGAGGGAGTGGCTCCAGATCGATCCCGCCGCCGCCGTCAAGTTCATGGAACGTCACCGAGATCAGCTCGCGAATGATGATCTCTATTCGTTCATGTGGGACTGGTCGATTATCGATCCGGCGGCCGCGCACAGTTGGTTCGAGCACCAGGATCGAGCGCAACAGACCGATAACGTCATTCGCGGAGTCGTTCTTGGCTGGTACCAACGCGATCCCGCGGCCGCGGTCGAATTCGCCGTCGCTCACTTGGATTTGAAGGGGGTTCGGGGCGTAATTGGTGAGATCGCGAACGGGATCGTCCGCGATACTTCCGAACAACCGGTCGATTTTATTAACGAGATGCCAACGCTTGCGCGGAACGCACTGATCGACGCTGTGATTCAGTCCACCAAAGTCCGCGAGCCCTCCAATTCGCCGAGCGATGTGGCGAGGTGGCTTGTAGCATTGCCGAATTCAATATGGACAGGCCGCGTCGCTGAACTGCTGACAACTTGGGAGAGAAAAGACGGGCCAGCGGTTCTTTCTTGGATTGACGAGCTGCCGATGGAGAAGCGCGCGCAACTGCTGACGGAGCATTCACCTGCGGGGGAGGGGATTTCGCCGGAGAGAATATTTGAACTCGCAGTCGAGATTCCCGATCATAAAATGCGCGAAGCCGCCTTGCAGAAATTCTCGGAGCGGCTGGGTCCGACGCGTGAGGAAGCGCTCAAGTCGCTGCAAAAGCTTTCGCTGTCCGTGGCGCAGAAACATTATGTCAGATCATTTTTGAAATTCAAATGACAGAAGAACGAAGGCGAAATTACATTATTGTTGGCGGAATGATTTTTTCCGCGTGGCTTGCTTTCGTTGGCGGCCGGGAGCGCGAAATGCGCCGAGTTGGCAACATAAGGTCGGTCGCGGATTCGAGCGAGAAGAACGGATCGGTTTCACCAACTTCGCTGCAATTAACGTTCGACGCCACAAACATTGCCGACGCCGCGTTCGCAGACTTGTATGAACAGCTGCGTTTTTCGTCACGTGAGACGCGGCTGGCCATGCGGGAGAGGATTGTCGCCATGCCGGAAGGACCGGCTAAAGAAGCCGCGCGATTCACTTATAATAAGCTCATGGTCCAGATCGCCCCCGCTGATTCAGCGAATGCAATGTTAGAAATTCCGAATGACGGGGAAACCTTGCATACGATCGTCGCTGCTGCGCCTCAATCGGCGATGGAAGCGCTCGCTCCGATGGTACTGAAACTTCCGAATACTGGTGACGCTAGTCTTTCGCGGGGCTTGGCATTCGGCGATGTGATGGAAAAATGGAGCCGCGTCGATCCGGAGGCGGCGGCAGCTTTTCTAGAGAACAACTATGATGAAAGTGATTTTCCGGCGTATGCAGAAACCGTGGTGCAGAATTGGGCGGCCGTCGATCCTGCCGAGGCGAGGGAGTGGATCGGTAAACTCGATCCGTCGCGTGCCTACGATCTGAAAGCAGCTTTGCTAGATGGCTGGTTCGAACGCGATCGCGCCGCCGCCATGGATTACGCGGTGGCGCATGCGGGCGATGAAGATTCTTGGTCCGCAAACAGATACTTCGCCGACACTATATTCTGCGAGTCGCCTGAAGAGGCGCGTGCGTTCATCAATCGCCTGCCGCCAGACCAGCAGCAAGCAGTTGTGGAGGAGATCGCTTCTGTTGTCAGAGGTGATGGCAATCCCGCTCCGCGCGATCTCGCTAAATGGTTAATGCAATTTCCGCCAAAGCTTTGGGAGAAGCCCATTTCGCATGCAGTCATTGATTGGCAAGACGAGGATCCGGCGGAGTTCTTTTCCTGGGCAGCGCGACTGCCCGCGGAAACACAGGACAAGATCGCAGTTGCTTTTGCAGACCGTTACGATCCGAAGCCGGAAGACATTGAAAAATACATCAGCATCGCTGCCACCGCTCCCGACCCGCAGCTCCGTGAAAAACTAATATATCAATTGGTTGGCCGATATGGCTCGATGTTGAAGGAAAAACGACAGCTCCTTGAACAGTTGCCGATATCACCTGCGGAACAACATGCACTTCAAACCCTCATTCCGAAGTGATGAATTCGCTGCGTATTGTATTATTCTGGATTGCCGTATGGGTTTCTCTTGTGACAGCTGAAGGGAGAGACCCAATCCGCTACGTCGCCATTGGCGATTCGTATTCGATCGGGGAAGGCGCGTCGAAGGATGAATCGTGGCCGGCATTACTGACACGTCATTTGAACGGGAAAGTTCTGCATGTCGATCTTGTGGCGAATCCGTCGGTGACCGGCTGGACGACACAACAAGCGATCGACCGGGAGCTGCCGGTCTTTGTCGAATCGAAGCCGAACTTCGCCACGCTGCAGATTGGAGTGAACGATTGGGTCCAAGGTGTGGATGAGAAGACCTTTCATCAGCGGTTCAATTGTCTTGTCGATCAAATGCTCGAAGTTTTGCACGACAAAAATCGGCTTCTCATTGTCACAATTCCGGATTTTGGAGTGACGCCAACCGGATCGAAATACGCTCGCGGCCGGAATATTTCCGAAGGGATCGCCTCGTTTAACAAGATTATCACCGACGAATCCAACAAGCGCGGCCTGCGCGTTGTCGATGTGTTCGAGCTAAGCAAACAAATGGGCAGCGATCCAACATTGATCGCGAAAGATGGGCTGCATCCATCGGCAAAAGAATACGCCGAGTGGGAAAAACTGATTTTCCCCGTTGCACTGGAACTGCTGACAAGTCACGAATCGAAAACTGACACTCCAAAATAAGAGTGTTTTTTCGTGCGCCTCGCTGATACACACGCCAGACCACAAACCAAAAATTTTGAGATCTACATTCGCCACGTTAACGAATTTCACGCGATACGCTGTCGCCGCCTGCGTTACATTAATTGCGATCTTTTTGTTTGCTCTTTCCCAGGGACAAGCCCAGGCGCCGGATGTTTCTCCGACCGCTGCCGAAGCGGCATTGGCTTCGCCTACAATCGTTCCCAAACTGGCACCCCCTCCGATTCCGCCGAAAATGGCGCCACCTTTGGTTCCACAAATTCCAAAAATAAAGCCCGCCTTGCCGGCGATCGGGCCCAAAGAAGCGCCCGTCGCAACACCAACGCCGGCCGCATCCGACGCGAGCGCAAACTGGGGACCAAATCCTCTTTCGAAACCGGATTTGAACGCGATCATGACCTGGATCGCGGCCAAGATGGCGGTCGAGAAGTTGCCTTATTGCTACCGGCAGAGTTATGGACGCGGCGCAGGCGAAACGTTGAGCAGCAATTGCTCGGGCGACCTGGACAAGGACGGGCTGCTTTGCTACCCGGCATGCAAAAGTGGTTACGTCGGAAAAGGGCCGGTGTGCTGGGCCTCCTGCCCGGCTGGTTTCAACGATATTGGGGCATTCTGCCAGAAGCCGAAACCGTACGGCCGCGGTGCCGGCTATCCGTGGAAGGTCGGCGACAAGCTAGGCAGTCTCGACGACGCGCGAAAGCGTTGCGCAAAAGCGAACTCACAAGGCTGTGAAAAAAATGGCGAAATTATCTACCCGAAATGCAAACCGGGATTCCATAACGTCGGATGTTGTACTTGCAGCCCGAATTGTCCGTCGGGCTGGAGCGATTCCGGTACGGGATGCACCAAACCCTCCTATACCCGGGGCGCCGGTCAGCCGCTGGCTTGCAAATCGGGACTCGAACGGGATGGGTTGCTTTGTTATCCAGCCTGCAAAGCTGGATATCATGGAGTAGGGCCGGTTTGCTGGCAGAATTGTCCTTCGCAAGCTCCGAAAGAGTGCGGCGCGGGTTGCGCAACCACGACCGCAGAGTGCGGAACGAGCACTGGCAATATGGTGATCACGCCGATCATGTGCGTCGCAAGCCTGGCGACATTCGGCGAAGCTGGTGAAGCGGAAGGCGGTGCGAGAGCCGCTGAAGAAGGCGCAGAAGGCGCACAAAATGCCAGTAAACTTCGGAAGATGTATCAGGCAACCGAGGCCGGCATGAAACTCGCCGCGGACGAAGCGACTGTCGGCCAATCCACCGCCAACGAGATACTCTTGTTCAGCGATTTGTACGCGAAAGATTTCGAACACCAAACGACGAAAGAGATCGCCCACGAAATCGATATCCGTTTCGGACCGAAAGCACGGCTTTATATTAAGAAGCGCTGGGCCGCCTGTCAGTTGAACCTGATGTTGAAGTCCGACGGCATTGCCACAGCCCAAAATGTTCTGAACGGGATGTCCGTTCTAGATCCGACCGGTGCGGTCAGCGTAGCAGCCGCCTACACCAAACCGATCTGCGATAACAACACTCCTTTTCCGACCGTGCATCCGCTAATCACTGATTGATAGCCAGAAGCTGTCCCTCAATCGCCAATCGAAAATCCGTGATCGAAATTCCAAAGACTGGGCGGTGAGGGTTTCGAACCCCCGACCCTCTCGGTGTAAACGAGACGCTCTACCACTGAGCTAACCGCCCGAAGTTTTTCTGCCGAAGAGATTTAACGTGCTTCAGCAACCGATGCAATAAGGATAGGTCCACCCGTTTTGTCCCCTAACGACTTTCGGAGAATCCACTCCTGTCTAGAAAAATCAGGGTGAAAACGATGTGAAAATCGGACCGGCGCCTCGCCTCATTATGCTCAATTACGAGGAAAGAGTATCCAAGGTGGAGCGGGATTTACCAACCGCGAAGATTTGGTTTACACCTTTTATGCGAGAGCTAGTCGAAGGCCACGGGACCTGCGCGTCTTTAGGGGGTTCGAACCCCTCTAAGGCTCCAACACTGAGTCACTGTCCAGTTTTACGGTACGACGTCAGGGATCATAACACAGGCCGGCGTGCGCGAGTTCTCTTCGAGTGGAAGGTCAACGGGTTCAGTCCTCGGTGCAGTTGACCGCGGACTTCGTGCCGCCAAACAAGATTCCCATAACGAATCGATGATCCGGAATTTCTCGCTGACTTGAAGGAAAAAGTTTACAGACACGGCTCGGGGAACCACCTGCGAACGGTCCGCTTGATCGATCAAGCTTGGCTGCCCAACGAGTAAACTCTTCTTGTCCGATTGTTCTCGTCACTTGAGAGTAGCGAATGGCGAGTCGTCGTTTCGTACCCGGTCAATGGGTGCTTTTGGGTCTCTTGCTGATGAGTTTTTTCAGCGGCTGCTCCCTGCCCCTGAGACATCCGAAGAGTCAGTCTCGTGATCACGCGTTCATTATTTACTGGCCGCCCGCTGCCGACAGCAAACAATTGCGCCTGGCCGTCAAAGATCTCATCGACATGAAGGGTATGGTGACCACGGCCGGCTCCGAATATCTTGCAAAGACCAGTCCACCGGCATCGCAGGATGCGCAGTGCCTGGAGCTGGCACGGGAGCGGAAGGTGCAGATTGTCGGGAAAACGAATGTCACTGAATTTGCGGTGACGGTTTCCGGCCGGAACAAATACTTTGGAACTCCGATTAATCGCCTGGATGGCAAACACAAATTTATTCCAGGAGGTTCGTCGAGCGGTTCGGCGGTGGCGGTCGAAAACGGAACGGCGGACGTGGCCTTTGGCACGGATACGGCCGGGTCCATTCGTCTGCCCGCGGCTTCTTGCGGCATTTACGGTTTGAAGACGACCTTCGGTCTCGTTTCCACCAAAGGCGTGTTTCCGATTTCGCCAAAATATTTGGATACGGTCGGGCCGATGGCCAAAGACATGCCCCACCTGGTGCAAGGCATGGACTTATTGCAGCGGGGGTTTGCGGCGCGATACCAAAGCGCCGTCGCCGCAGAACCTTCGGCCAAAGGCGTCAGAATTGGGCGGCTTTACCTCGACGGCACCGATCCCGCAATTGACCAGGCCCTCGATGACGCTCTCGCCGCAAAGCACTTTCAGGTCATCAAACTCGATCCAGCCTTCAAGGCGAAATGGGAGCAGGCTCAGAAGGATGGGAAAGCGGTGGCATTTGCCGACGTCTGGCTCAGCGATCAAAAATATCTGGACAAAAAAGGGGTAAGCCGCACGGCGAAAACAGTCATCGCGCTGGGCAAAACGGACTACCCGAAGAATTACCAGGATGCGCTGAAGAGGCGGGCCGCGTGGCAGCGCGACCTCCGCCAGGTCTTTGAGAAGGTTGATTTCATCGCCTTGCCAACGCTGCAGAAGCTGCCGCCAAAATTTCCATTCTTCGGCTCATCCGTGGTGTTTGAATTGCAGGTGTCCAACACGCAAAACACCGTGGCGGTAAATTTTGCGGGGAACCCGGCGCTGGCCATGCCGATACCGATGCCAGCAAAAGGAAAGACTGTTCCCGTCACCAGCCTGCAACTTATCGGGCCGCGCTTGAGCGAGGCGGAACTTTTGAACGCGGGGCGCCTGATCGAAGCCCAGAACTAACGAGCCATGGAGCTACCATCGCTGCACGGAGTGGAAGATAATTAGCCTAACGATTTGTAAAACCATGTGTTTTTCTTTCTCCATCAAAGCATTTTCCGTCGCTACGGCGCTGCTGCTGACCGGCGCGACGAGCCGGGCTCAGTCCGTGGACGACTTCATTAAAAAGGGAGATGCCTTCGCTCAAAAATTCCAGACCGAAGAAGCGCTCAAGGATTATCTGTCGGCGGAAAAACTGGAGCCGAAGAACGTGGATCTCCTCGTGCGGATCTCGCGCGAATATCGGCACCTGATGAGCGACGCCTCGAAGAAGGAGGAGAAGCTTCGGCTGGGCGGGATCGCGGTTGACTATGCGAAGCGCGCCGCCGCCCTGGGGCCAGGTGATCCGGAAGCGCAAGTGGCCGTGGCGATCAGTTACGGCAAGCTGCAGCCGCTGCAGAGCACCAAGGAAAAGTTGCAGACCGCGCCTATCATAAAGAGTCAGGCGGACAAGGCGATCAAGCTCGACCCGCACAGCGATTTAGCCTGGCATGTACTGGGACGTTGGAACATGGGCTTTGCCGAGATCACGTCGGTGAAGCGGAGGTTGGCGGAACTGCTTTACGGTAAGCAGCCGGTGACGACTTACGAGGACGCAGCCAAATGTTTTGAGAAGGCGATCGAACTGAAGCGCGACCGACTCATTCACTACATCGAACTGGGCGAGGTTTATTCTCGCATGGGCCGGACGGCAGATGCCAAGAGTGTTATCACCAAAGGACTGGCGATGAAGGAGACGGAGAAGGACGATCCCGAAGCCAAGCAGCGCGGACGCGAAACGCTGGCGAAGCTTCGCTGAACCCGGTCAAGCCTGGGGCGCGGCCTTCGTTGCCGTGGGCAAGTCTGACAACGCACCGTCGATGTACAGGTGATGCCAGAGTTGCGTCGCCACCACGGCCGCGAGGCCCATCTCGACGGACAGACGCGGCAGCGAGCCCGCTCGCATTTTTCGATAGGCCCGACGCCAATGATGCACGGCCACGACATCGAAGTAGCCTGTGCGGCGGAGTGATTCCTCGCTCAGAAGCTGCGCCACGTACGGGGGCTCCGGATCCATGTGAAAACTGTCGAGCGGAGCGCGGAAGATGACTTTGTGCCGGCGCGCGATGGACCGCGGCACCCAGCGCTCGGCGAGCAGACGCAGGAGATATTTGTCGCGAAATCCGCGCAGCTTCCAGCGGGGGTGCAGCTTCGCGAGGAAATCGAAGACTTCTTCATCGAGAAATGGATACCGCACCTCGACCGAGGAGTGCATGGCGACGCGGTCGCCCTTTGCTTGCAGAAGAAGCCCGGCAAGCGTGACGCGGCCCGCGACCCAGATTCCGCGATTCAGTGGATGCCAGCGCCTGGCGCGCTCGAGTGGAAATTGCAAATCGGCCCAAGGGTTCGACTGCACGCGCACGTCATGCATCTGTTCGGAGTAAAAGCGGAGCTTGGAAAGTGCGAGCAGTCCGTAGGCATCGATCCATG
>JBDTZF010000048.1:0-18537 GCA_040005265.1 Verrucomicrobiota bacterium
TTTTTGGTCGGCGCGGGCATAGGCTTCATCGGTGGTGATGAGCCCGCGGTTGTAAAGATCGAGAAGAGAATCATCCATCAGCTGCATTCCCTGTTTCTTGCCGGTCTGAATTATCCCCGGCAGCATGTAGGTCTTCGCTTCGCGGATTACGTTGGCGACCGCCGGCGTATTCGTTAGCGTTTCCAAGGCAAGGATGCGCCCCTGGCCGTCAGCACGCGGCACCAGTTGCTGGCTGATAATTCCGCGCAGCGACTCGCTCACCATTAGTCGGATTTGTTCCTGTTGATCGTCCGGGAACACATCGAGTAATCGATCCAGCGTGCGTGAGGCATTGCTGGTATGAAGCGTTCCCAATACGAGATGGCCAGTCTCAGAGGCAGTGATGGCCAGCGAGATTGTCTCCAGGTCCCGCATTTCACCAACCATGATGACGTCGGGATCTTCGCGCAGCGAGCCGCGCAACGCGGCAGCGAACGAACGGGTATGCGTATGCACCTCCCGCTGGGTTATGTGACAACCTTTGGGTTCCAGAATGTACTCAATCGGATCTTCCAGCGTGATGATGTGCTCCCGGCGCTCGATGTTTATCTGATCGACCAGCGCAGCCAGAGTGGTCGACTTGCCGCTGCCTACGGAGCCAGTCACGAGAATCAAACCATTTTGATAACGCGTAAGCAGTTTGAGATGCTCGGGAAGCCCGAGCTCATCCATCGATCGCACATTCGTATTGATGAGGCGAAAGACGAGATCGATCCCGAGTCGTTGCCTAACGACACTGGTGCGAAAACGGCCGAAAGAATTTGCATATGCGAAATCGGCGTCGCCGCGCTCAGTCAGCTGGGTCTTCTGCAAATCGGTTAGAAAATTGTCGGCGAGCGTTTTCGTCTGTGCCGCGGTGAAGACCGGCGCATCCGGCCAGATCGGTCCCAGTGTCCCATGTAATCGCCAAATCGGCGGAGCATTTACGCCGAGATGAATGTCGGAGGCCCCGCCTTGTTGGCCGGCGGTCAAGTAATCATCGACGTGGGCGAAGGGGTGCGACTGATTCGGGCGGGGCTTATCGGTAAATTTCGCGATCATGGGACAATCCCCAGATATTCATGCGCCTGCGCCTGCGCGTAAACTCAAAATCAAGCCATACCCGCGCCCGCAAAGCAGGCTGCGCTTGCGGCCTACCACCTTTTTGCCGGTCCGCTGGTGTAGTGGTTAACTTTTCTTTCCACGAAATTAACAATCATCGGCTTGAGCAAACTACTGGCAAGTCTCATTGCGCCTAAAGCGAATCCCATTGCCATCAGTTTGCTCTGGGGCTGGGCCGATTTGTTTGCATCGACGTAGATTTTTTGGCGTCGAGTAACCATCAGGACGAGAAAAATTCCAGCCGCGGCAGCCGTCGCGATCCACGGAAGCGGCTGCTGGCGAATGGATCTCCGGATTCTTCTCGGCAAATCCATCTCATAACGCACCCCTCGAAGGTTGCGTGCGACCTGCTCCCGCGAGAGGGCAATCTCCTCCCTTATTTCGTCGGGTGGCTTGACTCGTCCAGATTTTTTAGCCATTCACGATCCTTTCCCAATTCTGTTTTGAATTCGCGAAACATCGGCCTTTTCACGATGCCACGTGCGCCTAACAGAAAAATCAGAACCAGCACGAAATGAATGCCGGCCGCTGCCAGCGTGACCGAGAGCCAGGATACTTGCAGTAAGCGCGCAATCCCGGCAATCGCGCCTACGATCAGAAAGGTGTATCCCAACGCAAAGAAAAGGAGCGCCGCGACCAGGCAGGCGAGAAGACCAAGTAACTGGGCGGCAGCCGCTTTCGATTCCTTGCCTAGGAGCGCGAGACGACTCTCAACAAAAGCAGCCAGCGCGTTAACAAACGCCAGCATATTATTAAGAAAGCCCGCGCGTCCCGCGGGGTTGCGGGAGCGCATGGTCTCGCCAGTCATGAGCGAGAGATTAGCGCCGGAAAATCATGCCGAGAATAAAACCGATACCCAGCGCGGTGAAAACCGCTTTGGTCGGATTGTCGCGCACGTATTCCTCAGCATCATCTTGGAACGTGCGAACTTTATCGCGGGCATCGCCCCAGGCTTGTTCGGCTTTGTCGCGCGCATCGTCCCAGACTTCCTCCGCCCGGCCACGGTATTCGCCCGCCACAGCGCCGGCGGCCGAGCGTAGATCCTCGGCTGCTTTTTGCGCGTGTCTCTTGCTGCTCTCGAATTTGTTTTGGGCGTCTGCCGCTCCGGTCGGTCGTGGTTTATTCTCTTCAGGCATGGTCAGTCTCCAGTTAGTGTTGTTGTAAGTATCCGCGCGCTTCGCATTTTGAGCAAACGTCGCGCCAGTAAATCTTCTATAATAGAAACGTAAGTGGCACCGTGGGCGCGCTTAACTTATTAGTTGGCTGCGGCTATTGCTCTCGAAAAATAATGCGAGCTTTGGTCAGGTCGTAGGGGGAAAGTTCCACCGAAACCTTGTCTCCCGGCACGATGCGAATGAAGTGCTTGCGCATTTTGCCGGAGATATGCGCCAGGACGTTGCGTTGGCCCGGAAGATCGACACGAAACATCGTGCCCGGCAGCACCTGCGTTACCGTTCCTTCGGACACGATCGGTCCTTCCTTCGGCATTGCGGAAAATATAATCGCGAGTCGAAAACGCTCAAGCCCGTCCTCGGCCTTACCTCAGCTGCTCCAGCGAAAAGGCCGGCACATATTCGCGCAGCTCTTCTCGCGACCACCAGGCGTGCGTTTGACGGCGTTCCGCCGTCGTGGCGAAGCGATAACGGTAAGACGTGGCCCGAATGAAGCGGGGCGGCGCGTCCGGAAACGGATTCCGCTCAAAGAGCTGTTCCACTTCGCGCTTTCCCTGAAGTAAACAAATCAGCGTGCGAACAAACCATGGATTTTCCCGCGCGTTGCCGAGCGCCGCGAACCACATCTGCCAATCGAGCCGCGGTTGATGCGGCGCGCACCAGCGGGGCGGGGACCGCACATCGCCCGGTTTCCATCTGAATTCGTAAGGACGCCAATCGATTCCGTTGGCACTGCCTTCAATCACGATTTCGAGCCGGTCCTTGGTCATCACGCGAAATAATCCGTAGCCATTTACAATCCGAAATGATTCCAAATAGCCGTAGATCATCGCCAGCGGGCGCGGCCAATCAGTATTCGGCGCAAACGCTGTGTAGATCAGCCATGTGTTTACCGGAAGCGTGACGATAACCACGGCGACCGTTGCGTAGATCGACAATCGCTGCATGAGGTGGTGACGTGGTGGAAGACAGACCTCCTGCGACGCCGGACTCACTGAAGGCCGGCGCTCGACTCGACGAACCGCGGCGTCATCGATAAGCAACAGACAAAGCGTACCCGTCAATAAATTGAAGAAGCAATAGTTGCCGGTCACGGCGATGGCGATTTGCAGGACGATCATCAAGCCGGCCGCGATCAGACGTGGACGTCGCGGCGCCCAGATGAAAAATGGCACGATGATCTCGACGATGAGACAAAACGCGACCGAAAAATGTTTGATCGATTCCGGGCTCTTGTCGGCGTACCACGCGAAGATTGTTGGCAGCGGCTGCGACCAATAATGGTAATCGAGCGCAGTCAGGCTCAACCAGGAATCGTCGCCACTGGTGAGTTTCACGAGGCCTGACATCAACATTAATTTGAAAAGAAGAAGCTTGAGCAGAAATAGCCCGGCCTTCGATATGGCCGCCGGCGCTGAACGCGGCCACCATTGCCATGGCGCCAGGAAAATCGAGAGAAAGCCGGCCTCGACCAGAACAATGTCCCATTGAAAGCTGAGGAACGTTTGTCCGGCAATCGTGAGCGACAGATAAAAAATAGATAGACCAATCAGCGAAATGGCCGGCGCGATTCCGATGATCAGGAGAATCGACAGAGCAACACCGCCCCCGCAGAGAAAATGGAGAAATGCGTCGCTGGAATTGAACCAGCACAAGGTCGGCAGAAGCCAATGAGCGTGCGGGCCGAACTGTTCCTGCACTGAGGGAAGGAATTGGCTAACCGGTAAGATTCCATTGGTGCCGATGAGTCCATCGACCTGCAGCCAAAGCGAAACGAACGCGGTTAGATAGATGAGGCCGAGCGCACGGAGAAACCATGTTCTTGCCCAAAAATAGGTGGGGGGCCGAGTATCGCCGCCCCAGAGCAATCGGGTGACAAGCGAACCAAATTGCCGGTGGTGAGCGACGAATTCATAAGCGGTTTCAGAGATCGCCGCGAACCCGGGAACATGATCGTAACTCCACGTCATCCATCTTCGAGAGGATCGATATTGTAACGAGCGATAAACAGCTTCGGCGGCGAGGAACGCCCGGCCCTCGGTATCAACGAAAGCCATGGACCGTTCAAATTGATCGCGCGGAATTTCCGGGAAACGAGTTGCAGCTTCCTGAGAGGTTGCATAATCAACTTCGCCGTTGGTTATCTCGCGCCACCGCTCAATCCAGAGGCGGCAAAAATGGCATTCGCCATCCCAGATCAGAAGTGGTTTGGGAGGTGGATTCGAAACGCGAAGACTCGATTTCATTTCGAGCGGCGGTCGGAGACCGCCGCTACAGTTCGAATTCTGCCCAAACCGGGGCGTGATCGGAAGGCTCTTTTCCTTTGCGCATTTCCCGGTCGATCCCGGCCTCGGTGCATTTCTTCGAAAGCGATTCGCTGGCCAGAACGGCATCGATGCGCAGGCCGCGGTTTTTTGGAAACGAAAGCATCCGATAATCCCACCAACTGAAAAGTCCGCCTTCATGGTGATGAAGCCGGAGCGTGTCGCGCAACCCGATCCTGCCTAGTTCGCCAAAGGCTTGCCGCTCACGATCCGAACACATGATCGCGCCGCGCCACAGGTCGGGCGCATGAACATCGACATCCTCCGGAGCGACGTTGAAATCGCCGCACACAATGAGCAGTGAATTTTCCGCGGCCAGGCAATCACGCAGCCGCTGATACCACTTCAACTTGTAATCGTAGGCGGGCGAGCCGACAGCCTGACCGTTCGGAGCGTAGATGGAGTAAACACGGATGTTTTCGATCCTGGCGGAAATGACGCGCGCTTGAGGATCGACAACGTTATCGCAAAGCGAGGCGCGCACCGCTTTTGGCTCCGCTTTCGAAAGGATCGCAACGCCGTTGTACGATTTTTCGCCGTGATAAACGGACCGATACCCCGCTGCTTGCAGTGCGAGAACAGGGAATTGCTCGTCGGTGCATTTGGTTTCCTGTAAACAAACGACATCCGGCTTGGTGTTTTCCAGCCAGGCGAAGAGCCTGTCCTGGCGTTTGCGCAGGGAATTGATGTTCCAGGACGCGATTCTCACGCGCGAGCGCGCACGATCACTTGATCGCGTCGAGTTTTTTCAAGTCGACCCGCTTGATCCATTCCTGGAGTTCTTTTGGATCCTGGTTTTGCAACTCGATCTGAACAAAATAGCGGTTCGCGATCATCACCCAGAGTGATGCCTGTTTCTGTTCCTTTTCGTAAATCTCGAATCCAGGGTGTCCGTCGATTGTGACCGCCTTGCTGTAGCCGTCCGCCCCATCTGTATTGCGATTCCAGGTGGCGCTGGTTGCGGTGACATAGTCGGGATTGGCGACGGAATCTAGAATGCTGACAGCCGCGGTAGGTACTTTGTCGCCTTCGCCTTTGCGATAATCGCGATGCACGTTGGTGATCCTGAATCCACCCACGTCTTCGGTTGAGCCCTCCGGTTTGTCGGCGGTCCATCCCGAAGGCGCCTCCGGCAAGATGGGAATTAGCTTCGGATAATCGACTACATCGGGCACGAGCCTCGGCTCGTCCTGCGCGATCACATCGGCTGCGACGAGAGTCATCAGGCAGGCGAGGGCAAAAGTTCCGGCCGTTTTCATTTGGGACACGTACTCGATTGACTTCGCTGAGGGGGTTTGTCAAGACGCGCTTCCATGGCGACAGGAATATATACCTGGTCGCTGGAAGTAGCTAAGAGTTCGGGGAATATTTCCCAACGGGCAAAACATTGGCCAGGAAGATCCTAGACTATGAAAATAAGAGCCGCCACGCGCGATGATGTACCACTCATCCTCCAACTTATTCGTGATCTTGCCGAGTACGAACGGGCGCCTAACGACGTGACGGCGACGGAAGAGCAGCTTGTCGATGTTCTGTTCGGCGAACGGCCGGCGGCGGAAGTGGCGCTCGCTTTTGAAAATGATGCGGCCGTCGGCTTCGCGGTTTTCTTTCAAAATTTTTCGACGTGGCTGGGGCGGCCCGGTATTTATCTCGAGGATTTATTCGTTAAACCAGAGGAGCGCGGAAAAGGATACGGCCGCCGATTGCTGGTGCATCTGGCGCGGATTGCGCGGGATCGGGGTTGCGGCCGAATGGAATGGGCGGTGCTCGATTGGAATGAGCCGGCCATAAAATTCTACCGTGCTCTGGGTGCCCAGCCGATGGATGAGTGGACGGTATTTCGCCTCAAACGCGAGGGCATCTCGAACCTTGCGGATGTCGATCCAGGTTAATCCGGATGGCAAAAATCGAGGATTACGGGTTTTTGAGCGACACCGAGGCTGGGGCCCTGGTTAGCCGGACAGGATCTGTGGATTGGCTTTGCTTTCCCCGGTTCGATTCGCCTGCTTGTTTCGCGGCGTTGCTCGGTGAAAAAGAAAATGGATGGTGGCGGTTTTGCCCAACTGACGAGATCGACAAAGTAAGCCGGCGTTATCGCGGCAACACACTGATTCTCGAAACGGAGATGGAAACGCGGGGCGGCACGGTGCGTTTGATCGATTTCATGCCGTTGCGCGGTGAACGCCCGGACATTGTCCGTATCGTTGAAGGAGTGCACGGCGAAGTGCGAATGGAGATGGAGCTGATCATCCGCTTCGATTACGGAAAGATCGTGCCGTGGGTGCGAAAGCGCGGCGATGGGCTGGAGGCAATCGGCGGCCCCGACGGTTTGGTTCTGAGAACGCCTGTCGAAACGCAGGGCAAGGATTTGACCACGGTGGCTGAGTTCGTGGTGAAAGAGGGCGAGCGCGTGCCGTTCGTGCTTACCTGGTTTCCTTCTCATTTGGAACCGCCGAGGGCGATTCATCCCGAGCATGCGTTGCAGCAGACCGAGAAATACTGGAGCGATTGGGCTGGGCAATGTCGCAGCATTGGGCCGAATCAGGACGCGGTGGTCCGGTCGCTGGTGACGTTGAAAGGGCTCACCTATGCGCCGACCGGTGGAATCGTAGCCGCGGTTACCACCTCGTTGCCGGAGGAAATCGGCGGGGTGCGCAATTGGGATTATCGTTACTGCTGGCTGCGCGACGCGACCTATACGCTTGTCGCATTTATCCAGGCCGGTTATCGCGAGGAAGCGAAAGCGTGGCGGGAATGGTTGCTGCGAGCGGTGGCGGGGAGTCCGGCGCAGATGCAGATCATGTACGGCGTCAGGGGCGAACGGCGACTGAACGAATACGAACTCCCCTGGCTTTCCGGCTATGAAAATTCAAAGCCGGTGCGGATTGGCAACGCGGCTTCAAACCAATTTCAGCTCGATGTTTACGGAGAGGTGATCGCCGCGACTTACGAAGCGCATCTTGCCGGAATTGATATCAGCGAGGCGGATTGGGGAGTGGAAGGAGCGCTGATGAATTTTCTCGAATCGAATTGGAGCCACCCGGACGAAGGCATCTGGGAAGTGCGCGGCGGCCGGAAGCATTTCACTCATTCTAAGATGATGGCCTGGGTCGCATTCGATCGGGCGATCAAATTAGTGGACGACTGCGGACGTTCAGATCGAGGGAGCACGGAACGCTGGCGAGCTATTCGCGATCAAATCCATGGTGAGGTTTGCGAGCGCGGTTACGACGCCGGGAAGAACGCTTTCATGCAGTCCTATGGCTCGAACGCCCTTGATGCGAGCCTGCTCACAATGCCGCTAGTTGGTTTTCTCCCGGCTAACGATGGCCGGGTGCGCGGCACAATTGAGGCGATCGAGCGCGAGTTGGTGGAAGACGGATTGGTGTTGCGCTACCGGCAGCAGGAGGAAAACGTGGATGGACTTCCGGGTCGCGAAGGGGTGTTTCTGCCCTGCTCCTTTTGGCTGGCAGATTGCCTCCACCTGATTGGACGGCGAAGAGAGGCGCACGAATTGTTCGAGCGCGTGCTCGCATTGCGTAATGACCTCGGGCTTCTTTCGGAAGAATACGACCCGCAGACAAAACGAATGCTCGGGAATTTCCCCCAGGCTTTTTCTCATGTCGCATTAGTCACCGCAGCCGGTATTTTGAACCGGGAGCCGGCTCCCGGCAGCGAGAGTTAGGCTCTGGTTCTGGCGGTTTCATCGGCCGACCGTTTCCGTTCAAGAGGGTTCCCGCGAAGATCATTCTTACGGTTAAAATCAAAAAAATTCGCTTGCATTTACGCTGCCGATTCCGCTATAAAAGCGCAACATATTGGGATGTGCGGTGACCGGGAGCGACGCAGGGTAAACCGTCTGGCCCTAGCGACCAAGAATCTGCATTCCGCGAGTTCATAGGATTCCGCCATGAGAAAAATATTTTCGCCCACCACCAAACAGATCAGGAACGCTCGCCTCTTGGGATTGCTGTTCGTAGCGGTTGTTCTCGGAACCGTGGTGGCGTGGGGAGAGCCCGAGAAATCCGGAAGCAAAGATGGCCCGGGGTGGACTGCTGGCCGCCCAGAGACAGGTGCTCGAGGCGTCCAGAAGGCGACCAGTCAGCTGATGGCTGAATCGGCATCGGCCAAACCGAAGAATTACATTTATGTTAAGGAGAAGTTAACGTCGCCGTGGCGGCAAAGCCGCCCTCAAGATCCAGCTGCCCAAACTGTCTCGCGTTTCCCGCAATCTACGGATGGCGATTTGTCTGAGAAAACTGCGCGTTCTGCTCAAGCTCCGCAGCCGGTGGGGTTGAGCTTCGACACCGTGACCGGCCCGACTGAGACCAACGCATTTCCGCCCGACACGATGGGAACGGCGGGACCGACTCAGTTCATTCTGTGCGTTAGTGGGCGCCTTAGAAGTTTCACCAAAGCCGGGGTCGCGGATGGCGTGCTAAACCTTAATACCGATGTTTTTTTCGCTTCGGTCATGACTCCATTGGGCGGAAGCATCGCCGCCAACGCTACGACCGATCCGCAAATTCGTTACGATCGCCTTTCCGGGCGGTGGTTCATCACAATGTCCGACATGCCGATGGCTTCCGACCAAACGAGATTTCCTAACCGAATTATGGTTGCCGTCTCGGATTCGAGCACCATCACGATGGCGACTAATTGGACCTTTTATTTCTTTCAGCAGAACACGGTGGGAGGTGGCGACACACTGGAGTTGTGCGATTTCGCTTCGCTCGGAATTGATAGCAACGCGCTTTACATCGGTGGCAATATGTATACCGCGTCCAGCAGAAGTTTTACTCAAACAACCGGCTTCGTGGTTAGAAAGAGCTCGGTTCTGACCGGCGGCCCTATTGTAGCGACAGCGTTCCGAGGCCTTGCCGTGGGATTTGGCGAGGGACCATTCGGTCCTCGTGGCGTGGATAACTACGATCCCGCGGCGAATGAGGGCTACTTTATTGGGGTGAGCAACGCTAATTTCGGCCGCCTTGTATTTCGTCGGGTCAGCACGCCGGGAAGCACACCGGCGATTTCCTCCAATATCCTCCTTACCGTTTCCTCGACCACCGTTGCCCGAACAGTCGCCCACCTCGGGAATACTGGAGGTGCAAACGGCAACCTCGATGGATTGGATGACGACCTTTTCGCAGCGCATATCCGGAATGGACGGCTTTGGACCGCCCACGGGATCGCAGTCCTCGCAACCGGTGTAGCCGGCACCGGCACCAACAGTCGTAACGCTGTGCGCTGGTACGAACTCAACGGCATCCGCAGCAGTGACAACGGCGGCACGCCGGTAGTCGTTCAGTCAGGGACCGTTTTCGATAGCACAGCGAGCATAGCCAGTGCGCGACAATACTGGATTCCAACGGCTGTAGTTTCTGGACAAGGCCACGCCGCGCTCGGTTACAGCACAGCAGGGACTCCGTTTCCAATAGACTGCGCAACCAACGGGCGTCTGGTCGGCGATACTCTGGGCACCTTGGGAGCGGTCAGTATTTACACGACCAACTTCTCCAACCCCACGCCCCCTGCTTACAATCCTCCCGGAGACCTGGGAAGCGCATTCGGGCGTCGATGGGGAGATTATTCTTTTACGGCCCTGGATCCTATGGACGACATGACGATCTGGACCATCCAGGAATATTGCAATGCGACCAACACCTACGGGTGCAAAGCTGCTAAGTTGCTTGCTCCGCCTCCGGCAACACCTTCCTCGGCCTCGCCCAGCAGCGTTGCCGCGGGGCAGGCATCGGTAAATGTGACCATTACCGGAACTTCATCCTCTGGCTCTGGTTTCTATGATCCTGGTGCCAATCTCGCGCCACCCGCGGTGCCATTTAATCACATTACCGCAGCGATTCCTTGCGCAGGCATCGTCGTTAATTCAGTCACGTATAACAGCCCGACTTCCGTTACGCTGAACTTGAACACCACGGGCGCCGCGAACGGCGCACGGGCCGTCATGATAACGAATCCTGATGGCCAATCTGTGACCGGCCCGGCAATTCTTACAATTGCGGGCGGATCTACTTTAACTCCTCTGCAGTTAACGAGCGCTGTGTCGCGCAAGACGCACGGAGGGGCGGGCACCTTTGATATCAATCTGCCGCTTTCCGGCGAGCCCGGTATCGAGTGCCGCAGCTCGGGCGGAAATCACACGCTCGTGTTTACGTTCAATAACAATCTTGCGAGCGCCAACGCGACTGTGACCGCTGGCACAGGAAGCATTGCGGGCTCTCCCGCGATCAATGGCAACACGATGACCGTTGATTTGACGGGCGTTACCAACGTCCAAAAGGTCACGGTTACATTGAGCGGTGCGACCGATGCATTCTGTCAGACGCTGGCCACCACAGACGTGAGCATGAATGTCCTCCTCGGCGACACCAACGGCAACAAAGCGGTCAATGCCAGCGACGCCGCTCAAACGAAATCCCGCATTGGAGCGGTATTGGACAATACGAATTTCCGTTCGGACACCAATGTGAACGGTACGGTGAACGCGAGTGATGTTGCCCAAGTCAAAGCCAGCATAGGAACCGGTGTCCCGTAAGAAACAGCGTTTTAATCCGGTATGGCACCTCCAGAACTTGGCGAAAAATACTTAAAATTGTACTTGCTTTTTATCGGCCGAATCACCTATAAACGACCGCAAGTTATGAAATCTACAAGGCTCGTGCCAGCGACTGTGTGCGGCCAGCTCCGGAAACTCGTCGACTAACAAAGCTTAATTTCAGACAGCGATTCTCTTTAGAATTCCAGCCAACCAAAACCCACAACGAAAAAAAACAAAACGAGGAAAAAACCACCTACTATGAAGAAAACATTACTAATTGCGGTTCTCTGTGCCATTGCTGCGGGAAGTTCTTTCGCGCAGAGGCAAATCGCTTCGCAGTCGCTTTCATTTGCCGGTCCTGGAAGCTGGACTCCGGGCACGACAATCAGCCTGGATGTGAACATAACGTTTGCTGGCTATACTTCCGCCGGCTACTCCTACTGGCTCGAAGTGCCTACGGCCTTGGCGCCGTTTTTGAGCGTGCCCACCACGGGTTCGGTTCAATACTTTCTGTTTACCGATGGTAATCAGTCGGCTACCGCGGGAACGGCCTTCAATTCGGCTTCTGGTGCGAGCCCAGGCTTCATGGTCTTAGGACGTGATTTGGGCGCGACCTCGGATCCGGACCCAGTGGCACCGGCCGGGACCTACCACATCACCACGATAGCGTTCAACTTGGATGCAGCAGCGTCGAGCTTGGCCGGACAAACCTTCACAATCCGGTCGACTGTGAACAGCCCGCGCATCTCTGAAGTTACTGATACCAACTTCAACGATAACAACATTATCCCGGCGGGTACTTTCACCTTCACGATTGTGCCAGAGCCAAGCACGCTCGCACTCGTTGGCCTGACCCTCGTAGGCTCGGGAGTGATCGCGTTTCGTCGTCGGAAAGCCAGTCACTAAGAAGACTTCGTTTTCCTCGTATCTGTTTTTTACAGGCAGCTCCATCCGGCAACGGATGGAGCTGCTTTCGTTTGTAGTGGAGAGCCGGGAACCCGCGTTGAGTAATTCGCTTACTAATCTGCGCCTTTACGCGCTTTGAACTAATCGGCGAATGAGGTCCTCAATCGTGACCACGCCGCTTAGGTTGTTTTCTCGGTCAAGAACGCCGGCCAGTCCTAACCGCGCAGCGCGCAGACGCTGCATAGCTCGATAAGCCGGCTCCTCTTCGGTCGTCGTCACGATCCGTCGCATCTGCTGGCTCAGGGGACGGGCCCGGCTCGCTTCCAGGAGGATGTCGAGGGTGTTGATTAGCCCAAGCGCTTTGCCGTCATGCGCAATTACCGGCAGCCTGTCGACTCCCGCCTCGCAACTGCGCTTCAGAGCTTCGTCGACCGTTGTCTCCGGCCGCACTGAGACAATCTTATTTAACGGTACCATTACATCGCGCACTTTTACGCCGCGGAAATCGACCACGTTATGAATCATCGCTCGCTCGGTTGCTGTGATTGAACCTTCGCGCTCACTCTCAGTGGTCAGTTGCTTGAGTTCCTCTCGCGCAGCAAAAAGCCGGGCTTGGCCCCGCTCTCGTCCGGGCAAGATAAGCTGGCCAAGTCTTCCGCCCAGCTCAAGAAGGGGCCACAGAACAAATGAAACCAGCTCCAGTAATCCGGCGAAGGGCACCAGCGCGCGAAACGGGAACCTCCGAAAAAGCGCGGTCGGAAAAACCGCGAGCAAAAAAAGATAAACTGGAAATGCAATTAACAGAGCCGCCGCAAATCCAATGTGCCCGAAATTCCATACTAATCTCCGGGTGAGCAGGAGTAATCCGAGGATGTCCGCCATGTTTGTGATGAGCAGAACGGTAACGAACAAGCGCTCGGGATTTTGCAACAGCCGGTTGAGCCGGACCGCGCCGGGTACGTTTTGCTTCACGTGGTGCCGCAACCGGACGGAGTTGATCGACAACAGCCCGGCTTCGATGCCGGTGAACAGGAAGGAAACGATGCAGCAGAAAAAAATGATCGCGATATCCATCATGTTTCAGTTTGTCCGTCGCTTGTCTCGCCGCCTTGCAGGCAGGTCGTTTTTTCGATTAGCAATTCCTCAATTCGTTTGCGTCCTGCTCTCCTGACTGTGATCGCCAACTGGGGCAGCTCCACCTGCGTGCCGGTTGGTGGAAGGTACCCTAGTCGGTTGAAGATGAAGCCGCCGATCGTATCGATGCCTTCAGCTTCCAACTCGAAACCGAGGCGCTCGCTTAAGTCGTCGAGGCGCGCATTTCCGCTAACCAGGAATTTCTCGTCGTCCAGCTCCTCTATATAAAGATCGGCATCTCCAAGGGGGGCGGCGTCACTGAGAATGTCCTCGACGATGTCTGCCATCGTGATGATGCCTTCGGTTCCACCAAATTCGTCCACCACAATGGCTAATCCCTGCGGGTGGCTTAGAAACAATTTGAGCAAATCGACCGCGCGCATTGTTTCCGGCACGAAGGAAGGCGCGATCATCGTCTCGGTGTAATGCTCTGCCGGATCGAGCAGGAACATTTTCACATCGACAATGCCAACCACTTGATCGGGCGTGTCGGCATAGACCGGCACGCGATGATGGCGCTTTTGTTTCAGGCGCTCGATCGCTTCCTCGTTCGTAAGGTCGTCGGGCAGGGCGAATGTATCCACTCGCGGGGTCATGCAGTCCTTGGCGGTCTTATCACCCAGCTTGATGATTTCCTGGATCATCTCGCCTTCAGCCGCTTGCAATGCCCCTTCTTCTTCACCGATTTCCACCAGAGTCTCCAGTTCCTCATCGCTCAAGCGAGGACGCATCTTGAGCTGAGCAGGCGTGACAAGATCGACAACCGTCGTGCTGATCGTTTCCAGCATTCGCCCCACCCGATCCAGCAGCGGCAGCGACGCATTAAGAGCAAACGCCCCGATCGTAGATACCCGGTATGATGCTGAAAGGGCCAGCACCTTTGGGATCAAATCGCAGACCAGCACAATCACCGCGAAAATAACAGCGGCAGCCAGCCATTCTGGAACGCGCCCGGCCAGCGGCCCTTCCCAGAGCAGGATGAGGCAAAGTACAACCAGTGGCACGTTGACCAAGCCGTCCGCCAGAAGAAGCATGTTCAGAACACGCCGGGGATGTTCCCGGAGGAACTGCGTGAACTTGGTGAGTCCGGGGTGCTGGTCCTCCAGACGTTTGAGTTGATGCAGCTTGAGAGAAAAGAGCGCCGTTTCCAATCCGGAGAAAAGCGCGGAACAGAAAATCAGGATCGCTATTCCGGCAAGCAGAAGTGTGAGACCAGCCAGCGTCATCGTGCGCTGCGGCTGGCAAAGTTTGTCATTCGAACGGATTCGTCGTGAGGCGAGCTTTTGTGGTCCCCCGGAAAAGTGAAGCGTGCGAGTTTGCCCATCATCAGAGGTGCGATCAAGTTAAGCCCTTCATGAACAAAGGCGAGAGGATTTCCCGATTCGTGCGGGAACTGGAAGGCGATAACGTTGATCCGGCGAAGATCGACATCGTTAATCACCCGTATTATCGCGCCTACTTTAAATGTTGGAACGATCAGCATTACTACGAAGCACACGATGTCCTGGAGCAAGTCTGGCTGAACAAAGACTCGGAAGACGACAATTTCTTCAAGGGTCTGATCCAGGCCGCCGGCGCCTTTGTTCATCTCAAGAAGAATTTCGAGCACCCCACCCATCCGAAACATGGCCGGCGTTTACGGCCCGCCGTGCGCTTGTTTCGTCTTGCCGAAAAGAATTTAACGCTTTTTCAGCCGCAGCATCACGGACTAGACGTGACGGCGCTCTGCGATCTCTTGCGCGCAAATGCCGAACGAATTGTCGCATCCGATTATTCGACTAATCCCTGGTCGCCTGAGAAGGCGCCGAAACTAGAGTTAGGCAGGTAGGGGCGGTTCACCCGAACCGCCCGCGGGCAGCGTGCGATCGTATTGGGACGGGCGATTGAGGTCAATCGCCCCTACCTGGTAAGAATCAGCTTCGTTCCCGCTATTAAGAGCACGATCGCGAGCAGAATCGAAATTGTGCGGCTCGGAAATCTTCGGCTACCCAGATGTGAGCCAAGCGCGCCGCCAATAATCGCAGCCCCTGCCAGAACAAACCCCAGCGATGGTACGGAGCGTTGCGCAGTGAAATAGCCGATCAATCCGGCAATTGAATTCACCAAAATAAACAGCGCCGAAACCGCAGCGGCCTGACGAATGCGTGCCCACTGACAGAAAAGCAGAAGTGGAGTCAGGAATATCCCGCCGCCCGTTCCTGTTAGGCCGGAAAGAAAGCCGAGTCCGCCGCCCACTCCAATCGCCAGCGGTCGGGGAGGCGTGATGACCTCCGGAGGGTCAGCTTTTCGAAAGATCAGCCGTGCGGCCGAGAAAAGCAGCACCACTCCAATCAGTGTTTTTAATACCCCTGTCGACGGTTGCAAATAGCCTCCCAGATAGGCGGCCGGAACGGAAAGCAGTGCGAAGGGCCAGAAAAGCTTCCATGAGAAATGACCGGCCCTCCAAAATTGGAACGCGCCGATGGAAGCGACCAAAATATTAAGTACGAGCGCCGTCGGTCGAATCACTGCAGGTACGAGTCCGAACAGCGTCATCGTTGCGATATAACCCGAGGCGCCCGCGTGCCCGACCGATGAATAAAGAAAAGCAACGATCCCGACCGCAACGAAGAGCAGTATCAGATGCGTGTTATCCATTCGATCAATCCTCGGTAGCGGCGGTCTATGACCCGTCGCACTAATTGGGCTTTCGCGGGGCACCGATAATGAAATCAGAAAAGCCGAGCGACAAGAGATTCCTCGACTTCGCTCGGAATAACAAGAATGTAGCGAATGACGCCGCCTCAAATCGTTGCGGAAGCGGGAACAGTGCAGGCGGCGCAGGCCAATCGGCTAGCCCACGAAAAATCGCCGTACCTTCTTCAGCACGCGCATAATCCGGTCGATTGGTATCCGTGGGGCGAAGAGGCTTTCGCCAAAGCGCGCAAGGAAAACAAACCAATCTTTTTGTCCATTGGGTATTCCACCTGCCACTGGTGCCATGTCATGGCCCACGAATCGTTTGAGAACAACGAAACGGCCGCCGTCATGAATCGCGAATTCGTGAACATAAAAGTGGATCGCGAAGAGCGACCCGATGTCGATCGTGTTTACATGACCTTTGTTCAGGCCACCACGGGTGGCGGTGGCTGGCCAATGAGCGTCTGGTTAACACCCGCTCTTCAGCCGTTCGTCGGCGGCACCTATTTTCCACCCGAGGATCGATATGGCCAGCCGGGTTTCAAGAAGGTCTTGGAGAAAATCGCAGCGGCTTGGAAAGAGAACCACCAGAAAATCACCGAACAAGGTTCTCAGATCATCGACGCGCTTCGGGAATCCCAGGCTTCACAGGCCGCAGCCGTTGGTAAGATCGACATCGCAGTCTTGGAGAAAGCGTACGAGCAGTTTGATCGCAGTTACGACCCGCGCGAAGGCGGCTTCGCCACGGCGCCGAAGTTCCCGCGGCCGGTTACATTAAAGTTTCTCACCCGCTTCTATGCGCGCGATCCTGCCAGCAAAGCAGGGAAACGCGCGCTCGAGATGGATCTGTTTACGCTGCGCAAAATGGCAGCCGGCGGTTTGCACGATCATATCGGCGGCGGTTTTCACCGTTACTCGGTCGATCGTTACTGGCATGTGCCGCACTTTGAAAAAATGCTGTACGATCAAGCGCAGCTGGCCGTCGCCTATCTCGACGCCTATCAAATTACGCAAGATCGACAATTCGAGTCGGACGCGCGTGATATCCTCGATTATGTCGCTCGCGACATGACGTCGAAGAGCGGCGGTTTTTTTTCCGCTGAAGATGCGGACAGTCCCGTTGCAGCCGCGAGCGCTGATCACGGCCATCGCGAAACCGCCGAGGGCGTGTTCTACATCTGGACGGAACAAGAGATCGATGCTGTCCTCGGTCCCGCCGCCAATCTCTTTAAATTTCACTACGGGGTGCAGCCATCCGGAAACGCGCCGGAAGGCAGTGATCCACACGGAGAATTTCACGGTAAGAATATCTTGATTGAACGCCACACGATCGCGGAAACGGCACACCATTTTAAGAAAGCTGAAGATGAGGTTCGGCAATCGCTCAAAAGCAGTCGGGACAATCTCCTCGTCATCCGAAACGAACGGCCCCGGCCGCACCTTGACGACAAGGTCATTGCAGCTTGGAACGGACTGATGATTTCGGCCTATGCTCACGCTGCGCAGGTTCTGGATGAGCCACGTTATCTCGAAAGCGCATCACGGGCTGCCAACTTCGTGCGCGAGAAATTGTATGACTCTTCGCGCAAGATTCTCCATCGCAATTACCGTGAAGGCCGGAGCGACATCGAAGCTTTCGCTGACGACTACGCATTTGTGATCCAGGGTCTTCTCGATCTTTACGAGGCGTCCTTCGAAGTCGAGTGGCTGGCGTTCGCGATCGAGCTGCAGGAAACGCAGGACCGTTTGTTTTTCGACGAGAAGAATGGCGGTTATTTCAGCACGAGCGGCAAAGATAAAAGTGTTGTCCTGCGAATGAAGGACGACAACGACAGCGCCGAACCAGCCGCGAGCTCGGTCGCAGCGGTCAATTTATTGCGACTCGCGCAATTTCTCGATGACAAGCCGATGGCAGATCGGGGCAAAAAAACGATCGACGCATTTACGTCTACTCTTTCTCATTTCGCCAGCGCCATGCCGGAAATGCTGGTTGCGCTCGATTTTAGTGTGAACAAGCCGCGCCAGATCGTCATCGCCGGAAAATCCGATTCTGCTGAAACGAAAGCATTGCTGAAAGAGGTGCGCCTGCATTTTCTGCCGACGACAATTGTAATGCTCGCCGATGGGGCCGGGGGGCAAAAATTCCTTGGCCAAAAGAACGAAGCAATTCGCGCGATGTCGATGATCGATGGCAAATCCGCGGCTTACGTCTGTGAAAATTTCACCTGCAAAGCGCCGGTCACCGACCCCAAAAAGCTCGGCGCGTTGCTTTCTAGCCGGTAGGGAGCGAACACGCAATCGCGGGGCGCCGTATTTTGCGTGGCTGGCAAACGCAAATTTCTCGCGACTCAATCGTTAGAAGAATTTGACAATCCGATTCAGCGTCGCAAAGGCGATAGCCGCCGCTGCGGTGCGGTTTTCCACATTCAGTTTGCTGAAAATGTGTTCGACATGCTTGCAGATCGTACGCGTAGCCGCACCGAGAATAATGCCAATGTCGTGATTGCTTTTGCCTTCTGAGATCCAAAAAAGAACCTCGGCTTCGCGTTGCGTAAGGCCTAATAAGGCTAACTGTTTTCCTCCGATGCTGGGTTGAGCGGATTGCGGCATGGATTCTGGGGTT
>JBDTZF010000146.1:0-5472 GCA_040005265.1 Verrucomicrobiota bacterium
CGTCGGAGCGAATGTTGTTCGGCGCTAGAAAATCGTGCGTGCCGGATGCGCCAACAATATCGTCTTGATCGACACCATCGCCGCTGATGCCAATCGCGCCGACGAGCACGCCATTGCGATAGAGTCCAAAGGATCCGGGGAAAATCGTGATTCCATTGGGAAGCTCCGGGTCGGGAGCGAACCCCGACATCGGTGTAATAGCGGCGGGGTTACAATGATCGCCGATCAAGCCGGAAAACATTTCCTGCTGCCCGTTGAATGGGCCGGGAGAATTGGCGTTGATCCCGGGCGGATAATTGCACTGGGCCAGAAAGCCGACGCACCTCACCGACATCGCAACGTTCAATCCGAAGCCGAGAAAGTCGTTGTTTGAATAATGGATGACGGTGCGCGCTTTTTGCACCGCGACATCCCAGCCGAACAGCGTCGCTTCGCCGGTGCGAAACGTTCCCAGAACGGTGGGCGCAACTCCTGGCATGTCGGGATTATTAACGACGGTAACGAAGGCCTGCATTTGTGAGCCGATGGGCAATCGGATAGCCCCGCGTGTGATCTTCACCCGTTGCGCGGCGAAATTGATGATACTAGACACTTCAGGCGCGGTCAGACGCGCCTGCCCATTGATCGGCGTCGGGAAAAAAGGATCGTTGATGATTGGCTGGCGAATTTCGCCGGTCACGCCACTAAAAGTCGCAACCGGATATGAGAAGGGCGGCGGCGCGCCCAGAATCACCGGATACTGCGGGTCGGGATTGCCTTGCACCACAATCGGCTTCGTTTTGGGAATCGAAGTGTTGATGTAAGAAAGGCGAATGCCGTTGATGAAAACCTTGTCGGCGGTGATCGACGATGGAGGCGCATAACTCTTCTGGCCCGCCAAGGCGACATCTTCGTCCTTGTCCGATCCGGCGATATAAATAAACGGATTTTCCGCCCGAAACCCGACGATCGGCCCGGGCGTGCCATCGCCGGTCACACCAATTCCGCCGACAAGCTTGTTGCTTTTGTAAAGCGGGACACCGCCCGGCGTGCCATCGAGCGAGCTGAACGGCACGGGCAGGATCGACAATCCGGGTGTCTGATTGAACACAATTACGCTGCCCGGTTTGCGAAATTTGTTGATGTCGGAGAAAAAGAGGTTCGAAAGACCGACACCCACGAGCGGGCCCGGCTCGACGTTATTTACGCCGGGCGGAAAATGCTGCTGGATGATGAAACCGGCGCTGCGCGAAGTGAACGCGTTTTGATTGCTGCTCAGGTAAGCCGCGGTGCCGGCCTTTGAGACCGCGGTCGCGATCTCTTCGTTGGTCGCTGCGCCGCCGCCAACAACCCAAACCGCGAGGACATTGCCTTCACGATCAGTGACAGCAATGACGCTGTTCGGCGAAACGGTCCGCGCTCGAGTAATCGCTTGATTAACGATCTTGGTTACATCCGCGACCGTTAACTGGGCAAAGGCGGGAGTCGCCAGAACGACTGCCACCGCGAAAACAAGTAAAGCCCGCGTTTTCATTGCCTCGATTTACCAAGTTCAGCCCTCGGTGGCCACCGAAAAGCACCCCGCCCCCTTAAGCTTGCCACCAGGGACCTTTTTCCGGCATCCTCGCCCTCCCATGCGCTGGTCAATTCAGCCTGCCGGCGCGGTCGTGCGCTGGCGGGGGATAATGGTCGCCGGACTTTCGGTCTGGATGGGGATTGTCGTTGTTCAGGGGCAGACGGTGGACGTTCAATCTGCACAGCCCGGAGCCTTGGTTGAGGTGATCAACTCCCAACGTTCAACGCTCAACATTCAACGCTCAATGGCAGAGCTGACGGTCGCGAATGTCGATGTCGTGCAAGACGAGGAAACGGGCGACACGCAACAGCCATTGCCGCCGTCGCAATTCAATCCGGATCCGGGCGCGGGCAGCCAGGTGGAACCGTTGGCGCCGCCCGAACTTTTCCCGCCCATGCTCCCGCAACTTCCCGACTACGGTGAGGAAGCGTTGCCGCGTTCGCTGGAACTTCCGCGCAAAGGCGTGCGCGAAGTGGTTCCGCGTCGCAAGAAACTAGAATACGAGACCTATCCGGAATCGGAGCAGGGCATCGGTTTGCTGCCGAACTCGCAACCGGTCCCGAATCGATGGTTCATCGGGTTCGGGCGCTGGAAACGTTACGCCGATCCTTCAACCGAGACAGCATATCAATCGGACCTGCACCTCTGGCATCCATATCTGCAAAGCAAATTCAAAGGTGACGCGCCCGTCATCGGCCAGGACATCTTTCTCAACGTCACCGCGGAAGATTTCTTTCAATTTGAAACCCGCAATCTGCCCACGCCCAGTAGTGTGAGCACAGCGCGCCCGAACAGCTCGGAATTCTTCGGACGCGGCGACCAGCTCTTTTACGCGAACGATTTCTCGATAGGAATCGATCTTTTCAAAGGCGAGACCGCATTCAAACCGGTCGAATGGGCGGTGCGGATCCTGGGCGTTTACAATCACAACTACATCGACGTCGATGAAAACCGCGTCGTTAATCCAAACCCGCAGGAAGGCACCACGCGCGAGAAGGAATTCTATTCATTGCAGGAGGCGTTCGCTGAGATCCACGTCCGCGATCTCTCGAGCAACTACGATTTCATTTCGTCGCGCATCGGCATTCAACCCTTCGTGAGCGACTTCCGCGGGTTCATTTTCAACGACACGAATCTAGGGATCCGCATTTTCGGCAACTACGACAATAATCGCTGGCAATACAACATTGCCGCCTTCGACATGCTGGAGAAGGACACCTATTCGGACCTGAATGAATTCAAAATGCGCGACCAGCAGATCTATCTGGCCAACGTTTTCCGGCAGGATCTGATCTGGAAAGGCTATACCGGTGAACTGAGTTTTCTGGCGAACTTCGACAACAACAGCCGGCATTACGACAAGAACGGATTCATTACCCGGCCGGCGCCGATCGGCACGGTCGCAGATCACTATGTGCAGGCGTACTACCTTGGCTGGACCGGCGATGGACACATCGGCTGGCTCAACATCGATCACGCGTATTATCACGTCGTCGGTCAGGAGGGATTGAATGGGATTGCCGGGCGACGGATCGACATCAGCGCGGACATGGCCGCGCTCGAACTGTCGGTCGACAAAGATTGGCTCCGACACAAGGTGTCGCTTTTCTACGGCAGTGGCGATTCGCGTCCTACCAATGGCACCGGAACCGGCTTCGATACCGTGCTAGACCGGCCATTTTTTGTTGGAGGACCGTTCAGCTTTTTCTCACATCAAGGATTCAATCTTGGCGGCACGTTCGTGAACTTTAAACAGCGCGACAGTCTGGTGATCGATTTCCGAACCAGCAAAACCGAGGGCCAATCCAATTTCGTTAATCCCGGGGTATTCATCGCCGGTTACGGACTGGATGCGGATATCCTGCCGAAGCTGCGCGGGTTCATGAACGTAAATTACATTCGCACCGTCAGCACGGCGACGACTGAGCTGGTGCTTTTCACCAATCACGCCAGCAACGATTTCGGGCTCGATTGCAGCCTCGGCTTTGAATGGCGCCCGCTGCTTACCGACAACATCATCGTCTCCGCCGGGGCCGGCTTCTTCGTTCCGCGCTGGGGCTACAAGTTTATTTATCGCGCCAATACCGAGCCGGTGCCCGGGTACGACAATCCGCCGCCAGGCCAGGTGGATGATTTTCTCTACAGCGGAATCGTGACAGTGACGCTCACTTACTGATGACGAAGAAAACGCCGAACACGAAACGACGGGGTAAATGGAGAGGAGCGAGCCGCGTCACGGAGGAGTCATCGCGTTATCGGACGACAAACCGAACAGATTCAACGCTCAACGCCCAACGCTCAACGCCAAACGTCCAACGTCAGAAGGAAGCGCGCTACGACTTGGAGGATCGGCTTCTCGACTTTAGCTCGCGCATTATTCGGTTGGTGGACGCGCTGCCAAACACGAGAGCCGCCAACCATCTCGCCGGCCAGCTACTTCGCTCCGGTACTTCACCGTATGGAAATCACGGCGAAGTCGAAGCAGCGGAATCACGCAAAGATTTTATCCATAAACTGAAGATTTGCCTGAAGGAGTTGAAAGAAACACGACGCTGGTTACGACTCGCCGCCAAATCGGTAATGATGCCGGCTGCGAAAATGACGGCGATCCTGTCCGAGACCGAAGAACTAATTAAGATCTTCTTCTCAAGCATCCGAACCGCGGAGAAAAACGCGAAATGAGAATACGCTCCCTTCCATTGAACGTTGAGCGTTGGGCGTTGAGCGTTGGGCGTTGTTTTCTCACCTTGTGTATTTCGCATTCAATACTTGCCCATGAATCTGAATCTTCCGGTTACGGCCCTCCCACCTCTGTTCCGTCCGCAACATCGACAACGGCGCCGGCTTCTTTGCCGGCGCGCAACTGGATTAATCAAACTCAGGCTGAAGCTGACGCGAAAAGCGCTGGTTGTCTGCAGTGTCATCAGGGCGTCGAGCCAATGCACAAGGCTGAGCAAAACGTGGTGCTCGGCTGCACCGACTGTCATGGCGGAAATCCGGCGCGCGGATTGAAGAAGGAACTGGCGCACGTGTTGCCGCGGAACACGGAATTCTGGAAAACATCGGCTAATCCGCCGAACTCAAATACATGGCTCAATCATGAATCGCCCGAGTTCATCCGGTTCATGAACCCCGGCGATTTGCGTGTGGCGCAACAATCATGCGGGCTTTGTCATGGCGACATTATTCGCAATGTCGATCACAGCATGATGAATCATGGAGCGACGCTCTGGGGCGCCGCTCTTTATAATAATGGCGACTTCTATCTGAAGAACTACCGGTTCGGACAGGCCTACGGCGCCGATGGCGTGCCGCTCAAGCTGACCAATTACGCACCGATAACACCTGAGGATACGCGAGAGCATGGCATTCTCGCGTTCCTCGAACCGCTGCCGCGTTTCAACCTGAGCAATCCCGGAAACATCCTGCGCATCTTCGAAAAAGGGAACGAAAAGCCATTGCAACTCGGGCTTCCCACGAGAAACGAACCGAACGGCAAACCGCGCAACCGGCTTTCGCAGCGCGGCCTCGGCACGCTCAACCGAACCGATCCAGTCTTCCTCGGTCTGCAGAAAACAAGGCTGCACGATCCGCTGCTCGGTTTTCTGGGATCGAACGATCACGCGGGCGATTATCGATCGAGCGGTTGTTCGGCCTGTCACGTCGTTTACGCCAATGACCGGTCGCCGACGAATTCGGGCTGGTGGAGCAAATACGGACATCAAGGTCTCAGTTTCACCGGTGATCCGACCATTCCGAAATCCGAGCGCGGACATCCGATTACGCATCAGTTCACGCGCTCGATTCCGTCGAGCCAGTGCATGAACTGTCACATGCATCAGGGAAATTTGTTCGTGAATCCGTATCTCGGTTACACCTGGTGGGACCAGGAGACGGACGGCGAATTCATGTATCCG
>JBDTZF010000147.1:0-5421 GCA_040005265.1 Verrucomicrobiota bacterium
GGCGGGCCGGGACGCGCAATCCTGTTTTCATGCTCGATGAGATCGACAAGATCGGTGCCGATTTCCGGGGCGACCCGGCCAGCGCACTACTGGAGGTGCTCGATCCCCGGCAGAACAACGCTTTTGTCGATCGTTACCTCGACGTGCCGTTCGATCTATCGCAGGTCATATTCATTGCGACTGCAAATTACGTAGACGGCGTGCCGGAACCGATGCGGGATCGCATGGAAGTCATTTCACTTCCCGGCTATACCGAGCGCGAGAAACTCGAGATCGCCAAAAAATATCTAGTTAAGCGACAGCTGGAGGAAAACGGACTTAAGCCCGAGCAATGCGAATTCCAGGATGAAGCGCTGCGCAAGGTCGTTACCGATTACACGCACGAGGCCGGGGTGCGCGAGCTCGAGCGCCAGGTCGGCGCGATATGCCGGTCGGTAGCGGCGAAATGCGCGCGGGGCGATTGCGAAAAAATTGTGGTCACACCCGAGTTCGTCGGGCAAACCCTAGGGCCGGCGCGTTACGTGCAAGAGAGCCGGCTGAAAACAAGTCAGCCGGGCGTTGTAACCGGTCTCGCTTATACGCCGTATGGCGGTGAGATCCTTCACATTGAAGCGACTCGTTATCCGGGCAAGGGCAACATCACGCTCACGGGCCAGATCGGCAATGTGATGAAAGAATCTGCCCAGGCCGCGCTCAGCCTCGTTCGGAGCCGCGCCGATCAGCTCGGATTAAAATCAGAGGACTTTATGAATATGGATATTCATGTGCATGTCCCGGCCGGCGCGGTCCCAAAAGATGGACCATCCGCAGGCATCGCCATGTTCACCGCGCTCGCCTCGCTTTTCAGCAACACGCCGGTGCGGTCCGATGTCGCGATGACCGGCGAGATTACGTTGCGCGGCCTTGTTCTGCCGATTGGCGGCCTGAAAGAGAAAAGTCTGGCGGCGATGCGCGCGGGAATTTCCACCGTGATCATTCCGAAGCTGAATGAAAAGGACCTTGTCGATGTTCCCGAGGAAGCGAAGGAGAAACTCAAGTTCGTCCCGGTCGAGAACGTGGATGAAGTGTTAGAAGCCGCGCTCGAGAAAACTTCGCCTTCGGTTCAAGCGAAGCCAAAATCCTGATAATTGCAGGGTCCCTCACCTCAATCTCTTCCATTTGGAGAGGAGGATGCGAGGCGCCAGGTGAAGGTTGGACGGCCTAAACCCCAGATGAATCAATGCGGTTCGGCGTCGGCGTGCTGTTCGATCTGATCGAGATTCGGCTCCGCGCTGCGGATCCAATCGCGTGCCGCGTTCACGTCGCCTGAATTTACCGGGGCCGCTTTTGAAGATTCGGCGGCTTGGTCCATGGCCAGGCGTTCCTTCTCCGATAACGGTTTCGCTTTCTTAATCGGAAATTTCCAGTGCCGCCCGAACTTGTAGAGCGAGTAATACATCGTGCCGGCTTCGACCGCGCCGACGCCACTGCAACGCATCGCGTTATAAAACATCCGGTCGCAATCCTGCCACGGAAGCTTGTGCTGATCGTAAGAGACATCGTGCAGAACAGAAGCGTTGCGATATTTTCCTTCGAACGGGCCGCCCATGATCGTCCAGAGCGAGCGGGGGATCGACGCGCCATCGACCTTCGATCCGGCGGGGGCAATCCAGACCATCCCCTGCGGATCGGTGTAGCGCAGTTCGCTCAACAAAGTCATGCTGCGTCCGTCGTTCTCCCAGCGCGTCACCGGCGCGTCGCTGTAATAACCCCACTTATGTGATTGAGCCGCGAAGTGCGTCCACTGGGGTGGATTCGACCCGCAAGAAATCAAAAGCAATGATGCGACCGCGATTCCCAGATTCTTCACAGTCGGGACTAGTAAATGAAATCTCGACCGGCTCAAGGGTTCGATTCGCCCTCACCTGGCGCCTTCGCGCTTTCGGACATTTTGCGTTTGATCTCCAGGTAGGGGCGATTGACCTCAATCGCCCGTCCCCAGCTCCATCCGCGGGCGGTTCGGGTGAACCGCCCCTACCTCGTTGTGACAGCGGTAACTAATTGTCGTTCGCGTTTTGTTGACTGTGGCGCTGTCGCTGGGATTGGCTGTCCAACCATCTGTTTTCGATACGGCCGCAAATAAAACATCATGAAGACGCCACTAACAATGAGCAGCGAGCCGATCCATTTCAGGAACCAACCCGGGTCGCGCAAAATCTGCACCGTGCTTTGCCCGAGATTCTCCGGATTCCATGAAGCCTGCGAAATCTTGTAAGTGAGACCGGTCCAGGTGCGCCACCATTGGCCCGGGAAACTGAACGGGTTATTCATCCAGCATGAGCCTTCGCCGGTCTCGCCCTCTGCGGTCGCGACTCGCAAGGTGCTTTTGAAACCGGCGGGACTATCGCTGCCTTCATTGCGTTTCACTTCGAAGTCGAGAAGCTCGAGGCCAATCCCGAGCGGAATGGTCTTCCAGCCGTACGCGATTTGCGTTTCGTTAGGCGAAGTGGGCACGGTGATTTGCCAGCCGGCCGGAGCCCATTGCTCGAACTTTTCGCCGTTCTGCTCGATGCGGACACGAACGCCGTCGGGAAAATCCTTGGTCATTGCATCCGTTTCCGATTTCACAGGCGCGAAATCCATCCATTGCTCCGCATGCGGCAAAACCTTGTCGATATTGAGCTGCCAATCCGCCCAGCCGGTCGTGAGCGGCTTGTTCATGTCGATCTTGCCGGTGGAATTGCCGGTCTTGCGTGAAATGAGCTCGTAAGAAATCGCGCCTTCGTCGCTGATGAAGAGAGTGAGGTGATTCGGAGCTTCCTGGCCGGCCGCCGGCATCGTCGGCGGTCCACCATTGGTCGTAAGTTCTTTCCCGCTCCCATGCGGATTTGGTCCCGCGGTCGTGGGAGCGACTGGAATTGCTTTTCCACGAATGGTCACCAGAACCGCTGGATTATTCGGCTGGTCGCTGAGAGACCCGGGTTTCCCATCCTGGATCCGAAAATCCCGCCAGTAATTGTCGATCTTAATTGTGAACGGCGTTTCCTTCATCGGCACGTCGCGCCCGAGATTTTCCGTGACATCGAACCTGGCCTCTCTTTCGCCTAACGAAACGATAACGCGGCCTTTGTCGCCCTGTTGTTCGAGGCGAACCTTCGCCCCCGTGCTGCCGCCCTTCGCGACCCGGCCAATCTGTTCCTCCGGCGCCTTGCTGAACGCGAAGATCGCTTCCTCGATCTCCACCTCTTCCTTCTTACCCGTATTCGTAATCGTATTCTTATTCGTATTCGTGGTCGGCGATGTCGATGTTGGCGCCGCGCCACGCTTCAGCTCGATGTTCGCCAAACCCATGGCGAATGTTCCGTGCTGCGGGTCGTCTGCTAAAAGCCAGCTCTCGAGATGCTGGCCCATCATCGCGGTTGAAATCGTGAAATGCACCGACGGTGCGCCGCCCTCACGGAGCGGCCTCGGGTTCAGTTTTCCCTCAATCGCCGGGGCGTAATCAATAACGCTGAGGCGCGCGCCGCTGGCCAGCTTGCCCAGATCGCGCGGGCGTTCCGGGCTGGGCGGATGATGCAGGAATTCCGCAACGTAACCTTTCACGATGCCATCGGTGTCGTGCACACGGATTTGATGTTGATCGACAAGAAGCCGGTTTGTCGGCGGTTCGCCTTTGAAAAGAGTGATCGTGCCTTCGATTCCCCAAATCCGTCCGATCAGCGAGCCGGTGAGCAGCGTGATGATGCCCAGATGCGTGACCAGAAATGCGACATGGTGTTTGCGCCAGGGCCAGCGCGACAGCGCCGACACGATCAGGTTCGCGGCGAGCAACAGCAACCAGACATTGAACCATGGCGCGCCATAGATATAAGCACGTGCGACCTTTGCATCGAAGCTCGACTCGTAAATCGTGCCGGCGATCGCGGCGACGATCAGGACAGCCAGAAGAATAACGGCGAGCTTGATCGACGCGAAAAACTTGAAAAGGCGATTCCGCTGCCAGTTTGGACGTGAAGATGAAGTCGTGCCTGCCATGCGAAGACCGACACTTTCCGTGAGGAAAGCGGAGCGTTCAAGGTGGATTGGATGTTCCGAGAATCGCGGCCACGTTTTGGAGTGCGGCGGTGCTCTGCCGCTTTCGATCGAACTACAACTTGCTGCGAAATGCGCGCAAATGTTCGGTGAAACGCGCGGGATCGAAGTTTTCCCGCGCGCCCATGTCCTCGCGAAGGCTTTTTAGCTCGTTATCGATCTTGAGCGGTTCGGCGCGAGCCTGATTGAGAGCAGCGCTCAAACGATCGAGCGCCAGAACAAGACGCTGCGCACAATAGAGCTGCGACTCCTTGGTTCGTTTACTCCCATGAAATTCGGAATCTGACGCGGCCAGCGCGCGCAACATCGAGAAAAGCGCATCGGTGTTCGGGCTCCAATCCACCGCGCGCCGGGCCAGATCGTCGGCCTGGTGTTGTAATGGCTCGAGATCGGATGAAGAGGGCTCGGCAATGACCGGAAGCGCCGGCGCCGATGCTGTGACTTTTGCCAATAACCAGGCGAGCGCGAGAGAAGTCTCCTGCATATCGGCGGCCGGATCGTTATCGGTCCGGGAACGCCAGGCTGCTTCACGCAATGCAACCGCCTGACCGGTAAGCCATGCTCGCGGACCGATCGGCGGATCTTCATCGCGCCAATGTTTCGGTTGATTGTTCGACTGACTATCGAGCTCGAACAACATCGTGGGGTGGCCGGCCCGCAAGATGTCGTTGTCGATGTTTTGATGACAGGCGACGCAGGCGTTTGCGCGCACGTAAAGACTGCGCAAGTCGCGCATACCGGCGGTTACACGCATGGCGTACGTCCAATCAGGCCGGGTGTGGCCGCGCAACCATGCTTCCGCTGCGCCGTGACAACTTTCACACGAGACGCCCTCGTCCGGATGAGCCGTCGCAGCGAGCCGGGTCTGCGAGACGCTTTGAAATGGCGAATGGCAAACCGTGCAACGCGTGTTCGCCGGTGCTCCACCACCGCCGACGGTTTCGGCGATCCGGGCAGAACGTGCCGAGGTTAAAATAGCGAATGCGCGCGAGTGAAAATCCTGGCGCGACCAGATAGTGAACTGCTCGCGCTTCGGCCCGGCGCCACCGTGACAGCTCGACGATTTACAACCGGTTGCGCCCACGAACTCCGCGGGGCCTTCGCGTGTTTGGTTCGGTTCCTTGGCCGAAGCTGTTACCGCGCAAAGAAGAATCAAAGCGATCGGAACGCACAGGTTGAATCGCAACACGCGCCGAGATTAGCATCCGGCCTTTGGGACGGTAAGAGTTTTGTTTCAGCTCTGCCGCAAAATGAAACGCTCAGGATCGACAACGCAAGCGGCCTGGAACGACCTCACGAGACACCTGCGGAAGATGGCCCAGAAATGAACATGGGTGGCCTAACAATGAA
>JBDTZF010000148.1:0-5407 GCA_040005265.1 Verrucomicrobiota bacterium
CAACGCCGCCTGCAGCGCGGAGTCCCAGCGCTTGGTGCGCGTGTGCCACCCGTCGAATGGAATGGCCTACGAGCTGGCTGCGCGGATGGGGGCACCCGGTGAAGCTCCATCCGGGCCCCTCCTCAAGGCGTGAGCCTATTCTTCACTGCGCAGGACATGATCGAAGAAGCCTTTCTGCCAATGGGGCGATGGAACTCTGTTCACACGCAGCACTTTCGACACCGTGTTCTTAAGCGACTTTACCCATGCAGAAAGATCTGTTTCCCGATCGTCGATAGCAACGAACGCGTGCAGGTGGTCGAGCATTAGCACATACGCACCCACCCACGCACCGTGATCCGGTCCTTCTTTCCCGAATTCAATCCAGCGTGCATGAACCACGGGATTATTTAAGAGCTGACGACGGTTGTTCGTGCACGTCGTCACAAAATAAATCGGAAACCGCTGAAAACTGGTTTCGAGTCTTCGGAGGCGATCGGGCCCGATTAGAGGTTAACGAATTGCTTGAATAATTCGAGCGACGGTCACAGACCGCCGCTACAGAAGAGAGATGGCCGCGCGAATATCGTCGAGCGTTACTTCGCTCGACAACTGCGCGGAGCCGATCCTGGGCACAACCACGAAGCGAACTTTTCCGTTTTCGAATTTTTTATCGAGCGGCAACGCTTCAAAAATCTTCTCACGCGCAAGATCTGCCGGCAATTGCGTCGGCAATTCAAACGAGCCGAAAAGATCGACGATCGCATTTAACTGCTCGCGCGGCAGATCAGCGCGTTTCATCGACACATGGCAGGCCGCGATCATTCCCAGGCTGATCGCTTCGCCGTGCAGGAAAGTGCGGTAATGGCCGGCACGTTCGATCGCATGACCCACGGTATGACCAAAATTGAGGAGCGCGCGTTCGCCGGTGCGATCCAGTTCATCTTTGGCGATGATTCGCGATTTGATGTCGATGTTGCGACGAATCAGCGATTGCATCCCTAGCGCGTCAGTCGTCTTGTCTCTCAACGCGTCAAACATTTCCGCGTCCGCGATAATGGCGTGCTTGATGATCTCGGCGAATCCCTGGTTGAATTCGCGGGGCGGCAGCGATTTGAGAAGATCGACATCACCAATCACGAGAGCAGGCTGATGAATCGCGCCGATCAAGTTTTTACCGTCGCGCGTGTTCACGCCGGTCTTGCCGCCAATCGAACTGTCCACCATTGCCAGCAACGTCGTCGGAATTTGCACGTGCGGAATGCCGCGCTGGAAAATAGCCGCAATGAATCCCGAAATATCTCCGATCACACCGCCACCAAGCCCAATCACGAACGATTGCCGGTCCAAACGCGCCGCGATCATCCGATCGCAAATCGCGCCCGCTTGCTCGAGCGTCTTCGATTGTTCGCCCGCGGGAATGGTAATCAGCGTCGGCTGAAAACCAGCTGAGATCAGAGCCTGTTCAATGCGATTGCCGAAAAGCGGCGCGACAACAGAGTCCGAGATGATCGCGCAACGCCGCGCCGGGATCGTATCCGCGATTGTCGATCCAATTGCAGGCAGCAGATTCGAGCCGAGAAAGACTTTGCAATTCGCTTCGGTAACGAAAACTTCGTTTACGGATTTCATCGCTGCGTTGCCGTCACACTGCCTGTTATGACCGGGTGGCGAAAGCGAAAATCGAAGGAGAGCCGGTGAACTTCGCTTGACAAACTCGCGTTCGGATTTGTGTTGTAAGGAATGCCTGATCCACAGCCGACTCAACCGCCTCCTCCGCCGCCGCCATTTTCGGAGCCCGTCACCGGCGCAGGATCCGGAACGACCGGTCTTCCTTCCAACGTCGCCGCTACTCTGGCTTGTATTCCATTGGTGGGTGGAATCATTTTCTACGTTTTGGAAAAGCACGATAGCTTTGTGCGTTTTTACGCGATGCAGTCGATCGTCTTCGGCGGCGCGTGGATCTTGTTCTGGATTGTTTATTCGATCGCCCACGCCATTCTGACGCCGATCCCGGCCATCGGCCTGATTTTCGGGATCATTCTCTGGATTATTTACGCGCTCGTCAGCATCGCGTTTCTGGTGATCTTCATCATTACGCTGGTGAAGGCGTTTACCGGTGTCCGCTGGGAAATTCCGTATATCGGGCAGATGGCGCAGAAGCAGACCGTGGGCGGTACAACAGCGCTTTAATTTCCGGAAGGCGCGCTCGGTCGCGTCCGGGACTACCTGGAGGGACGCGCTCCGTCGCGTCCGTGGGTCAATCGGATTCCGGGACGACACGGAGGTCGTCCCTCTACGATTTACTCCCGGCCGAGCAATTTCACCACGATCTCGGTCAGGATAAGTTCGTGATCGAGTTGGCTCGTCACCAGTTTGAGATTCGCCTCGAGACAAACGCGCATTCCTTCAATCAGTTGTTTCGTCTCGAAACGATGCGCGTTCTGCGCGGCGATTCCAAGCGGGTACCCGCTGAGCGAGCCGTCTTTCTTGCGCGGCAAATGGTCTGTGGCACTGGCCGGCAACCGGTTGAGCGCGGAGATGAAATTAAATGGCGTATGCGGACGCTGCATCCGCTGGCGCTCCATCAAATCTTTTGCCAGCAGCAAATTCCGGATCGTAGGAACAACTGCGACCAATAAAATGCCGATCGCGCTTTCGCCCTGATCGAGCAATCGCTTCACAAGCTTCAGCGCGCGACCGAGGTCTCGCGCGGCAAGAGCGTTGCCTAATTCGAAAATAACCCCCGCGCGCGAAAGCGGGACCAGTTCGCGGACCTGATCGACCTTCACCTGTCGCTCTTTGCCGAGAAAGATGTCGATCTTTTCCAATTCGTTGTCGATCTGCCGCGTATCGCCGCCGGTGAGCAGCACAAACAGATTGAGCGAATTCTCATCGAATTGCAGTTTTCTCTTTTGCGCCCGGCTACTGACGATCTCCGTCGCTTCCTCTTCCCATCCGCTCCGTGTCGAATCCAGCCGGTCGAAAATTTGTACCTCGGCCTGCTTGCTCAGTGCCTTGTAAAATGAGCGCCGCTTGTCCACCTCGGTTGCGCTGAGCAGGAAGGTAACGTCGGAACCGAAATCACCTGCGATCACGTCCGATAATTCCTCCAGCGCCGTCTGAACACCGGCCGCGCGGCCGGTCACTGAATCGCCAAGAAAATTCGCGTTCTTGAGCCACACCAGTTTTCCCCCGCCGAGAAATGGCAGAGTTTGCAGCGCCTCGATTGTCGATCTTATCCTTGCCGCTGCCTGATCGGCATTGTCGGCCGCGCCGTCGACCATTTCCAAACCGAAATCGCCCGCGCCCGGTGGCGTCAATTTCCCGGCGAGCTCGGCCGCAGCGCGTTTCACCTCTGATTCATCGGACCCGACGACGGCATAAATCCTGGCCACTTCGGTTTTGGTTTTCGCCTTGGGCATTCCAAGTTTGTCGCATGAGCTGCGAAGATCGACAAGACGGATCGGGTAGCGCAAGGGTCTCGCGTGTCTGGCGATGGCGTCTCGCCATCGCGAACTTTTCTCTCGCACCAGGGCTACACAGAAAACTCTGCTTCAAGCAAAGTGCGTTTCGGCGAGACGCCGAAACCAGACACGCGAGACGCGTGCGCTACCCGGGAATCGCGGCCGTTATTCGTCGCTTGCTTGCCGCAATGATGTTCCGAAATCCTTGGCCGCGTAGTCACGGAATTTTTCTTCCAGCACCGCCGCGCTCGGAAATGTGCCGGGGTAACTGCGCGAGAGAGTTGCTTCGAATGGCTGATGTCTTGCCAAAGCATCTAGCAGGACAAGGAAACTTCGCCGATCAGTAGTGGCGAGGAAGCGAACGAGCCGCTCCGACTCGTCGTAAAACGTCTCAACGCGATCGGAAGGTACCTGCGTCATAGCCACAAGCGCCAGGAGCGGGATCAACACTCCGGTCGAAACCGCCGATGAATGCGGCTTCGCGTCATAACCTCGAGCGCGCTGATAACTGGCGTGGGCGGCCTTGGAGATGTATTGCGCCAGACCTTCGTTCAGCCAACATGGGATGCCGTCCGGATAAAAGCGATGCACCACCAAATGCACAATTTCGTGGCCCAGAAGATGGCCGCTGAATTTGTAAGCTGGATTGCGTTGAACAAAGAGACTCCCCATCGAATGAATACCGCCACTCCATGGCTCCAGTTGACCGAAACCTTGAAATTGCTGCCATTCCTCCGGTTGTTCGAAAACATAAATGTGCGATTTGATATCGCCGGTGGGCTGTTCCCTCTCCAATTCTTTGGCGACGACACGATAATGAAATTCCGCCTCTACCGAAACCGGCGCAGCCACGTAGCTGTGCACGAAATGATAGATGAAATGCTCGGTCTCGGCGTGCTTCCATTGTTCGGGATGAATGGCGAGCGCTTTCTCGCCGAGCGGATTCGGATCGCGCTGGCTCAGCTGGGAGAATTCAACTTCCGTTAGCGGAGTTGAGCCACCGGCGCTCGACAAATCTTCAGCGGCAGCCGCGCTGCGCATCGAAATGAGCACAAGGCAGAGAAGGACGGAAACGAAGCGCATTCCGCCTCAGTGAAGCTAATCTCGTGCGAGTCCGGATCAGGATTTGATCGCGACCCACTCGTTGCGCGCGCGCGAATCGGCCACGGCCTGGACGACACGCATGTAACGAAGACCTTCCTCAAAACTTGGACGCGGCCTGACCCGGCCTTTCGATTTTACCGCTGCGATAAAATCATCTTCCACATGCCATCCACCTTCCAGGTCGGAAGGAACATCAACGACGTGCAAAGCCTTCTCGCCAATGCGGCCGGCTTGAACAGTGTCAGTAGTGAAGTCGTAGATAAGCGTTCCCTTTGCCCCATAAATTTCCAACCGATCCCCGAGTCCCAGCGCGTTCACGCCGCTAAATTCGAGCACGCCTTCCGCGCCGCCGGCGAACGCGCAGAGCACATTCAGCATATCCGGAACGATCACTTCGTAGCCCTGCCGATCGGGGTACACGATTTTTCCGCGCGCGAAAACGCCGGTGATATCGCCGAGCCAGCGCTGCAACACTTCGACATAAATTCCTAACGTCATGACGTTCAGCCCGCTGATCTCGATCCTCTGCCGCCAATGCGCCGGCGCTTCTGGATTCAAATAATTGCCGTTGAAACTTTGGAGCCGCACATGATGCGGACGGCCGACGTAATCCTCAGCCAGAAGTTTTTTCACCATTAGATCCGCACGGAGCCCGTAAGGAGGCGGACAAAGCATCGTGACCAGCTCGGGATAACGCTTCGAGGCTGCGAACATTTCTTCCGCTTCAGCCAGGTCCATCGACATGCGCGCCTGGCAAAAGACATGTTTGCCCGCTTCGAGGGCGGAGATCGTCACCGCCGAATGCATGTAAGGCGGCGTGCCGATCCAGATGATATCGAGATCGGGCAGGGCCAGCA
>JBDTZF010000149.1:0-5372 GCA_040005265.1 Verrucomicrobiota bacterium
CCACATCCTGGACTTCATCCAGGTGCCCGGCTTCCCTAGTGCGATTCGCGTCTTCGCGCTCACGCACTCCCGCCGTAGTGTTGTTCAACGCTAGTGCTGTCCTTCGTCAACCTTGACGTCTCGTCTGCGCAACGAAGTGAGAGGCGCGACTAAGCCAGCTCTTTTTTGATCCAATTCAACGCTCGACGTTTTTGCTATCGAGATAAAGCAACACGAAAGCGATCCCCACCAGCGGCCGGAGAAGTGTTTGCAGCAAGCCGAGGCCAAAGGCAGTCATGCTGAAGGGTTGTGACTGCGCGGTTGCCTGCAAGGCTTGGAACAACGCTTGCGGATCGGTGCTCACGCTTATTTGATGCAGATAGGTGCGAATCAACGGCAACTCTGAAGTGATACCGAACGCAATCAACACCACGCACCAGAGCGAGACAATAAGAGCGCCGCGCCACATCGGACGCTGATACCAGGACAAACTGCTTCCGCTTCGGGCCAGGTCTTTGCTTTGGCGCAAGGCAGTTCCCGCATCCGAGTTCTCGAGCACGGCGAACTGCTGCCAGAACAACACATTCACGAAGAAATGTCCGAACATCCAAACCTGAACCACAAGCAACGCTAGCGCGACAAGGATCAACACGGGCGACGAGGCGCCGACCATAATCATTGCCAGAATGCCGATTGCAAAACCAATCAACAACGCGAAAACGGCGTAAACAAAGATGCAAAGCAGCGCTACCCGCGGCCAAAATTTCAGCACTGCGTGAAGGAGGCCGAAAATTCGAGCGGGGCGTCCGGCTGCCAGCTCGGCGGTGATAACCTGAACCCCGGCGATATAAATCGGCCAGGCCACCAGACTGAGCAAAAGCATGAAAAGCGTGAACATCGCCGCGACGGATGTGCGCAAATCGGGATTGGCCGCGGAGGCATCGACTGCCGATCCGCTCAGCTGGGCGCAGACTGATGGCAGCGCGACCAGCAGCGAAAGATAGAGAAACTGGAAAAAACCTTTCCGATAAATATGAAACGTTTCGCTGACTATCTGGGCGAACGAGCGGCGAGGTAGCGCCAATTCGAGCGCATTCGTGGGAAGGGGAGGCGGCTCAAATAAGCCCGGAATGTCCGCGGCGGTTGTCCAAAGATCGTCATCGGCCGGGCGCGCCGGATTTTGTGCGAGCACCCGCCCTTCACGCTTCCATTCGAGCAAAGCCTCCAGATCGACCGGGCCGTAGTCTTTACCCGCAACTTGAATAATCCACTCGTCCATCATCGGCCTATTGTAGACGCTCCTCCCGTCAGGGACTAGCGAGCACACCAAATGTTTTTTTACAGAAGGAAACGAAGACAACAAAGAACTGGCAAGGAGACCTGTGAGGAATGCATCGGCATTTTCAAACTTCGCTACCTTTGTTATCTTCTGTTAAATTGAAACTGGCCGGTTCGGGTCATGTTTAGTCCTTCGAGTTTGAGATCGGAAAATCAGTTAATGCTGTCGTGAAGAAATGAAACTCCTCCTTATCGACGGACATTATTATGTTTACCGGTCGTTTTTCGCGATACCGAATCTGTCCAACTCGCGCGGCGAACCGACCAACGCCATTTTCGGGTTCGCCAAAACACTCCGCCTGATGCTCAAGCATCTTCAGCCGGATTTTGGCGCGGTGATTTGGGATGAAGGTATGCCGGAGCGGCGGGTGAAATTGCAGCCGGCTTATAAGGAAACTCGCAAGGAAATGCCGAAACCGATGGTGCCGCAGCTGAAGTTCATCCAGGAAACGCTGACCACTCTCCTTGGGTTCAAAAGTATTTCGCAGCCGAACACCGAAGCCGACGATTTGATGGGCTGTTACGCCATGGCGGCATGCAAACGTCGCGGAATGGATGTCATCCTGGCAACCAATGACAAAGATCTGTATCAGCTCATTGGCCCATGCGTGAAAGTTTACACGACCGCGAAGGCCGACCTCGCGTCGCCGAAAGACAGTTTTGCCCTGCTGGGTGAAACCGAGGCGACCGCGAAATGGGAAGTGCCACCCAAACTCATCGGCGATGTTCTCGCGCTCACTGGCGATTCGGTCGACAATATTCCTAGTGGTGGTTTCGGCCGCAAGACCGCCGCGACCCTGATTCGGGAGTTTGGCGGCTTGGAGCAATTGCTGGCTAAGATCGACAACGTGAAGAGCGCGGCCGCGCGCGAGAAACTGACCAGCAAACGCGATCAAATTCTACAAAACCGTCAAATGGTCGAGCTGGATTGTCACCTCGATTTGCCGCTGTCGATCGATGACCTTCAGATCAAGCCTGATTATCCCGGCCTCATTGCCGCCATGGAAAAGTGCGAATTCAAGTCGCTGCTGAAGGAAGTGCAGGACGAAGCCGGGCGGGCCGGAGCCGTGGGTGAGCAGGGCACTCTCCTGTAGCGGCCGTCTGTGACCCTCGAAAACGCGGCCCTTCGAGAGCGCGACGGTCACCGACTGCTCCTAAAGCCTAAGATTTTCGTAAAATAATCGAACAACGGGCCCACCCCGCTGTCGAATTTGACAGGTTAAGGCGGTTCGGGCGGTTGCACGTTGTCGTATTTGCTGTTTCTCCTTGGCGTGCGCCGCCCGAACCTTTTTCCTCCCTCGCGCTTCCGGGCAAACTGCGGGATTGCCAGTCTCCTCGCGGTATGATGTTTTCATGGCAGCTCCATGGAAAGTAATCCCTTCGGCATCCGCGGTTTCCTGATCGATGCGCCCGACTTCGGCACAGTTCGTGGCCGTCGGAACGGCGCGGTGGTCATTGAGAACGGGCGGATTGCAGCGATCGGGGATTACGACGATTTGCGGCGGCTGCAGCGCAGGCCGGTAAATTGGATCGATCGCGGGCAGGTGGCGATTTTCCCCGGCTTGATTGATTGCCACACGCATTTGCCGCAATACCCGGCGGTCGCGCGCGGTGAAAGCGAGCTGCTTCCATGGCTGCGCCAGCATATTTTTCCCGTCGAACGGGAATTCAGCGGTCCGGTGGCGCGCGTGCAAGCTCCGCAATTCTTTCATGAACTCGCCCGCCATGGAACCACTACGGCAATGGTCTACACGGCGATATACGAAGATAGTTGCGAGATCTCCTTCGAGGCCGCGAAGCAAAGCGGGCTGCGCGTCATCATGGGCAAAATGATGATGGACATCGGCTCTTACGGGCAGCTGCAGCCCAAAAAAGTCCTCTCCGTTTCATTGACCGAAAGCGAACGGCTATGCCGCAAATGGCACCGAAGCGAACAGGGGCGCCTCGAATACGCTTTCAGCCCGCGTTTTGCCGTAACCTGCTCGGAAAAATTGATGCGGAGCGCGGCCGAAATGGCCAAGCGCTACGATGCCTATCTTCAAACCCACCTCGCCGAAAACCGGGAAGAGATCGAAAAAGTGCATCATCTCTTTATGGCGGCGAGCGATTATACTCATGTTTATGAAACCTGCGGCCTGCTTACACCCAAGATGATGCTCGGGCACTGCATCCATCTGAATCCGCGAGAAATCGGCGCGATCGCCGCTGCCCGGTCGAGCGTTGCCCATTGTCCCACTTCGAATCTTTTTCTTAGCAGCGGCTTGATCAAGCTCGATCAACTGATGAACGCAGGCATTCCCATTGGACTGGGCTCCGATGTGGCAGCTGGGCCGGAGCTTAACATGTGGCAGGTGATGCGGGCTGCGATCGACGTCCAAAAAGCGCGCCGCTCTTACGAACCGCATTTGAGGCCGTTGCGGCCGGGCGAAGCGTTTTATCTGGCGACGCAGGGAGGCGCGCGCGCCCTTGGCAAAGGTCAGATGATCGGCACGTTCGACCCCGGCAAGGAGGCAGACCTGATCGTTGTCGATCTTGCCGCGCTGCTTCCGTATCCAAAGGATCCGAACGCTCTGCGGAATTTGTCCACCGAAGACGTAATCGCTCTCTGCGTTTACCGCGGCGGTCCGCACGCGACGGCGGAAACGTACGTCCGCGGCCGATGCGTTTATCAAGCCCCGAATTTGCCATCGCATCCATGAGTACGCCTTCCTTCGATCCCGTTGCAATCGCCATCGAGGAGGATATCGGCAATGGCGATATCACGAGCGAATTCTTTGTGCCGGTGATGATCCAGGCATCCGCTCAAATCGTGGCCCGTGAAAAAGCAGTGGTCGCGGGAACGAAAATCGCCGCCGAAGTTTTCCGCCGCATCGATCCGGCAATTAGAATTCAAATCGTTCGAGGTGACGGCGCCACCATTGCTTCCGGGAAGCCGATCATCGTGCTCAACGGGCCGGCCCGCTCGATTCTCAAAGGCGAGCGCGTGGCCCTGAATTTCTTGCAACGCTTGAGTGGGATCGCAACGCTTACGCAAAAATTTGTGCAAGCCGCCGGGAAAAGTCGGGTCAAAATTCTGGATACCCGCAAGACCACTCCCGGGCTTCGTGCTTTCGAAAAGGCTGCCGTCGTGGCGGGAGGTGGCGGCAATCACCGTTTCGGTTTGTTCGATATGGTGCTGGTGAAAGACAATCATATCGTGGCGCGTTCTGGATTGTCCGGGCTTGCTGCGGCTATTCAGCGGGTGCACGAAGCGCGTCCCGGTGTGCGCATTGAAGTGGAAGCCGATCGCCTCGACCAGGTCCGCGGCATTCTCGCGATGGCTGATGTCGATGTTATTTTGCTCGATAACATGAAGCCGGCGGAGATGCGCAAAGCTGTCGCCTTGGGAAAGGGCAAAGTGAAATTCGAAGCCAGCGGCGGAATCACCTTGAAAAATGTGCGTCTGATCGCAGCCACCGGCGTCGACTACATTTCCATAGGTGCGATCACTCATTCCGCCCCGTCCGTTGATCTGTCGCTCGAAATCAAGAATGTCGCGACTTGATGCCGACGCTCTTCGCGACGCGCTGGGCAACTGCACGATCGGCCGCGAAATTATCGTCCTCTCAGAAACGACTTCGACCAACGATTCCGTTTTTCAACGAGCGACGCCAGCAACGCTGGAAGGGTTGGTTGTCTTCGCCGAGCATCAAACCGCCGGGCGTGGCCAGCGAGCCAACCGTTGGGAGTCCGCCGCGCACACGGGCCTTTGGTTCTCGATTCTCCTGCGCCCGAAGATCGACATTGGCGAATCCCCAAGATTAACGGCATGGGCCGCGGCGACGGTCGCCAAAACGATCCGTGACGAATTCTCATTGCCGGTTGTACTCAAAGAACCCAACGACGTGCAAATCGATGGACGAAAAGTTGCCGGCGTCCTCGTTGAGATGCGCGCGCAGGAACGCGCTCCTTACCTGGCGATTGCCGGAATTGGCATCAACGTGAATCAGGCACGCGAAGATTTTTCCGAAGCGCTGCAAACGAGCGCCATCTCGCTGGCCATGGCATTGAATCGA
>JBDTZF010000049.1:0-18176 GCA_040005265.1 Verrucomicrobiota bacterium
GATTGAGGACTTACGAACCCCGCCAGGGCAGGAATGCAGCAACGGTAGTTTGATCTTCCTTGCCGTAGTTCCCTGGCGGACTTTTTTTGGTTGAGAAGTTGAGGGGTTGAGTGGGAAACTTCGGAATTTCAACTGCTGAACCCGTCAAAACTCCTCAACTCAATGAAGCTGCTAAACGTGAAGACGACGCGCTTTGCTCAAGTCGTCGAAACGTGCGGGAAACCGGAGGCCCATACCCTCTGGCAAAAACCTGCGCAGGATCGACATCTTCAATCGGAAATCAAAAATAATCGGGTCATGACAATCCAGGCGGGCGACACGGGAAGTGAATTCGGGGTGGTCGGTTTCAAGCCGGGCGCTAGCGCGCGCTATTTGATTTTTCCGAAGTCGTTGAAGCGATTCGAGAACAACCGGATCGTAGGAATAAAGTGGGAGGTGGTAAAATGATCGACGACGAACGGATTCGATATTCGCGGCATCTAATTATGCCGGAGGTTGGGCAGGAGGGGCAGGCTCGGCTCAAGGCTGCCCGCATTTTGTGCATTGGCGCCGGCGGACTCGGGTCGCCGGCTGCGCTCTATCTGGCTGCAGCCGGAGTCGGCACGATCGGTTTGGTCGATTTCGACGATGTCGATCTTTCCAACCTGCAGCGGCAAATCCTTCACGGAACGAAAGACGTTGGCCGCAGTAAGTTGGAATCCGCGCGGGACCGCTTGCACGATCTCAATCCGAAGATCGACATCGAATTGCACAAGGCCCGGTTCTCCAGCGAAAATGCCCGCAGCCTGGTCGAACGCTTCGACATGGTGGTGGACGGTTCGGACAATTTCCCGACACGCTATTTGTCGAGCGATGTTTGCGTTTGGTCGCGGAAGCCAAATATATACGGCTCGGTTTTTCGTTTTGAGGGACAAGCCACGGTTTTCGCGCCGCATTTGGGGGGGCCGTGCTATCGCTGTTTGTTCCCGGAGCCGCCGGAGCCGGGAACAGTGCCGAATTGCGCCGAAGCGGGAGTGCTGGGCGTATTGCCCGGCATTATCGGGACACTACAAGCGCTTGAGGCGATCAAGCTGGTCCTCGGCGTGGGCGAATCGCTGGCCGGACGCCTTCTGCATTTCGATGCGTTGAAAATGAAATTTCGCGAGCTAAACCTGCGGCGCGATGCGCAATGCCCGGTCTGCGGAGATCATCCGTCAATTTTTGAACCGATCGATTACGAGATGTTTTGCGGAGCACAGGATGGCCAGGCAATTCCCACAATCTCTGTGCGAGAATTGAAGCGAAAGATGGATGCGCGAGAAGAATTCGAGTTGGTCGACGTCCGGGAAATTTTTGAATACGAGATTGCGCGAATCGACGGTGCGAAGTTAATTCCGCTCCGAGAAATCGCCGACCGAGCCGGCGAGTTGCGGCGCGACGCGCCGATCATTGTGCACTGTCATAGCGGAATGCGCAGCGCGAATGCGGTGCAGCTACTCAGGGAGCGCGGCTTTGCCAAGGTGTACAACCTCGAGGGTGGAATCGACGCCTGGTCCGAAGAGATCGATCCCGACGTGCCGAGATATTGAGGCCTTTTCGTTGCGACGGCTTCGATGCAGCAGTGGCCGGCGACCACCGGGTTAGAGCCACGGGGTTAATCCGATTTCTTGAGCACCACGGCTAATTCTTCAGCGCTTGGAACGTTGTTCCATTGGCCCAGCAGTTCGCCATTTCGGCCGAACACGAAAGCCCGAAAATCGACGGAGGGCGGCGCGCCCAGTTGGGAAACTGTTGTCCCGTCAAAATCGGCCACGGCAAATATCTCGCGCCGCGGATCTCGTGTGATCTTGTTCGCATCATATCTGGGCTGGACCCGTTTCGCCTCGGCATTTAAGCGACGCCGTACGCCAGCGGTGAGCAGCGCGCGCACGGGCGAGCGATGTTTGGTGAATTTGACCACGGTGATCATCCGGTAAGTTGGATTGCCGAGGCAATAGTCAGGAACATGATCGCCGGTCATTTGCGCTTTCGGCACATTCAAAGGCGCAGCGAGAACAATAACGTTAACGTGGCCATCGGAAGTGAGCAGCGTGTTCTTATCCACGTCGATGAACTTGAGCGAATAAATCTGGCCGACGGAAAGATCAGCGCGGGCGGATTGGCCTGCCGCGATGAGGCTGGCAAAGAAAAAGGATTGAAGTGCGCGCATTTTCACGAGAATGACCTTGGCGAGATGAAACGCACTGACAAGTTGTCGATCCTGGCCGGCACCCTTCTGGGGTTGACGGTAAGCTTTACGTTATCGAGTTGCGACCGGATGATGACGTCCCGTCATGCTCAGTTAGTGAAGGATGCGGATACCAAGGCGGTCCAGGGCGATTTCATGCGAGCGGTCAACCTTTACGAGGCCGCGCTCGACGACAGCCCGAATTGTGCAGAGGTCCACTACAAACTCGCATTGTTGTATGACGACAAGATGAAGGACCCGTTGAACGCGCTGCATCATTTCAAACGGTATCTCGTCCTGAGCCCGAAAGGCGCTCACGCTAATGAGGTGCGGGATTTCATGAAGCATGACGAAGTCGCGCTCATTACCAGCTTGTCGGGCGATTCGGTGGTCACGCGAGTGGAGGCTGCGAGATTGCGAAATGAGAACCTCAACCTGCGTAAAGAATTAGAGGAACGTTCGGCCAGGCCCGGAAGCCAGGTGGAGAAAACACAGGGACACGAAGCCCCGAAAAGCGCGCCCGAAAAAGTGGGCGGTCGAGCTTATGTTGTGCGATCAGGTGACACGCTCGTCTCGATCTCACGAAAATTTTATAAAACGCCGGCGCGCTGGAAAAAGATTCTCGATGCCAATAAGAAAAGCATCGACGACCCGGAGAAGTTGAAAGTCGGCCAAAGTCTAACCATTCCGTAGCAACCCAAAATGAAACCAATCCTGCGCATCGCGCCTGACGTGGGCTGGCTGCCGGTGAGTTTTGCCAATGTTTATTTTGTTGGGCATTCCGGTGGAAAATGGGTCTTGATCGATACCGGTCTGCCGGGCTGTGCTGGTGATATTATCGAAGCGGCCGAAGCGCGTTTCGGCACAGGCTCGCGCCCGGAAGCCATTCTACTGACCAATGGGCACACCGATCATGCCGGGTCCGCGCTGGACCTGGCGGAAAAATGGGATGTCACGATTTATGCCCATCATCTTGAGTTGCCATACCTGACTGGCAAATCGGCTTATCCGCCGTCGGATCCGACAGTCGGCGGCGCGCTCGCGTTTCTCTCCCGTTTTTTTCCATCGCGCTCGTATGTGCTGGGAAACCGCATTCGTCAATTACCGGCCGACAAAGTCCCCGGCCTAACGGGTTGGCAATGGATTGCCACGCCGGGGAATTCGCCGGGGCACGTTTCATTCTTCCGGTCGTCCGATCGCGTGCTCATTGCGGGAGATGCATTGGCCACGATGAAAATGGATTCGTGGAGCGGGTTGCTCACTGGGCGGCAACAATTGTCGCGGCCGCCTGCGCCGTTCACATGTGACTGGGAAGCGGCCCGCGCATCGATCCGGCAACTCGCGGAGTTACGTCCCAACGTGGTGGGATGCGGTCACGGAATACCGATTTCAAACGCCGATTTGCCGAACCGAATGACGGCATTCGCCACGAGGTTTCGGAGTCCGAGACACGGCCGGTATGTACGGCGCCCAGCCCGCGCTGACGAAAACGGGGTTGTCGATCTTCCACCAGCGCCGTTCGATCCCGTGCCGCTCGCGACTGTCGCTTCGCTGGTACTCGCGGGCGCGGCGCTAGGTGCAGGATACCTCGACGCACAGCGAAGAAGATAAGCGGCGGATCGCGTCGCTCAATTGAGCGATTTCGTCTTACTAGCCCGGCGGGGGTGGGTGTGGGGGCGGCGGCGCGTTGTTATGCGGGTCCGTGGCTGCCCGCTGATCGATCTTGTCCGAAGAAGTCGGATCGACCAAGCCACCGCTCGGAGGCGATGTTTGCTGATTACTAATTTGGGTCAAAATGATCTTCATCTCGGGCAGGGGCTGTTTAAAGCCTTTGATCAGCTTTCCGCGCACCAACTTGGAAAGATCGATGTCGAGCACCGGTGGACATTGTGACGGATGAGGTTGCCAGGCGATCATTTGACCATCATGCAACTGGCAGGGTTCTCTCGATACTCCGTTAAAGGAGATTCCCCCTTTGCCGTGGAGCATGATAAATTTATTCCACCCTTTGGCGTGGGTTTCGATCATCGCAGTGAAGCCGCTGACCGCAGCGGTCGCAGCAGACATTCGAATTTTTACTTCGCCAGCTTTTTCCGGAGCGTACATCAGGACCGCGCCGCTTCCCAAATCATAGGTGTGCGCTTCGCGTCCGAAACTGAAAACAGTGTTGGCGCCGAGACGGGTAAGGGTTTGATCGGCGAAAGTAATCTCAGCCCGTGACTCGTCGCCGGTCCGGACGGCCGACCCCGAGCTCACAGAGTCGTTCACCGCAGCGGGACGCGCCGCCGTCTTTGAAGCGAGCAGCCGCACGTCTCGAATCACCTGAGTGAAGCGTCCTTCTTTGGGATCAGCGGCGATCGCAAACTGGGTGAGGGTCAAGGTGATCGCAACCGAGGAAACAAGGATTGCGAAGGGGCAAGCTTGAGGGCGTGATTGTTTGTTCATGGTGATACTTTTCCATCGTGCCTGATTATGGTTCTTGCAAACTCAACTCTTTGGGCGGCGGCAATCGGTGCGGTCACTCTAGGCTGCGCTGCCAGGCCTCCCGGTGGTCCGAGGGCCGGTGCTTGATCCAGCGTCAGTGTCGTGGCTCCCGCTCCCGTGAACGTTCCGGTGCCTGCGCCTCCATTTCCCCCCGATCCCTGATAGTTGGCAACGTTCGCGTAAACGTGGGCCTGCGAGCTGGTCATTACGGTGGTGCCGGCTCCCACGATATTCACGGTGTGCGCCGCAATGTCGATTTCGGCGCCAGTCAGGTTCACACTGGCGTTAAAATTGATGGTGCTGTTGTTGCTTGCGGAAATGGAACCGGCATACAGGCGCAGCAGCGTGACAGCTGAGATGGAGCCGCCATCGATGTTCAGGGTGCTGCTATCGCCCAACGTGGCGATCTTAATTATGTCGGCCATGAGCGTGTTGGAGTTCACGCTGATTACGCCGCTGTCACTGGAATGCCGAACATCAATGCCGCCATGGACCGCCTGGACTGCGCCTTGCACAGTGACCGTGCTGTTGCCCGTCACCGCCGTGGCGTTAATGGTAATCAGGCCGCCCGGACTGGGTATCGCGTTTTCGAGCAAGGATAACAACTGGGCGGTATTGGTGATGTTCACAGCAGCGCCGGTAACGGCCCCGCTATTAATGTTGATGTTGCCGCCCGCTGCGCTGGAACGCCGGTTGGCCGTACCCGAGGGATCGTCGGAGGAAACTTTAATTTGGGAATTGTTAACGGTCACCGTTCCCGTGCTTGAAGTAAGATTCACAGTGCCTCCGGAGCCGCTGGGTGTCCCGGCGGTATCGATGATTCCGGTGGTGGCGGTTATGGTGGATCCAGTCACCGATAAAGCTCCGCCAGTGTTCACCGCCAGGGTTCCGCCGCTGCCCGCGCTCATGGCCGGTGCGGCGTCGCCTCCATTAAAATTCGCGCCAACGATTCCGCCGGCGCCGAAGACCTGGCTCTGGGCCGTGAGAGACAGGATGGCCCCGTTCGAGCCCTGGGTGGAAAAATTGTTGCCGCTAAAATTGATTCCGTTAGGCGATTGGACAGTCGCCACATTGAATCGATGCACACCGCCCGAGACCGGCAGGTAGGGAGTAATACCGCCTGCGCCGGCAATCAGCGTGCTGTTGCTGGGAGAAAAATTTTGATTGAGAAGAAGGACACTGACCTGGCCCGCGTTAACATTGCCGGTGGATTCCACATCGCGCGATGTCAGGGCGCCGCCGACCATGATGGTCGACGCTGGTCCGGCGGCTCTTGTCAGCTGGGTGTCAGTTAAATTGCCGGTGACGTTGATATTTCCGGCGGCGATCGTTTGAACCGCAGAAAGATTCCCGGTCGCAGTGATGTTGCCGGTGGAAGATTGAATGATATCTCCACCAGTAATCGATGCGACGAGGATATCGCCTTGCGAAGTGAACTCGATGCTGTTGCTCGGTGAGATAAAATTCACCAGCGCGCCTTGAATACCGCCAGTGCCGGCCGTGAATTGGACCGGCGTAGAATTGGGGAAGTTAAGCGTCGTTCCTCCTACGTCGGGTGTGAGGCTTATCATCTGACCCATGATCCCCACGAAAGACGCGGTGTTAAATACACTCTGATCATTACGGACATCCAGGGTAACGGTCGCGCCACCCTGCAAAGACACGGATGGGTTTTCGCCCACAGCGGCGAAAAAATCCTTCGCTGTAAAAGTGATGTTATTGCCGGCAATAATACTGATGTTCTTGGCGGCGACCTGACCTGCGCCGTCCAGAAAATCCACACCGGCATAAGCGATAAAATTGGTAACATTTTCCGATCCATTGATCTGAATCGATCTTTCCGCCTGCAGCTCCACGTTGCTCACACCATTAATGGGAGAGCCAAGGATCAAATCCGATGCCGCCCCGCGCGCGTGAAAACCGAGCACCGTCGTGCCGGAAAAACTTATGTCGTTGGTGAGGTTGATTGAGCCGTTCACCGTAGCGAGCAAGAGCGTATTAATTCCGTTGAATGTGAGCGGGCCACCCGGCGCGGCCGAAGTCATGGCGCCCTCGCTGATGAGGGCGAGCTTGGTTGCGCCGTTAACGGGAATGATCATCGTTGGATTTCCAGTCAATCGCAGACTGGTAAATCTGAAGGCAGCCAGCGGGTGACGGTTTGTCTGCCTGAATTCCTCATCAAAACCGCTCACCAAATCGAAGGACGACGTCGATCCAAACAGATAATCGCTGGGCGGGCCATCATCTGCCACGGTGCGGTAAATCTTCCCCTGATCCACCACGCCACCGGTCGTGATAGTGGGGGCGGTCATGATCTGCGTGCCGGAACTGATCACATATGGGACCGGCGCGGTAATCGTGCTCAGTGGACCAAATTCGGACCCTAGAATGCCACCTATCGGAAGCGGAAACGCATTCAGCGCCAGGTCGATGATGTATTCCGAAGTAGGATCTGTGATGACACCGGCATACTCCGGCCCGCCTTCGGCCTGCTGTTTCGCAATTTCGTCGGCGATCAATGACGCACTGCCCAGCGGGGGAAAATCCGTGAAGAGCGGAGAGGTACTTACCAGCACGGCCAGGTTGACCTCGATCATGCTGACGGAACTGCCGTCAGGGGAGACGAGTAGCATTTGCCCGGCGGGAACTATGATCGGTTCACCGGGCCGGGTATTCAGAGAGATCTGGGCTACTCCCTCGAGCGTGACGAATTTGATGAAGTCGCTGCTAAGGCCGGATGACTTGGTTTTCCGGCTAACCCATCCGAACGCAGCCGCTGAAGCATCGCCGTCCGGATCCACGGCGCTTTGCCTCTCTTTGCGCGGTGGATGATACTCGATCATTACCGTCGTGCCGGTAATCGCGGCGGTGACGGCCGCAGTCGAAATTTTCGCGCCGCCGGCGCCTTTAGGCACGTAAAGGAGCATGGCGCCCGCGCCAAGGTCGATCGTGCGAGTTCCCTGATTAAAACTGAAAGTCGTATTCGCGCCCAGGCGGCTGAGTGTCTGGTCCGGGAAAGCAAGCTCAGTGCGGGAATCGTCACCGGTGCGGACGGCCGTTCCGCCGCGAATGGTGTCTTTGACGGTGGCGGGTCGCGGCGCCGCCTGCTCGGGAAGCACCTCCACTTGTTTGATAATTCGCGTGACCTGGGCCTCTGACAATTCCGCGGCCGAAAGACGATAGCCTGGCGCGATTACGGACATCGAAACAAGCAGACATAGAGAGGTTCCAGCCACGCGCCGGCCGGCCTGGTTTCTCCAACGGCTCGTTAGAATTTTATCCATAGCGACACGACTCCGCCCATGTTCGCCACTTGATAATCGAAAACGCTGTGGTTTGACTGGCTGGCGGCAAAAGTGCCGATCACTCCGGCGCTGATATTTTTTGTGATGCTGTAATTAGCGCCCAGCGCAAGAATTTCGCTGACATCGAGACGCGAATCCTGGTGGATGTAATCGCGCAGGGCGACGCGAGCTGAGGCATTAACGGAAAATTGGCGCGTCAAGTTTGCCGAATAGCCGACATAAGCTTCGTAATCGTTACGCCGGGGCGGTTCCTGGTCGGCCCCGAGGCTCAAATTCGCGCTGGCACCAATAGAGACCTGCTGGGCGCGGCCAAAGCGGAAAGGAATTTCGGCACTTAGAATAAAAGAGTAGTTCGAAAAAAAGTCAGAGAAGGTGTTCTTGCTGGTCAGACGATTGTAATCGTACTCGGCGCGCAGAAGCAGATTATGAAATTGGGGCAAAAGGTATCGGAGGCCGATCTCGAAATCGAAGCTTCCGAAATCGAAACTGTCGAATCGGTCGTAATAGAACATTTGTTCACGAACACCGATCAGTCCGTATAACGTTTGAGAAATCTGAGGCTCAAAAAACACCGACGCGGCCGGCGCGATGATGAAATCGTCCATTTCGCCGTGGTTAGTGAGTGCGACGTTTGATGTCCAATAGAAGGGCGCGCCGACCGATACAGTGAACGGCTGATAGGAATCGCTCCGTTTGAGAATTTGTTGTTCACCGAGATCGGAATCATTGGGAGTGGAGACGGCGTGGCCATCGACGACACCGCTAGGTGATCCATTTGGGCCAAAGGCGGATGGAGCCTGGCTGCGGGCCAGTTGCGCTTGATCGGCCTGGACATCCTGGCCGAAGCTCCAACTGGAGGTGTTGAAAAACATCAACGCGCAGAGGGCCGTAGCGAACTGCATGCGATAAAATGGGCGACGACTCATAAGGCGGAGTCCTGTTCTGAGGCTATTCATTTCCTGGGTCAAGCCGTTACTGTTCATGGGTGAAGCGGCATCGAGTTGGTGGGCATGGGTGAGCGGATATGGATTATGGAGACGGCACCGTTTTCCCTGACCGGGGCGTCGACCTGCCGAAAGACCGTGCCGCCTGGATTGTGACCTCCGGATCCGCTACCGGTGCGTCCTCCTCCCGCGCCTGCATCGAACGGTGGAGGGGGAGTGGCGAGAGGTGTGGGATTGTTAGCGCCAGCACCGTCGAACGTGCCCGTATGCGTGCCGTTGCCGCCAAAGTCGGTGCTGTAATTTGGATGGTTGGTGTAGACGGAAACGGCCGCTCCGGCCATGTCAATGTGCACGGTTACGCCATCCATGATGTTGACGGTGTTGGCGGCTATGATCTTTGTGCTGGCTCCATTAAGAGAAACATTCGCAATAAAGTTGATGGTGCCGCTGCTACCGGTGGCGTAAAGCTTCAGCATCGTGTCGGCCGAGATAAAGCCGCCCCCGATATTAAGAACACCGTTTGTTCCGAGCGCGCCGATCTTTACGATGTCGGCGGCAATGTTTGCATTTGAGATGTTGATGACGCCGAAGTCCCCATCGTGACGGATTTCCACGGTCCCTCGCTCAGCGGTGATGGCTCCCGTATCTCCATTCGCATTGTCGATGTCGATGGTGCTGTTGTTCCCGCCGTTGGTTGCGTTGGTGCCGGTATTAGAGGCGACCAGAGTGATTTTCCCGCCCGGCCCGGGTGCCGCGTTGTTGAGCAACGAGAGTAACTGTGCCGAGCTGTTGACCGTAATCGCGCTGCCTGATGTCTTAGTGCTCGTGATGCTGAGATCGCCTCCGGTGGCGCTGCGGCGCACTGGAGGAGAAGTGCCGTTCACCGATGGAATCGAATCATTCGAAGAAACCTGAACTGTTGAATTGACCGTTACAGTGCCGGCGCTGTCGATGGTCACGGTCCCGCCGTTGCCGCGCGTGAGTGTGCCTTGAGGACTGAGCGGGGCTGGAGTGGGAATTAGGCCGGTGAGAGTTGTGATGGCAGGCGCGTTGTTGTCGCCGTTGTTTAGGGTCACATCGCCGGTTGTCGTGATGTGAACCGTTCCGGCGCTGCCGCCCATGGTGGAAACGTCGTTGTAATTGCCGCCGTTGGCCTGGATGTAATTGAAAGTACCCGCGGAGCCGAGGGTTAATCCTCCGTTATTAATAGTCAGCGTGATCTTTCCGCCGTTGCCGGGATTATTGTTTCCAAAGTCCGGACTGGCATCCGCGCCATTCGCCTTAAGAGTGGGAATGGCAGGCCCGGTAGTCACAATCGAGTCCACCGTCCAGTTCATGTCATCCGGGGTGTAATTAATATCACCGAAGCTGCTCTCGCTTACGGGCCCGGCATCCGCGACATTGACCATGTTAAGGGACGTTGCGGTCAATTCGTTGACATGAAGGCTGGCGGTACTGCCCGTGCCTCCAGTAGCTCCCGTCGCGCCCACGGTGACAGTGTCGGTCGCTGAAACGGTGAAGGCGAAAAGGCCGCCTGTCACCGAGATCGATCCGTTCGCAGACAGAACTTCCGGAACGGAGACGATTCCTCCTACCGTAATATTTCCGGCGCTGCTCTCGGTGCCAGCCGTCACTTTCCCCCAGGAATCGATATCGCCACCCACCGTGATGTCACCGTCTGAATGAACCGTGACCTTTCCTTGGGAAGCAAAAGGATTGTCGTTATTAAGAATCTTGGCGAGAAGCGTTCCGCCGACGTCGATCGATGCGGCACTAACGTCGATTCTCCCGCTGGTGCCATTAACGTCGATGCCGGTAGCCCCTGCGTTGCCGTCGAGAATTTGGAAGATCGCGCCGTTGGTCGTGGTAAGCGCGCCGCTGATACTGAAATTGATACTTCCTCCGGAACTAATCGAACCACCGCCGCGGCTGTCGATGAGCGCGTTGATCGAAAACGCCGTGAGACCACCTCCAGCTGTAACGTCTCCTGTTGTCACAGAAATATTTCCGCCGGAATCGATCAGACCGCTGAGACTGTTGTCTACGGTAAGATTCAGACCCTGCGTGGTGAGGTTGTTCCCGGTCGTGATGGAGATATTTCCGCCGTCGGCGATGTGGCCGCTGCTAGAGTTTGTAACGAGCAGAAAGAGGTCGCCCGAGTTCTCGGTGCTTAGATTCCTGCCCGCATGTAAGGTGATATTTGCGCCCTTATCGAGGTCACTACTCGAATTATCGATCTCAATATCAACCCCGCTCGGAGCCTTGTCCCCGATGGCCTGTCCGACCGTAAGATTGTTCGCGATTGCGTCGAGTGTCACGCTCATGCCGTCGGTCGTGCCGCCGTTGCTCCGTCTTATCGTGATTGCATCCGGCGAAAAAATGTTATGCCCGGCTTTGAGCGTAACGTCGCCGCTCGAGTTCTCCGCGGATTGATCGCTAAAGAAACCACTTAAAGTGAGATCGTGTCCGGCGGACATCGAGATCGTGACAGCATCAATTGACGAAGCCGACGCGTTTGGCGCAAGGTCGCGCCCGGTGACGGCGAAGAATTGTTCCGTCGTAATGCTCGACGTCACGACCATGTCGCGCTCGGCGTAGAGATCGACATGCTCGCCCGTACTGACATCTGAGCCGAGCGTGAGATCGCTGGTCGCGCCCCGGGCATAAATCGTCATGTCATGCATAATGGAGAAAGAAGTCTCCGAATCGAGAGTGATCGGGCCATTCACGGTGGCGAGCAGCAGTCCCCGGATGCCGCCGAAAGCAAGCTGGCCCGCAGCGCTGGACGTAATGCTATTCACCGCGATCAGACCAAGGCTAATCGGCCCGTTGGTAGTGTCGACGGTTGGATCGCCTGCCAATACCAGGTTGTTGAACTTGAAAACCGCTCCTCCCGGTCTCTCGTTTCCTCCGTTGTTATTTCCGATCTGATCGTCGAACCCGCTCGATGTATCGAAGACTGATGTCGATCCAAATGCCCACAGCGAAAACAACCCGTCCGTAGCGCGATCGCGATAAATGGTACCGTTATCAGTCTGGCCATTCGTTGTAATCGTTGGGTCGGTCGTGATCACCGTTCCCGAATTAATCGTATAAGGATCGGGCGATGAGATCGTATTGGGCGGCCCGAATTTGCCGGGTGCCGGAGTTGGAGTGGGCGTGCCGCCCGGAGTCGGAGTGGGTGTACCGCCTGGGGTCGGAGTGGGCGTACCGCCCGGAGTTGGAGTGGGCGTACCGCCCGGCGTTGAAGTGGGTGTCGAAGCCGCCGCCGCCTGGTCGGTCTTATTGAGCGTGTCGTCCTGATTGGATTGCGAAGTCCCATCGCCGCTTCCCTCCTCCTCATTGATCTGAAGCAAAATCAGATAATCGTTAGCCAGCGCAGGAAAATCAGTCAGCAAACGCGAGGTGGTATAAACCAGTTTGGTATGAATTTTCTCGGGCTTGCTCAGGGTGCCGTCGGTGTTCAACATCACCATTTCTCCGGCGTGCACCTCTACGCAGTCTTCATCAGTCCGGGGTTTCTGGCCCGGCACAAGCACAGGCGTCCGGCAAAGATGACCGACGCCTTCGAGCACGATCATTTTCTTGGGATAACCCGGATTGGATGAAATCAGGGTAGTGCCACCAGTAATCGACGCGGTCACGGCCGCGGTCCGAACTTGAGCGGCTTCGCCGCCGTGCGGTACCGACAATAATATGGCGCCGCTATCGAGGTTCACTTCGCGGGTGCCGCCTTTAATGCTGAAGACGGTGTTCTGGCCGAGCCGGGTGATGGTCTGGTCGGTGAATGTCAATTCGGCGCGCGATTCGGCGCCGGTGCGCACGGCCATTCCCTGTTTCACATCGTCATTGATCGTCGCGGGACGCGGAGCCGCATTCGCCCCCAGCAAACGCACATCCTGAATGACTCGCGAAACTCGCGCATCTTCCAGCGCCGCCGCTCTGGCCGAAGGTGTTACGACAACGAAAGATATCAACACGCAGAGCGCGGCGACCAAGCCAGCGGATCTTTTGGTTTGCATCATCTTCATTTACTTTCCCGGGTTGCTCGCTTCGGTTGATTCGCCTGAGGCAGGCGCCGGGGTTCGGTTAGCGGAATCGGCTGGTTTCACCTTGCCCAGGTCGAGCTGCGAAGGATCGACCAGCGAGACCATTGTTCCGCCGCCGAAAATCACGAGATTGGTATCGATCAGTCTCTTTTTCGATTTGTCGCGCACCTGTTTTTGCGTTTCCGACGCGATCAACTGCTCGCTGCGCAAAGGTGGAAGATCGACAATGAACCGGCTCGTCGTCACGAAGCGACCGATATCGAAGTCCACCGGATCGCTCAACGGCGTAGCCGGGTTGCCAATGATCATTTGTCCTGGCCTAACAAGAACGGAATCGCCCCAGTGCCGCGGACGGTACAACCGGCCGGTTCCCTGCAGCACCAGAAATTTACAAACGCCGGGATGATATTCGAACATCGCGGTCGTCCCGGTGATCGCAGCCACAACTTCCGACGCCTGAATTTTCGCGTGGCTGGCTTTTTTCGACGCCTGCACCAGCACCGCGCCGGTTTCTAAATTCAAATCGCGCGGGCCATTCTTAAAATCGAAAGATGTGTTGGCCGCGGCGCGCACCACCGTGTCATCGCCCAGGGTTACTTCGACGCGCGAGTCATTGCCGGTTCGAAGCGCAGTCTTCTCGCTCACAATATCGTTCACGGATGCGGCGCGGGGTGCACCGCCCGCTTCGATCAATTGCACATCGTTGGCGACAGCCGTGACCCGGGCGTTGCCTGCTGAAGCGGCGTTCAGCCCGCCCGGAAGCGAGATCGCAACAGTTGCCAAAGCAAGAAGTTGAAAATGTGGACTCATGCCGCTTGCCCCCGCGGGCCCTAGTTTCGGTCGCCTTTTTTGAGGCTTCGCGCTTGTAGGGTCAAGCTTTTTGAGTAGCACAGGCATCTTGCCTGTGGGGCCGGCGGCCATCTTGGCTGCCGCTTTTTCTTCTGCAGGCGAGACGCCCGCTCGACTCACAGGCAAGATGCCTGTGCTACAGCCCCAGCAACTCGCGTTGCCACGGGACGAGAAGCTTTTCCGCCTGTGTGGAATCGGCCGCGAGCGTCTCTAAAGCGCCGCGCGGTGCTACAAACGCCGGTTCCAGTTTCAGTTCCTTGGCCGCACGGTCGCGCCGTTGCCGCAACTCTTCGGTCCGACGCACTTGCTCAGCGGTGGGCCGGGTCCCAAAACGTCGCCGGGCGATTGGCCAGCGGTCTTCCGGCAATTGCAATGCCTGTTCCGCCGCGTGACGAAACGCGACACGGCGTCGCTCGGAAAAATGTCGAAAATCCGGCTTCTTCCCGGAAGCAAAATCCTCCGCTGCTTCCAGTAGTTCGTGATTTTGCAAAATATGAAACGGAGGGCGATCGACCGCTTCCGCTTCTTTCTCCCGCCATTGCCAAAGGGCGCGCAACACCACTACCGGTCGCCCGCGCAACGCACCCGAACCGCGAATCCTCCAGACATCCTCCTCGTCGCGGACGCGTGCCATTGCGGCTTGCTCGACCGCCCGCTGGCAGGATTGCCGGAACCAATCCAAACGCTGAGCCTGATCCAGTTCCGCTTCCAGTTTTTCGGCGAGCGGCAGCAAGTAAAGTGTGTCGTTGATCGCGTATTCCGCCATGCGCGCCGATAACGGCCGTTGCGCCCAGTTCGCCTTTTGCGAGCCTTTGGGCAGCTCGATTTCGAAGTATTGTTTCACCAGCGCGGCCAGGCTGAACGCGCGGATCCCGAGCAAGCGCGACGCGATCACCGTGTCGAAAACTTTTTTGGCGGTGAAGTTGAAACCGCGGCGCAGCATTCGCAGATCGAAATCTGCCCCTTGCAGAACAATCTCCTTGGGCTCGAGCACCTCGCGCAGTGGCGCAAGATCGACATCGGCCAGTGGATCGACGATGAAATCACGTCGTGTAGTGGCGGCCGTGTCGGCCGCATTCCGCGGGTCCGCCGTGCTTGCCTCGCCGTCGCTTCGCGAAGGCGTGTCGGCCGCATTCCCCGGATTTGCGGTGGCTTCCGCAGCCGGCAAACTGATCTGGACCAGACAAAGTTTTTCCCGGTAACAATGGAGACTGTCCGCTTCGGTATCGATCGCGATGCGTTGGTGCGGAGCGATCTTCTTAACCAATTCGGCCAACTGCGCGTTATTCGCAATAATGCCGCCGGCCGATGGCGAATGACGAATGCCGGATGACGCACGAACTTCTGAATCACGGGAATGATGGCTACGCTCCGGGCGCTGTTTCGTCATTCCGGGACTCCAGTCGTCATTCGTCATTAGAGCTTCGTCATTCCCCGCGTTCATTTCAGTCCCATCAGCAACAATTCGGCGTTTGTTTTGGTCGCCTGCAGATTCTCGATCAATCTCTCCATCGCTTCCAGTGGAGGAAGATCGGCCATCGTTTTGCGCAGAAGCAGCACTCGCTCCCATTCGTCGGGATGATACAATAATTCCTCGCGCCGCGTGGCCGAGAGCATCGGGTGGATCGCGGGATATAACCGCTTCTCCTGCAGCGCCCGATCCAGATGCAGCTCCATGTTTCCGGTGCCTTTGAATTCCTCGAAAATCAGTTGATCCATCCGGCTGCCGGTTTCGGTTAACGCCGTCGCCAGCACGGTAAGACTGCCGCCCTCTTCCACGTTGCGGGCCGAACCGAAAAACTTTTTCGGCTTGGTCAGTGCTTTCGATTCCACGCCGCCGGTCATGGTCCGCCCTTTGGTCGGCTGCATCTTATTATAACCGCGGGACAATCGGGTAATGCTGTCGAGCAGAATCACTACATCCTTTTTCATTTCCACCAGGCGCTTGGCCCGTTCCAGCACCATCTCGGCTACTTCAACATGCCGGTGCACCGTTTCATCAAAATTGGAATGATAAATCTGGCAATCGATCTCGCGTTCCAAGTCGGTCACTTCCTCGGGCCGCTCATCCACCAGCAGCATGATCAGCACGATCTCGGGATAATTCGCGCGAATGGCGCGGGCGATTTCCTTTAGCAAAATTGTTTTTCCCACCCGGGGCGGCGCCACGATCAAACCGCGCTGCCCGCGCCCTAACGGCGCCAGAAGATCCACCGCGCGCGCGCTGATCGAGTTCGTCTTGGGGTTTTCCAGTATGATCCGGCCCTGAGGAAATTGCGGAGTCAGTTTGTCGAAATCGGGAGGCTCGGTCCATTTCTCCGGCGGTTCGCCTTCGATGCTCGTGACTTGATCGAGCATGAGCCCTTTCTCGCGGTCGCGAGGCAGCCGCACCGTGCCGGACAGCAAGTGACCGGGCCGCAGATGAAACTGGTCCACGATCGCGCGGGGCACGCAAACATCTTCGGGCACGGACAAAAAATTCAACGCCGGCCAGCGCAGCGTTGAAAAAGATTCGCTCGTCTTATCGAACAAGCCTTCCGTGGTGACTGTTCCGCCGTGATTCAGCGCTTCGCGCGCAAGATCGAGGATCTGTTGATGCGTGGTCCGTCCCGGGCTGAAGTGCAGATGAAACTTCCGGGCCATCGACTTGAGTTCCTCGCCCGACATCTTCTGCAGCGAGTTCAAATCCAAAACCGGCGCCGGTGTAGAGGCGGCCGTGTCGGCCGCAAGGTCGGAAGTTGTAGAGGCGGCCGTGTCGGCCGCAAGGTCGGAAGTTGTAGAGGCGGCCGTGTCGGCCGCAAGTTCTGGAGTTGCAGCGTCCGCCGTGCCTGCCTCGCCGGAGTCTAACGAAGGCGTGTCGGCCGCAATTTCTGGCGTTGTAGCCGGGGTCATTGACCCCGGTGTAGCGGCGGCCGTGTCGGCCGCAATCCCCGAGTCTGCAGGCGACGCGCCCGCGCCTACATCTCTGGCCGGGATCGGTGATCCCGGTTCGTGATGAGTCTCCGCAACCACTGAGTCAGCGGCAGGCGTTGTTAAATTTTCGTCCATTTTAAGAGGAATCGCGGGCGTCAGTAGTCAGTCTGTCTGCCAAAGCGCCGCCAGACTCTTCGCCTGTTCCATCAATCCTTGTCGGTCGCCGTTATTCCAAACCACGTGATCGGCTCGCCGGATTTTCTCTTCGAGAGACATTTGTGAATTAATCATTTGTTCGGCCTGGCTCTGATCGATCGCTTTTCTTTCCAATAACCGTTTCAACTGGATCGTTCGCGAGCACGCCACCACCACGACCCGTTTGCACAGGCTTTCGCCACCCGTTTCATAAAGAAGAGGAATATCGGCAAAGAAAAAATCCGGAGAATTACGATGCGTTTCCGCGAGTGCGCTCCATTGCCGGCGAATCCGCGGATGGAGAATTTGTTCGAGCGCGCGCTTTTTAGCCGCGTCCTGAAAGACTATGGCCCGAAGCGCCCCCCGATTCAAGTCGCCTGTGTCCGAAAAGATCTTTTCTCCAAACTCGCGGACCAGCTCTTGTTTGACCTCCGGAAGATCGACAATTTCACGCGCCGCCGCATCCGCATCGAAAAATCTGGCCGTAGGGATATTGCCGGCAGTAACCTTTGTTTCCTTCGTTATCTTCTGTAAAAGCCAGCCCGGTTCGTTGCCTTCTGTAAAAAGTTCTCGCAGGCACTGAGTAAACGTTGATTTTCCAGTGGCCACTCCGCCCGTAATTCCGATCGCCGGCATGCAGAGAGTCTAAACAGAAGGCAGCTAAGACAACCGGAAATTCTTACAGAAGATAACTCCGAAAGTGTTCGCGAGCAGGCGAAGGAAACAAAGAAAGGTGGATCGGCCGCTCCGCGGGCGATGATAGTCCTAACGTCGGAGACGCAAACTTTGTCCCTTCGAAAAATAATGCGGCTGCGCCGCTGGCTTAACATCGAGCAAGGGACTGCTCGATCCACCTGAAAATTCTTGGCCGAGAGTCTAAACAGAAGGCAGCTAAGACAACCGGAAACTCTTACAGAAGATAACTCCGAAAGTGTTCGCGAGCAGGCGAAGGAAACAAAAGCCGGAATCTGCCTGTGGTTAACCCCCTTTCTTACCTTCGTTTCCTTCTGTTAAAAAATCCCCTCTTCTTGTTGGTGGGAGCCCCAAAAAAAGCAGAGAGTCTAAACAGAAGGCAGCTAAGACAACCGGAAATTCTTACAGAAGATAACTCCGAAAGTGTTCGCGAGCAGGCGAAGGAAACAAAAGCCGGAATCTGCCTGTGGTTAACCCCCTTTTTTACCTTCGTTTCCTTCTGTTAAAAAAATCCCTTCTTCTTGTTAGGCTTTTCGGA
>JBDTZF010000050.1:0-18148 GCA_040005265.1 Verrucomicrobiota bacterium
TTTCAAAATCTTCGGGCTGCCATCCTTTGCGCAGTGCTCCATTACTGCCACTACGCGCTTCACCCCCGCGACTAGATCCATCGCGCCACCCGGCCCCTTAACCATTTTGCCGGGTACCATCCAATTCGCGATGTCGCCTTTATTCGTCACTTCGAACGCGCCGAGAATAGCGAGATCGATGTGCCCGCCGCGAATCATCGTGAACGAATCGGCACTCGAGAAGAAGGCCGAGCCGGGCATTGTCGTGATGGTTTGTTTGCCGGCGTTGATCAGGTCGGCGTCCACTTCGTCCTCAGTCGGGAACGGCCCGATGCCGAGCAATCCGTTCTCGGACTGCAGCGTGACGTTCATGCCTTCCGGAATATAATTGGCCACTAGTGTCGGGATGCCGATGCCGAGGTTAACGTAGTATCCGTCGCGCAACTCCTGCGCAGCGCGCTTCGCCATCAAATCACGGATGGGATTTTCTTTCTTTGCCGCTGCGCTGCCCTGCACGGTACGAAATTCGATCCGTTTTTCGTATTTCTCTCCTTGAATGATGCGATCAACGAAAATCCCGGGCGTGTGAATCTGATCGGGATCGAGCTCGCCGGCTTCGACGAGCTGTTCCACCTCGGCCACGCAAACTTTGCCGCAACTGGCGATCATCGGGTTGAAATTCCTAGAGGTTTTTCGAAAGATAAGGTTGCCGGATTTGTCGCCCTTCCACGCTTTGACGAGCGAGACTTCGGCTTTAATGCCGGGTTCGAGCACGTATTCCATGCCGTCGAAAATTTTCGTTTCCTTGCCCTCGGTCAATTTGGTGGCGAAGCCTGTGCGAGTATAAAAACCCGGGATCCCCGCGCCACCCGCGCGCAACCTCTCGGCCAGTGTTCCCTGCGGGATGAGTTCGAGATCGAGTTCGCCCGCGAGCACCTGGCGCTCGAACTCCTTGTTCTCGCCGACGTAGGACGCCATTACTTTCTTCACTTGCCGCGTGGTGAGCAGAACGCCCATGCCGAAACCATCCACGCCGGCGTTGTTACCGACGATGGTGAGTCCCTTCACGCCACTGTCGTGCAACGCACCGATGAGATTTTCCGGTATGCCGCACAATCCGAACCCGCCGGCGGCAATTGTCATGTTGTCGTGGAGCAGACCGGCTAAGGCCGCTTTGGCATCAGGATAAACTTTGCTCATGTCAGGAGAAAATTAACCACGGATTATGCGGATGGGCACGGATGAATGTGGGAGGGGCCTCAGTGCCCCGATCTTCAACGGTGCTTGATAAGCCGGCCGAGACTGACGAATGATACCGCGCAATGAGCTTACACAGCCAGGGACACCAGAAGTCGCTGCTCAATGTTCTCCTGGAAGTCGTCCTCATCAGCATCGGCGTATTTCTCGCTCTTTGGGGCAACAACTGGCACGAGCAACGCGAACATCGCGCGCTGGCCGATTCTGCTTTGCGCAATTTCGCGGACGAAATGCGCACGAACCAGCAAGCTGTCCAAAGTAACCGCCAATATCACGACGCGCTGGTGCGCGAGCTCCAGGAATTCCTCGCCAGCAACGAACCGGCGACCCAGGAGCGATATGAAAAGAGCGTCCATTTCGAAGGCGTGCGTCCGGTCATGTTCGAGCACACCGCCTGGGACCTGGCGCTGGCGACCCAGAGCCTCTCTTATCTCAAACCCGAACTGGCCTTCGACATCTCGAAAGTTTACAGCGAACAAAATGCTTTGCAGACGTTGGAGAACAGCTTTCTCGCCTCCGCCTATACTCCGGCCACTTTCTCGAGCGACAACCTCAAAGGTCTGATCACTGCGATGAAATTCTATCTCATCGACGTCAACATCAAGGAGCCGGCCATTCTGCAGAGCTACGAGAAAGTCACTCCCGAAATCGATCGCGCCCTTCCTCGCTCAAGTACTCGTTAGGGCGTAGGCCGAGGCTTCCCTGGCAATCGTGCTCTAAAAGTTAGCTTCTCGGATCGAACAACACTTCAACAGTCGGACTGGTTTTGAAAATTGGCGCGAGCTAGCGAAGGTGGGACAATTCGAAACGCGGAATATAAAATCGCTGAAGGGCTGGAATTAAGAATGACGCTGGATGATTTGCGGTAGCGCGCTCGCTCTTTGCACCGACTACTTTGCGACGACCACTGGCGCGGATGGGATTTGTGCAGGCCAATCCAGGGAGATCTGGGGTCGCATCGCTGTAACGCTCTTAGTTCGGCGGTCTTCGATTGTCGCGAAAGTAATCGCCGAGACTCTTGGCGAGATTCGCAAAGTCGGAGGGGATCATAATCACAGTAGTGCTGTTATTTTCCGCGCCGACCTCCGTCACCATCTGCATTCGACGCAGCTCCAGGGCCGCGGGGTTACCGGCTATATTCTCCGACGCTTGTCTCAGCTTGAGTGACGCTTCTAATTCGGCGTCCGCCTTGATCAAGCGCGCGCGCTTTTCGCGGATGGCCTGCGCTTGCATGGCCATCACTTCCTGCATCGCCGCCGGCAGTTCGACGTCTTTCATCTCGAAGCGCTCGACTTCCAAACCCCAGGCGACCGTCGACGGTGAAATTCCCTGCTGGAGGAGCACATTGATCTTATCGCGTTCCTGCAAAACCTCGTCGAGATCGTGCTGGCCGATAATGTTGCGCAGACTCGTGAGCGCGAGCTGATAGATCGCGGTACCGGCGTTTTCCACCGCTATGATCGACTTGGCCGCATCGGTAATCTTATACCAGAGCACGGCATTTACTTTGATCGTGACACTGTCGCGCGTGATCGTTTCCTGCTGTTCTGCCGCGATCGTGCGGACCCGGATGTCGATAATCATGCTCCGTTCGATCCCCAAAGGAATGATCCAATAAAGACCGGGGCCGCGGATGCCGACGTAACGCCCGAGCCGGAAAATCACTCCGCGCTCATACTCTCGGGCAATTCGGAGGCCGATGAGGATTATGAACACCACCGCACCCGCGACGATTTCCCAGGTCGAATAGTTCATGGGACGGTTATAACGGATAGGGGCGGCGGCGGCGATACGATTTTTCACGGCTAAGATCGGGGCATTAAAGCCCCTCCCAGATCTTGGGTGGATCGGAACGGCTTGCCGACCCGCGTCCGGCGGCGGGACTGCAGCTTCAATGTTCCAGTGACGAAATCACTCGGCTGCCAACTCGCCGAATGCCGGTTGCTCCCTGAATTTTGGAGGATCTTTCGAAGGAAGTCGTGACACGAAGTGGGACGACACAGAGGTCGTCCCTCCAGTTAGTGCTCAGTGACGTGCTGACACGAGGCGTCTCCATCGCCGAAACTTTTAGCCAGTGCGAAAATCGATATCGTATTCTTTATGCAAACACCGACCGGCCGAGGCTGTTCTCGATTCTTAGCGTTACTCCTTAAGGAGCCTCGGAATCTTTTTGACTTTGCCGATAAGCCTGAAGTCTAGGAACGTCCGTTTGATTGACGGGTATCATCTGGACGACAACGTCAGACATCTCATCGAACGTTTGTATTCCCCACCGAACGCGTTGCGGCGTCAGCGAAGGGTTATTTAGGTTGTCGATGGAATTATCATGCACACATTCCATGATTAATTCTGTGCCGGCCGGCAATCGAACTGGCTTTGAGTACTGATAGTACATCTGCCACTTGAAATCCCAGTCGTTGATCCAGAGCAACGTCCGCTTTTTGCCGCCCGGCATTCTCGCGATCACTTTCACCTCCTTGCCCAGCCAATGCATGTGGGGAAATAATCCGAAAACGTCCACCGCCACAGGCAAGACCTCTGAATCCCGGGATCGATATGCTTTCTCGCCCGGCGGAATATCGATGCGGCGGTCTTCCAATAACACGTCTACCGACGATTTCGACGGCGGGTGATCAGTCAGAAAGATTCCGATTCTCGATTGTTCCGACTCTGGTTTTCCGGAGAGGTGGAAATGCAACTGTAAGACGAGGTCCGCGCCTTTCGGCCACGGAAGAGATAATCCCTCGGGCAATGGCACTGGGTTCCAACCAGGAGTCCAGATGCTCATATTGCCTGGTAACATCCTTCCGGGAAGCAATACCTGAGTGAAGCCGGGGCCTGGATCGGCCTCATCCCTCTCGCGCGATGAATGCGTAGTATCCATCGCGAGGACCGCATGATGCACAACCCGCCGGTTGCTTGGCCGATATTCGATGGCTCGGATGTATTTGCCTTCCGGCAACTGCAGCGGCAGAACGAAGTTGCGATGTATATCATTGCCTTCAGCCGGCATTCCATAAGGCTCCGGCATCGTCAGAACGATGTCCGGATTTCCCAACTGCCATCCGGAAACGAATGTTGGAGACGCTGGAAGATCCTTTTGATCTCCTTCCGGCATGCCTGCCTTAAACCACTCCTGAATCAACGATACCTGCTCGTCGGTCAATCGTCGCGCACCGACAAACTCACCGTAACCCGGGACTGCTTTCCAGGGCGGCATGATCCTGGCCTTTATGACTGCGGCGATGGTTTTGCCGTGTTTGCGAACATCGTTGTAAGTGAGCAGCGAAAAAGGCGCAACCTCTCCGGGCCGATGACACGTTACGCAATTTGCCTGCACCAATGGAGCAATATCGCGGCAATACGTTGGCTCTCCTTTGGGTGACTGCGCCCTGCACCTGCTCGTCACCACAAGCGCAAGCAACAAGGATAGAAATTTCACAAGTCCGGATTCGCCTTAGTCGGGATAAAGCAACCGATGGGAGCCATCTTGGGCCATATGGCTGGTTTATTTTGCACAATCGATTCGAGCGCGTTCTGTAGATCGCGCTGCCGCGGATGATCGAGCCTCTTGCCATAATCAACATAGCGATCATCGATGCGTCCTCGATACAATAGTTTACCCTCCGGCGAAAAAACGGCGGCCTCAGGAGTTCGCGTCGCCCCCGATTTCCGCACCAATTGTTGCGCCGGGTCGAGCAAACCCGGGAATCCAAAATTGTAATCCTTGGAATGCTGCCGCGCTTCGTTCACAGCGATGTCAGGATCCGCATAAACCAGATAGAAATCGATTTGCGGAAACGCTTGACGAAGGCGTCTGAGTTCGGAGGCGTAGAAATTACATATAGGACAATCCGCCAGCACGAAAATGAAAACCAACGCCTTTGCATTCGCATTTGTTTTCGAAAAAAATGTATGCGAAACCCCGGCCAGATCCTTCGCCATAACTGTGGTGGAAGCCCCGCTTACGGACGCGGCGGTCAGGCCGAGCAAAACGCCAAGGCAAAGAACACGGCCCAAGAGCTTCATGGAAGATACTTCACGCAACATGCGAATATTCGCACGCGGGCTTGCTCTAGCAGTGCGAAGAATCGGCAGGTAGACTTTACCGAGGGATTGAATAGCGGTCGGTCGTTAGGCCGGCTAATACCTTGTTGGTTGGGTCGGTAAATGCTTTTGCCTATACAGCCGCAATCGGCGATCTGCTAATAGGTTTGCAAGAATAAAGCTTGCGGTCAGCGAGGGCGCTAACCGCAGAACGCGAGAGGACGTGCGCTCCCTCGAGTTGCTCGCGCACCAATCGTCGGCACATTGCAGTCTTAATTTTTCTATGACCAAAACGCTCGCCCACCAATTGGCCGAATACGCCTGCTCGCTTCGCTTCGAGGATCTGTCCAAAGAGGTCGTGCACGAAGCAAAACGTCGTGTAATCGATTCGTTCGGTTGCGCGCTCGGAGCCTGGAATGAAGAACCATGTGTGATCGCCCGCAAAGTGGCGTCGGAATTTTCGGCAAGAAATGGATCGACAATTATCGGCACCACTCACAAGACGCCGCCGGACTGGGCCGCATTCGCCACCGGTTGTTGCATCCGCTATTTCGATTATAACGACACTTACCTGTCGAAAGAGCCGGCGCATCCGAGCGATAACATCGCCGCGGCGCTTGCTGTGGCTGAGAGCGTCGGCGCGGATGGACGCGAATTGATTACGGCCATCGCGCTTGCCTATGAGGTGCAGTGTCGCTTGTGCGATGCGGCCAGCATCCGGGCCCGCGGTTGGGATCATCCGACGTATGGCGCTTTTTCAACCGCGCTCGCTGCGGCGCGATTGATGAAACTGGATCCGGAAAAGACGCGTCATGCCGTCAACATCGCGGGTGTTGCCTGCGCCGCGTTCCGGCAGGCGCGGGTCGGTGAGTTGTCGCACTGGAAAGGCGTCGCCTTCGCCAATGCCGCGCGGCACGGAGTTTACGCCGCGTTGCTCGCGCGGGCTGGCATGACCGGACCGGCCCCGATTTTCGAGGGACAAATGGGATTTGAAAAAGAGCTCGGTGTTTCGTTAGGCGACGTCGGTAAGAAATTCGTGAAACAGCCAAACGCAAAATCTCCCGATGAAGGGACCGCTGCGATGATTTTGAAGACGAGCATTAAATACTGGCCGGCGGAATATCACAGCCAGAGCGCGATCGAAGCCGCCATGTTCTTGCGACAGGAAATCGGCGATCCCTCAAGAATTCAGTCGGTTCGGATCGAAAGTCACGATGCCTCCGTTGATATCATTGGAAGTGAGCCGGAAAAATGGAAACCGGAGACGCGCGAGACGGCTGACCACAGTTTGCCTTACATCACGAGCATTGCCTTGATCGACGGCGAAGTGACCGAAAAGCAATTCCAACCGGAGCGGTTCATGGATCCCAAGATCTGGAAATTTCTCGAAAATGTAACGGTCCAGCGCAACGCGGAGTTGAGCTCACTCTACGCGAAAGCAGTCGCGAACATTGTGCACGTGACCTTGGAAGATGGGCGCACGTTGACCAAGCGGGTCGATTACCCCCTTGGCAATGCCTTGAATCCGGTCACCGATAAGCAATTGGAAGGAAAGTTTAATGCCTTGGTTGTGCCGCTGCTGGGCGAGAGCGGCGCAAAAAGAATTGTCGATCTTGGGTGGAAGCTGGATGAAGCCAGGACCGTGGATGAACTTTTGCAGGCGGCAGTGATGAAATGATCGGGTAGGGGCGATTCACCGAAACGCCCGAAAGTGGCAATCCGGCTCGGATCGATTGGGGTCAATCGCCCCTACCTCATTCGAATGAGCGAGATATATTTGGACATGACCAAGCAAACCAAACCCGCTCGGCTGCGTGAATTGATCGTGAAAGGCGCGGTTCTAATGCCGGGCGTGCCGAATGCGTCGGTGGCGCGGCAGGTCGAGCGGGCCGGCTTCGATGCCATCTATATTAGTGGGGCTGGAATGGCGAACTCCACTGCCGGTGTTCCCGACATCGGTTTATTGACAATGCCGGAAGTGGTTCGGCTTGCCGGCTACGTCGCTAAAGCAGTGAACATTCCGGCGATTGTCGATGCGGATACCGGTTTCGGCGACGAGAATGTTTCGCAAACGATTCGTGAACTGGAGAAAGCCGGGCTGGCCGGTTGTCACATCGAGGACCAGGAATTCCCGAAGCGTTGCGGACATCTCGCGGGAAAAACGGTCGTCGGCGTGGTCGAGATGGTCGGCCGGATCGAGGCCGCCGTGGCTGGCCGGCGCGATAAAGATTTTCTGATCATCGCCCGAACGGATTCGCGGGCCATCGAAGATTTCAAAGGCGCAGTGAAACGCGCGCAGAAGTATGTCGAAGCCGGCGCGGATGCGATTTTCCCCGAGGCTTTGCAAAGCACAGCCGAATTTCGCGATTTCGCCAAGGAAGTAAAAGTGCCACTGCTGGCAAACATGACCGAGTTCGGCAAGAGCCCATTGCTATCTTTCCAGGAGTTATCCGATCTCGGTTATCGGATGGTGATTTTCCCGCAAAGCGCGTTTCGCGTTGCCATGAAAACTACCGAAGAATTTTTCAGCGGATTGAAAAAAGCAGGCACGCCGAAGGATTGGATCGACAAAATGCAGACCAGGCAGGAACTGTACGATTTGCTCGAATACGACCCCGCGGCTGAAGAATGGAACGGCTCGCACGAGTGATCATTTGTCGGGACGCATATCGTCGCTAGAATCAACACATCGAATGAGCACTGAGACAAAACCAGAATACAGCCCGGGGCTTGCCGGGGTGATCGCAGGCGAAACGCAGCTTTGCTGGGTGGATCCCAACGCCGGCCTGGGTTATCGGGGGTACGACATTCACGAGATGGCGGAGAAAGCCAGCTTCGAGGAAGTCGCATACCTGCTTTTAAACGGCGAGCTGCCCGATTTCGAACAACTGGGAAAATTCAATCGGGAGGTCGCAAGTGAGCGGAACTTGCCGGGGCCGGTGATTCAAATGCTGCGGCTGATGCCGCGAGACACGCATCCGATGGATATGTTGCGCACTGGCGTTTCGATGCTGGCTCCGTTCGACAAAGAACTGAACGATCATTCGCATGCGGCGAACGTTCGCAAGGCCATGCGTTTGATCGCGAAGACATCCACTCTGATCACGGATGGTTTTCGCATTTCACACGGCGAGGAACCGTTGCCGGAAAAGGCGGACCTGACACTGGCAGGGAATTTTTTCTACAAGCTGACAGGGAAGGTTCCCCAAACCTGGCAAATCCGGATGCTCGACACAATTTTCATCCTGTATGCCGACCATGAATTCAATGCCTCGACATTCGCAGCGCGAGTGACCGCCTCGACCCTGGCCGATATGTATGCGGCGGTGACTTCCGCGTGCGGCACATTGAAGGGGCCGTTGCACGGCGGTGCGAATGAAGAGTCGATGAAGATGCTGGACGAAATCAAAACGCCCGATCGCGCGGAGGCGTGGTTGATGAACAAACTTGAGACAAAGGGAAAAATCATGGGCTTCGGCCATCGGGTTTATAAGAAGGGCGATTCACGTGTTCCGATCATGCGCGAAATCGCGCGAGACCTCGGTAAGCGAACGGGCAAAGAGCAATGGGTGCCGATTTGCGAAAAACTCGAGGAGATTATGGACCGCGAGAAACATCTTTGCGCCAATGTTGATCTCTACGCTGCGCCGGTGTTTACCATGCTCGAGTTTCCGTCGGAACTAAACACGCCGATCTTCGCCGCCTCGCGCGTGGCCGGCTGGTGCGCGCACGTGGTCGAGCAACACGATAACAATCGTTTGATCCGTCCGCGCTCGCTTTACACCGGACCGAAATTGCGGCCCTATCCGGGCACCCCGGCAAAGATGTAGCGGCGGTCTCTGACCGCCGTAAGATTAGTTCGGCGCTCAGAGAGCGCCGCTACAAAATGACTAAATCGCTTCAGGAACAGTACGCTCCGAATAATGCCTGCTGGGGCTGTGGCCCGGCAAACGTCGAGGGCTTGCGGATCCGCAGTTTTGTCAAAGGCGACGGAGTCGTCGCTGAATGGAAACCGGAAGAAAAGTATGAAGCGTTTCCCGGAGTTTTGAATGGCGGAATCATTGGGTCGTTGCTCGACTGCCATTGCAATTGGACCGCGGCTTATCATCTGATGAAGCAGGCGAACGACGATCATCCGCCGTGCACGGTCACGGCCGAATACGCGATCAAACTTCTGCGGCCGACGCCGACCAACGGGCCTGTCTATCTTTCAGCGAAGGTTGTCGATCTTCGCGGTGATCGGGCGACGATTGAAGGAACCCTTACAGCCGGTGGCAAACCCTGCGCGACCTGCCGTGGGATTTTCGTGGCGGTGAAAGAGGGTCACCCAGCGTATCACCGCTGGTAAAAAAAGACGCCGAAGGTCAGCTCCTCTAGAAGCCTTTGCGGCGGACGTGCCGGCAATAGTAAGGTCGCCCGTCCTATCGAAGCTGACGCGCACTAACCCCGTCAGCTCTTCACATTGCCCTGTTCCCTGTAGGGTGATATTTTCCCGCACTCAAGTTTTCCCATGCCGCGACCGAAAAATAAGACCACCGCTGCCGCCGACGCGCTCGTCGGGCTTTGGACGGTTGCGCTGACGGCCTTTGTCATCGCGGCGCTTTATTTCGCGCGCTCGCTGCTCATCCCGCTCGCGCTCTCCGCGTTATTGACGTTTCTGCTTACGCCATTGGTGGGACGGCTGGAGCGCTGGATCGGGCGGATCGCCGCGGTCCTTCTAGTGGCCGCGCTGATCTTCACGGCGACTGGGGCCGCGGGCTGGATGCTCACCCGGCAGTTGGTCGATCTGGCAACGAAGCTGCCCGAATACAAGGGAAACATCATTACGAAGCTGCATACGTTCCAGGCTCCGAAGGGTGCCGCCTTCAAGAAATTCTCGCAGACGGTGAATGACATAAAAGAAGAATTGCCCGGTGGATCGGGGCCGGCCAATCCGACCATTACGCAAGAGGTAGGCAAACCCCAAACAGCCGTCGCATCACCGCCAAACGCGCCGACACAGCCCGTGCCGGTAAGAGTGGTAGAAACGTCCAGAGCGAATCCGTTCGAGCTCGTGCAAACGATCATCACGCCCCTCCTCGGGCCGCTGGGCACGGCCGCATTGGTGCTGGTGCTGGTCATCTTCATGCTGTTCGAGCGCGAAGATTTGCGCAACCGGCTCATCCGGCTAATCGGCCAGGGCCGGATCAGCGCGACCACGCACGCCTTGGATGATGCCGCCGATCGCGTTTCGAGCTATCTCGGCCTGCAGCTCCTCGTCAACGTGATTTACGGTTCCTGCATTGGAATCGGGCTCTATTTTATCGGCGTGCCTAATGCCGTACTCTGGGGCGCGCTCGGCACGGTGCTGCGTTTCATTCCGTATGTCGGGCCGTGGATCGCGACAATTGTTCCGACTCTCCTCGCCCTGGCCGTTTCGCCCCACTGGACGATGCCAGTTTTAACGGTTTCGCTTTTCGGCGGGATCGAGCTCATTCTCAATAACGTTCTCGAGCCGTTGCTCTATGGAAAACACACCGGCGTTTCGTCCATCGCATTGATCGTCGGCGCGGTTTTTTGGACGTGGCTCTGGGGACCGCTTGGTTTGGTGCTGGCCACGCCGCTAACCGTCTGCCTCGTCGTCATGGGCCGTCACATCCCGCGCCTTTCTTTTCTCAGCATCATGCTAAGCGATGAAGAAGCGCTCACGCCGGCCGAGGATTGCTACCATTGTCTGCTCACGCTTGGCGATCAGGATGAAGTGGAATTCGTGGAGACTTATTTGAAGGCGAACTCGCTCACCGCGCTTTACGATTCTGTGTTCATTCCGGTCATCACCGTTGCGGAGAAGGATGCCCGGGAATCGCTCGACCGGGAGGAACTAGCTCACGTAAAGCAAAGCCTCCGTGATATCCTGGAAGATCTCGGCAGCCGCCCGCGCGTCGCCGCTCAAAGTGAAGCCGTGAAAACCGAGACTGGGCACGTTCCCGCGCTCGTGCACGGATTTGGTTGCCGCGTTTATTGCCTGCCGGCTCGGGCAGAACGCGATGAGCTCGCCGGCGCAATGCTTGCGCAATTACTCCAACAGCAAGGCTTCGAAGCAAAAAATGCTTCGGCCAAACTCGATGCGGGCGCACTCCTCGACATTGTAGGAGACGACGAAGCAGAAGTCGTCTGTATTTCTGTCGTAGCGCCCACGACGATAATTCACGCACGCTACCTCTGCGTGAAGCTGCGCGCGAGATTTCCGCGGCTCAAGATCATCGTTGGACTGTGGGGCGCCACAAAAAACGTTCACGAGACCGCCAATCGCCTACGCGATTCCGGCGCTGACGAAATAGTGGTTTCGCTGACCGAAGCACTCGCGCAGATCTCCAAATTCGCCCCGCCGCTCACCGAACCGATGATTCCGGCGCCGATTCCCGCGGACGAAGAAGAGCGCCTTGCCGCGCTGGGCGAATCGCACCTACTCGACACCGATGCCGAGATGGTCTTCGACCGCATCACGGCGAAACTCGCGCGCATCTTCGAGGTGCCGATCGCCCTCCTTACGCTCATTAATCACGATCGCCAGTTTTTCAAAAGCCAGACCGGGCTTCCGGTGGATGTGGCCAACGCGCGCCATATTTCCCGCGACGTTTCGATCTGCGGTCACGTTGTTGCCGGCAATGAAATGCTCGTGATCGAAGATCTGGCGCGGGACCGCCGTTTTGCCAACAACCCGTTGCTCAAGGAGCGCGGCCTGCGCTTTTATGCCGGTGTCCCTGTGCGTTCGCCTAACGGCCAGCCCATCGGTTCACTGTGCATCCTGGACGGCAAGCCCCGCCAGCTCACGCCCCGTGAAAAGCGGCTACTTCAGGAATACGCGAACGAGGTGATGGAAGAAATAAGCCTCCGTCAGGCCGCTCCTGCCGCTGCGGCGTAACCGCCCGGGAAAAGTCCCGGCTTCGATTAAGGAGGCGCGTCTGTTTCAGAGCCCTCGCCGGCCTTGGAGCAGATTAATGATCACGATGATGACCGCTATCACGAGCAAAAGGTGAATCAGGCCGCCGCCGACGTGACCGATGAAGCCGAGAAGCCAGAGCACGAGTAAAATGACGATTATTGTCCAGAGCATAACTATTCCTTTCGATTGAGTTCGGTTAAGTTCCTTATTGCGACAGAGTTTCGTAATTCGAGCAAGCAAAAAAACTGCCGTCAAGTTTAGGTGGATCGAGTCGCTCCGCGCTCGGTGCTAAATCAAACGGCGAAGCCGCACTTATTCTCTATGATTGGCATCGCGCGACGGAGCGACGCGATCCACCTTGCAAAGCGAGTAGGAATTCGATGCCCGAAATTCGTCGATGCGTAAATCGATGAGATGCGTTCTTCTGAAGACATGAAAACGTCGACTTTTCGAATTGTTCCACTCGAGACCGAGGCGACGGAAGCGGCACGACGCGCCGCCGTAGCGGGCGTGCCGGATCATGCCGTGATCACCGCCGATTCGCCGACTGGGTTTCCCTGCCGGCATTGTCTGCGCTGGGCCTTGCCCGGCGAACGGATGATTCTTTTTCCCTACTCTTCCATTCCTCCAGGTCACCCTTACTCGGAGAGCGGGCCGATTTTCGTGCACTTCGATCGCTGCCAACCGTATGACGCCACTGGCGAATATCCGGCGGAGTTCCGCAAGGGTCGCGCGTTTCGCGCCTATGATGCAGCTTACAATATGATCCAGGCCGAGGTCGCAAACGGAAGCGAACCGGAAGCTGTGATTGAAAAATTACTACAAACCCCGGAGACTGCATTTGTGGATGCGCGCAGCGTGACTCGCGGGTGCTATACGTTTCGAATTGAACGCCAATGAAAACGCCCGACCTTCTTCCGTCGACCGAGATGATGTATCGCGCGCTGGTGAATCGCGATCCCAGTTTCGAAGGGATTTTTTATGTGGGCGTTCGCACCACCGGAATTTTTTGCAGGCCGACTTGTCCGGCGAAAAAGCCGGCGCGTGAGAACGTAGATTTTTTTCCGAATCCAAGCGATGCGCTCCACGGCGGTTATCGCCCGTGCTTGCGCTGCCATCCAATGGATCCTGCCGGACAGCCGCCCAAACTGATCGAGCGATTGCGCGCTGAAGTGGAACGCGCTCCAGACGGACGCCTGACGGACAAAGAACTCGCAGCTCTGTCGATCGATCCATCGACAGCCCGGCGACAATTCAAACGCCATTACGGAATGACATTTCAGGCGTATCATCGCGCCCGTCGAATGGGGCTCGCGTTGCGCGACGTCCGGTCTGGCAGTCGGGTCGACGAAGTCCGAAGTGGCAGCGGGTTCGAATCGGAGAGCGGTTTTCGCGCAGCATTCACGAAAATATTTGGCGATCCTCCGACAACGGCGAAGTCCCACTCCGCGTTACTGGCCGAACGCATCGACACGCCGCTCGGAACGATGATCGCGGTGGCCGATGATGAAGGTCTGCGATTGCTGGAGTTTGTCGATCGCCGCGCCACCGAACGCGAGTTGTCGATCCTGCGTCAGCGGCTGCGGACGAATGTCGTTCCAGGCGAGCATCCACATCTCGATGCGGTTTGCTCGCAGTTGGCTGATTATTTTTCGGGCAAGAATCTCGAGTTCGATGTTCCGCTTGCTCCAGTCGGATCGCCCTTTCAGCTTCGGGATTGGGAACTTCTTCGCTCTATTCCTGTCGGTGAAACGCGGTCCTATTCCTGGATGGCGAACCAGCTCGGCGACGTCGAGATGCGACGCGCTGTCGGTCGTGCCAACGGCGAAAACATGATTTGCATCATTATCCCGTGTCACCGCGTGATTCGGGCCGATGGCTCGCTCTGCGGCTACGGCGGCGGCCTATGGCGCAAGAAATGGCTGCTCGATCACGAGCAGAAACATATAAGGCGCGAGCTGTAAGTCGGGCGTTGATCGACAAGAGCTTTTGTAGTCACGGGCCGGTGGCCCGTTTTCGGTTGGCCTGCTGTTTTCGTTACGCGGGAACGGCCCACAGGGCCGCGGCTACAACTGCGGCGAAGCGAGGCCGGCTGCTTGTTGGAACGGATGCAGGAAGATTAATTTTCCCGAGGGATCGAGCTTTGCCTGCTGGCACCGGTGCTTGTCGATTTCAAACAAACGTGTTTGTTCCGAAGCAAATGTTTGATCTAGCACGTCGAGATTGGCTTCGTCGTTAAGACGAATCGATCGATTGTCGAAGTTACCCGAGCCTACGGAAACGAATTTATCATCCACGATCATGAGTTTTACGTGGACCATGCTGGGCTCGTATTCGTAAATCTTGATTCCGGCCTCGATCAAGCTGGGCCAGTGCCGTTTTGATGCGGCGCGCACAAGCTTTTGATCGATATATCTCCCCGGAACGATAATCTCGATCTTTACGCCGCGCTTCGCCGCAGAGATGAGCTCCTTGCGAATTAATTCGTCGGGAAGAAAATAGGCGTTTTCGATCCGCAGGCTTTTTTGAGCGGACGCAATGGCCAGGAGGTACAACAAATCGAGATTTTCATTGCGGGCCGTGCTCCGGACAGTTTGGGCGAGTTGGGATCCGGTGTTTTCCAGTGGAGGAAAATAATCCCCGCCGTGCAGAATATTTCCGTGAGTTTTTCGCCAGTTGCTTACGAAGGTGGCTTGCAACTGGGCCACCACCGGGCCGGTCACTTTGTAATGATTATCGCGCCAGTGTTTCGGTGACTCGGCGTTTCCCGACCACTCATCGGCAATGCCGACGCCACCAACAAATGCGGTCGTTCCATCGATGATTAACAGCTTTCGGTGGCTCCGGTTGTTGTAGCGGCGAATATCGAGCCAAAAAATGGAGTGGTATTTCACCGCGTCCACGCCGGCTTCGCGAAGCTTCGCCAGATTTGCCAGTCCCATCGTTCGTGTTCCCTGGGCGTCGAAGATCGCATGCACTTTAACCCCGGCACGCGCGCGCTCCGCCAATGCCTCGGTAAACTGCCGGGCAATCTCCCCATCCCAGAAAACGTAGGTTTCAAAAGTGATTGTGCGCCGGGCAGAACGAATGGCGCTTAGCATTGCCGGGAAAATCTGGTCGCCATTTGCGAGCGTGGTGATGTTGTTGCCTGCTACGAAATTTGGCCCCAGCAACGAACCTATTGATTGGCGAAATTCCGGCGACGTCGCCGAGTACAACGGCTTAATTTCCTCGCGCACCTGGTTGCTGGTCTTGAGCGCGCACCCCGAAATAAAGATCGCCATCGCGATAAGCGACAGCGGTGCGCGGGCTTTGACGGAGTGCCTCATTCCATTAGTCATCGTAAGTCGCGAAATAGACGGCTGTTAATGTTCGCTGTTCCGAATAGTCCGTAGCCGGCCGAGAGGCGTCAACTAATGAAAATTCAAACGAAATGGAGTATTGCTGCGATTATCGTCGTAATTTGCGCCGTCGGTTACTTTGCGACGACCAGGGCGCTGGATCATTTTTTGGAAAATGGCACTCTGGCGCGACTCATCTCACGCAAGACCGCAGTGAAGCTGGCCGCGGACTCGGGTTATCTCCCATTAACCTGGCGGGGGATGTCGATCCGCAGTGACGGGCTTTTGACCCGCGGCAAACCGGAGCACGGACTGACCGAGATGAGGGCGGCAAATGTTCGCGCTCGTTGCAGTCTGCAAAATCTCTGGCAACGAAAATGGACAATCACGTTGCTTCAATCGTCGCATTTGGAAGCCGCTTTCGGTCAGGCAGCTGCAACCAAGCTGGAGAAGATTCTTCCACGCGAGCCGGAGTTGCAGCCTCAAATCGACACCAATTCACCACTGAACCTGGAAATTCGTCAGACGTTTATTCCGCGCACCGATGTGTATTGGGGAGAAACGCCGGACAGCATCGGAATGTTGAAGGAGGTGCAGGTCCGCTTTTTCCCGAAGGATCATGAACTCGATGCCGTCGGGCGGGGTGGAACTTTTCAGCAAACGGGGTGGCCTGAATTGAAGGTCGGTGAGCTGCAATTGCATTATGCAAAATCGAAGCTCGTTGTCAGATCTGCGCTTTTCTCGATTGGTCAGCCAAAAAATATCCATGTGACCGGCGACTTCGATTTCGGAGAACATGGTTCGATGCGTTTGCATCTGAGTTCCAAGCAGACCCCGGCCGCTCCGTTCCTCCGGGGGTTTTGGCGCGGGAAGCTCGAAGGAGTCCTCGATTCAGAAACCAATTTACAGAAGCAATTTGAGGCCGACGCAAAGATGAATGCTGCCGGGCAGTTAAATTTCACGCGCGCATCCGTGCACGACGTCAGCGCGCTCAAACAAATCGCCACGGTCACCCGGCATCCACAATTCGAAAAACCGAAGATTGACGTTTTAAGATTTCAATATCGATTGACGGGCGATCGCCTCGAAGTATCCGAGTTCGAAGTTGAAACGAAAGGACTCCTCCGCATCGAAGGGGAACTCCTGCTCGAGCACGATAACATCGACGCGAAATTCAAAGTCGGCGTGGCGCCGGATGTCGTCGAGACCATTCCCGGAGCGCGTGAAAAGGTTTTCACCGAATCGCATGGTGGTTATTTGTGGACCACGATGAAACTGAGTGGTCCGGCAAGTCATCCGCGCGACGACTTGAAGCCGCGAATAATCGAGGCGGCTAAAGAACATTTCGCCAAGGGCATTCTCGCTCCCATTTTCAAGCCGGGCACAGGAATGCTGGAAATGCTGAACGCGATTTACCCGTGATTCAGCGGGTCGATTACGGCCGGTGCGCCTTCAGAGCAGCCGTGAGCCAGTCGGCCAGGCGCATTTCTTTTCCGTCGCGCGGGCGAACCAGATAAGGCTGCCCGCTCAGCAAGCTCTTCGTCGCGCAAAGTCGAATAAAATCCTCCGGTGTTTTGATGCTGCTTTTGAAGTGATCGTACTTCGCCTTGATGTGAGCCGCCCCTTCCGCCGGCGTGTGCGTATCACCGTTGCGGATGAATGTGGCGTCCGATTTTGCGACGTAATCGATCAAGTAATTGATTGTCTCCTCAAGCGATTCAGCCGCAAAGCTCTGCTGTGCAAAGATCGACAGTAAAGAGAGAACGACGATAAGGCGTGGGTGCATGATTACCAAGATACTTCGAATCTGCGGGGATTTCACGTGTCTCGGCCGCGAAATGTTGCAAAGAAAACGCGCGCCCGGGGTGACTCGAACACCCGACCGACGGAGTACTAGTCCGGCGGCAAGGAGGTGCCGCTGTTCTGCTTCACGATTGCTGCATCGGTGGCATTGAGCGCGCCGTTCGCGTTCACGTCGGAACGGAAGTTCGTCGCATCCACGGCCTGACCGAGGCGTCCCTTTGTCTGCACAACGTCGGTCGCGTTCACTGTCCCGTTAGCGCTTGTATCGCCGATCAAGATGCTCATGGGAATGGTGAAATCGGTCGCCGGCGCAGCCGTTCCTGCGCTGTTGACCCCGTTGATTCGAACATTGATCGTTTGCGCATTTGCAATGTTCGTTAGTGGAATTGTAACCGTGTTCCCACTGACCATGATATTGCCTGTGCAAGTCCCGGCACTTCCGACACATCCAGTGCCCGATGTTACTTGCGCCTGCGGGCTTCCTGTAACGGTCACATTGCCGGCGAAAGTCACGACCATGGTGTAATCCTGTGTGCCGCCCGCCGTGCGGCACTCGATTCCAGCCGTGCCGGTTAGCGGAAGATTGATATCGAATGTGCCAGCGCCGCCGTGGGTTTTCCGCGAGATGGCGCTTTGGAGGGTTGGTGGACCTCCAGTCACATCCAGGAACGCCGCACCGATCGGCCCCCAGGTTTGGAAGCTCTGGACGTCGTTCACGCCGCGTCCGCGCACGAAGATAATGTGGCGGCCTACCGACAGGCTGGCAGTGTTTATGGTTGCGTTGACGGCCACGGTA
>JBDTZF010000150.1:0-5342 GCA_040005265.1 Verrucomicrobiota bacterium
GATCAAGCGCAAAGACATTCGCATCGGCGACACAGTCGTGATTGAAAAAGCCGGAGAAGTGATTCCCGCCGTTGTCGAAGTTGTAAAATCGAAACGGCCGCGAGGCGCCGCGCCTTTCGATTTTTTCAAGCACGTTCACGGCAAGTGCCCGGCCTGCGGGAGTCCAATTCGGCGCGACCCTGAGTTTGTGGCCTGGCGCTGCGAAAACCTGCAGTGCCCGGCCCAAGCGACGCGACGGATAGAATTCTTCGCAGCGCGCGGCGCCCTCGACATCGAAAGTGTGGGCGGAATTGTGGCAGACAAGGTGGTCGAACGCGGCCTGGTGCGTGAGCCGCTCGATCTTTTTGAGTTAAAAGTCGAACAACTGGCCAAACTAAATTTAGGGACTGACGAAGCGCCGCGGGTCTTCGGCGAAAAAAATGCCGCCAAAGCAATCCAGGCGATCGAGCGGGCGCGGACCTTTCCGCTTTCGCGCTGGCTTTTTGCTCTCGCCATTCCCGAGGTGGGAAAAACGACAGCAACCCAGTTGGCGAGGTTTCATGACAGCATCGACAACGTCGCAAACTCGAAACTGCTTCGCGACGTTTTGGATTACCACGAGAAAGAGAAAGGAGAGCGCAAGGAGATCGCAGAGCGCCTGATCAAGACTGGTTTTGCCGAGCCATCAAAAAACAAGAACGACAAGGACCGCGGTATCGTTACCGAGGTTGGGCCGGTGGTCGCAAAGAGCGTTCTCGATTTTTTCGAATCACGCTCAGGGGAAAAAATTCTGCAGCGAATGAAGCAGCTCGGCATTAAACCAAAGATTGAAAAAGTATCCGCAAGAAAAGCGGCGGAACTGCCACTGGCCGGAAAGACTTTTGTGCTCACCGGCACTCTCCCCTCAATGACACGAGAAGAGGCCACTGAGAAAATCGAGGCTCTCGGCGGCCATGTGACCGGCAGTGTGAGCAAGAAAACGGACTACGTCCTGGCTGGCGGGGAACCGGGCAGCAAGATCGACAAGGCAAATGCGCTCGGCGTGCGGATCATCGACGAAGCCGATTTCCGGAAGATGCGGTGATCCGCTGCCGCGTTTGCTACCTATCCGGCGCGGGCATGCTCAAAGGAATGCCACGATTGCTTTCCAGGGTCGCGGACATCGGAGGCCGCTTACTCACCGGATGAACATCCGCCTGAATATTGATCGTCATTGTCTTGCCATCACGCACCACGGTAATGGGAACCGCTTCGCCCGCAGTGATAAAGAACGACGCATCAAGAATGTCTTCCGCCTCGCGCACCTTAGTTCTTCCCACTTGAAGCAACGTATCGCCAGGCTTCAGGCCAGCGTCGCCTGCAGGCGAATCCAAAATATCGGTGATTTGCGCACGCGAACCCTCCGTGGCCGTCTTGGCTTCAGACACATTCGCACCGACCCACCCGTGCCGGACCTCACCGTAGCGGAGGAAATCGCTGCGAATCTTTTCCGCGGCGCTGATCGGCAGCGCGTAACAGGAAGAATTGTTTTCCAAACTGCTGACCAATATCCCCACCACGTCGCCCTTTAAATTAATGAGCGGCGCGCCTGCTTCGCCGCGCTGCGTTGGCATATTGACCCGCAGATGAGTAGTGGTGAAATAGCGGCCCAAATATTTTCGATCAAACCCGGCGATCAGACCGAAGCTCGGCGTCTTGGGCAAATCGAGTGGATAACCGACGGTGACAACAGGAGCGGCGACTTCGAGCTGGTCGGAACTTCCGATCGGCAGGGATGGCGTGACCAGATCGATCTTCAATAAAGCGATGCCACTCCGGACATCGGCCACGAGCTGGCGGGCCGGATACTCTTTTCCGTTGAATTGGACTTTGAAATTTTCGCCTTCGCCGCCAACTGAGTAACAGGTGTAAAGCGTGCCGGTTGGATCGACAAAAAATCCGGTGCCGTAAATATCGCTATGTTCGTCAACGCCATGGATTTTCACCACGGCCTTTGCGGAACGCTCGAAGACATCCCTCACCTCGCGGCTAATGGAAGTGGCCGATTGTTCCTGGGCCAGGAGGAAACTCGCCCCCGAAACGAAGATCAGGGCAAAAACTGGAATTCCGCGCGCTTTCAAAGACCCTTTGCCCCGCTCAGAATGACGGCGCAACAGAGGGCGCCTAAAACCGGATCGACTCATAACTCACGGGAATGCTGTCGAGCACATAGCGCGGCGGCGTCCCACTATTTCGGGAGTGAGTATGGGCGCTTTGATTCGATTGACGAAGCGGCTGGGTATTCAAGCTCCGAACCGACACTGGGGATGCAAGCGTCCATTCTGGATCCGCACTCACCGCCGGGCGACTCTGAAGAGCGACTTCGGCGGGCGCGGGTTGATAAACTTTCAGGGAGATTACCGCAGCACAGATCAACACCGCCGCGGCGACCGCCGGATACGAGGTCAGGGACGGCACATTCAGCCGGAACATGAAATCGTGGGCGCGTTCCAGGCAGATTCGCCAGAGCGGCTCCCGCAACAATTCGTCGCGCTGCCGGCGATGGAATTCGTGAAGGAAATTATCGAAGTAACCTGGAGGCGGTTGCTCGTAGCGTTTCAGCCGAAGCAGCTTCGTAATTTCGTTGTCGTTAAATTCGTCCATCCTTGTTGATCCCAGCGGGCGTTAAGAAACCGGATTCTTCCTGAACTCTTCCAAATAATTTTGAAGCTGCCGGTTCGCGTAAAAGAGCCTCGAACGTACTGTCCCCTCCGAAACACGCAAGATCTTACTGATCTCGGCGTGGGGCATTCCTTGAATATGAAACATGGTGACCACAGCTCTGTGTTCATCAGACAACTTCATCATGGCCTCGTTCAACCTTTTTTGGAGCTCTCCCAGGTCGGCTTCCCTCACCGGGCTATTGGTCGAGGTCAGCTCCAGAAACTCCTTGTCGTTTTGAACGTTGGAATCGACGTCGTCCAGGCTCAAATGATAGCGCCGCCCGCGTTTTTTGAGAAAATTCAGCGTCATGTTGACCGCTATGGAATGGATCCAGGTATAGAAGGTCGATTTCCCCTGAAATCCGCGGATCGCCTTGTAAGCCTTGGCGAACACGTCCTGCAGCAGGTCGTTCGTGTCCTCATGGTTTGAGGTCATGTTGTAAACGAGGCCGTAGAGACGCGGCGAATATTTGACGACCAGGTCGTCGAAGGCCCTGGCGTCGCCGGATTGCGCTCGCGCCACCAATTGCTGGTCCTCGTCTGATCTGGGTTTATCCATCGAATCCCGCTGTTGCCTAACACTCGTAGCGAGACCGGACGACAACAAATCGGAAATCGGTCGAGCTGGGATGGCGAGAGCTGGGTTCATTTTCTTCAAACAGAGGGGCGCTTAGCGCCGGTCGCGGATCGACATGAGCCAGAGCAAGTTGCCCAGGGTCGCGACAAAGGCCGCCACGTAGGTAAGCGCGGCTGCGTTCAAAACCTTGTTCACCCCGACCGCTTCAGCGCCTGGCTGGATAATCCCCATTTCGCGCAAAATAATTTTCGCCCGTCGCGATGCGTCGAACTCCACCGGCAACGTGATTAGCTGGAAAACGAGCAGAACGAGGTAGCAATAAATACCGAGCGTGATCAGGCCGCTGATGCGAAAGAAAATACCGCCAAGAATCACGAACGGGAGCATTCGCGACACCACCATGGTCATCGGCACGATTGCCATTCGGGCTTTGAGTGGCGCGTAGGCCTTTGCGTGCTGGATGGCGTGGCCGGTCTCGTGAGCAGCGATGCCTAGTGCCGCGACCGACGGAGTGTTATAAACATTGCTCGACAGGCAAAGCTTCTTGCTCGTCGGGTCGTAGTGGTCACCAAGATAATCGTTCGTCTCGATAACATCGACATCTTGAATTTGGGCCGCCCGCAGAATCTCGCGGGCGCACTCCGCGCCGCTGATGTTCGAAGTCGCCCGCACCTCGCCCCATTTCCGGAATGCGCTGCTCACCCGAATTTGAGCCCAAATTCCGATTATCAACGGAATGCCGATGTAAAACAGCCAGCTTCCGCCCCCGAACCCTAATGGATAAAACATACTTGTCTTAAGTGTGTCTGGTAAAATTAGACGCGCAAACGTCCGCTTCGTTCATTTCCTCTTTGTCATCCCGAGCAAAGCGATGGACCTCACAAGCTAAGACAATCGTTCAAAACACGGAGAATTTGTGCGCGTCTCGACGCTCGTGCACCGATTCCAAGTGCGGGGTCCTTCGCTCCGCTCAGGATGACAAACCCGCCTGGGGCGACGACCTCGGTGTCGTCGTCGGACGGGACGGAGTCCGTCCCTCCATTCTTTTAGAGCTCCAACTGCTTCGGAAATCGAGAAAGGATCTTGCAACCCCGTTTGGTCACGACCACCACGTCTTCGATACGAACGCCACCCAAGCCCGGGTAATAGAGGCCCGGTTCCACAGTGACCACCTCCCGCTCTTTCAAAACCACCTTTTGCAGCCGGGGATATTCGTGAATATCCAATCCGAGTCCGTGACCGGTCCCGTGAAAAAAACCGACGTTCTTGCCTTTCCGGACTTCGGTCGGATAACCGCGATCGGTAAACAATTGTTGGATCGCCTTGTGAATCGTCATCCCGTCCACGCCGGCTTTGATCCGCTTTAACGCGAGTTCCTGCCCGTCTTTTACCGTCTTCCAAAGTTTGCGCTGCGCTTCGCTCGCTCGTCCGCGAACAACTGTACGAGTCAGATCGCCCCAGTATCCCGACTTCGGATCGCGCGGGAAAATATCGAGGATGATCAGCGAATCGGCGTACAGCGGACCGGAGCCGCGCTCGTGCGGGTCGCAAGCCTGATCGCCTCCCGCCACAATCGTAGTGGTGGGGGTTCCACCCGCGCGCAGGATCGCGGAATCAATTTCCGCCCGCAGAATTTCAGAGGTGAGCGCTTTCCTCGACCAGCGCAGTTTCTTCCCCGGGCCGGGCTTCGACGCCTTTAAGACTTCCATCGCTCGTTTGAGCCCCGCTTCGGTCATACGAAGTGCGTTGCCAATGAGTTTGATTTCGGAATCCGTCTTCGCCGAGCGCTCAGGCCAGAAAAGGCCGTTGGTTGTGGAAAGATTTACATTGTGGCGAGCTAGCTCTCTCGCGTAACCGAGCGCGAAGTTTGCCGGAACCACCGCGCGTTTCACTCCGCGTTTGCGCAAAAAATGCGCGAGCACTTTTTCGTAGGGCGGCGATTGCCGATCTTTGCCCTGCACTTCGCGTTCGAGCTGGTTAAAGGAAACGAACTCGTCCGCTTTCGCCGTTCGGCGGCCGCGCCCGATCTCCAGATCACTCAGCACAATTGTGCGCTTGCCGTTTTGCTTGAGAAAAATAAATGG
>JBDTZF010000051.1:0-17983 GCA_040005265.1 Verrucomicrobiota bacterium
ATGACGCCGGGATTGACGATGCGGAATGCCGCGCCGGGTAGATATACTCCTGCCTGGTTTTGGGCACGCACAGTCGCAACGCGTGTTCCACCATGCCGCGCTCGCATTCGTCGTAGCGCGCGACCGCCGGAAACATGGGCAAACCGGCTGCATCGCCGGACGTCCAGCCCGCGGGGCGCAAATTATTGGAATTGAGATCGAACTTCGAGCCGTTGGAGGATTGCCAGCCGCTCTGAGTCAACTTCGCCTGCCACATCTCCCAGATTGAACCCACGCCCGGCGCAACGAGGATGGCATGCCGGTCGCCTCCGTTGTTGTTTACGTCCATTTGCCACTGCTGCAGCGTCAGACCGCCGGTGTCGCGCGGCCAGCTTTCGATCGGCATATTCGATGGGATCGGGTAACGGCCGTTTGGAAAGGTGCCGCCGTCGAGGTCCGATTCGTCCGGGTAGTCAAGGAACGGAATCGTCACGCGCGCCTGATTATCCGGCACGAGGACGAAATTCATTTCGGAAAACGGCCGCAACGTCTGCCGGCTGGCGGACAGGTCCGCCTTCGTCTGCGTGATCATCGCGGCCGAGTTCGTCAAAAGCGGACGTCGCGAAATATCCTCATTCCACGGGTTTGTTACCGGAAAAATCTGCATCGCTGAGATCAGCGCGTCGGCTTGCGGTGTATTGAACAGCGTCGGCGTCGTGACCACCGGTGCCGGCCCAAGAATCCGCCCTTCGTGGTTAATCCGTTCGCCTTTGGCGGAGTTAGTTGCCAGCGTGAGAACAATCGCGGACAAGACGTAACTGAGTCTTCGCCCTCGAACGAGCGCTCGCTGTTTCTTAGCCGAATATTGAACGTTGAATGTCAGTCCGTCTCGGACTGGTGGAAGTGTCTTGCTTGTCCTTCCCTCTCCCGAATCCCTCATTTTTAATTAGCCCAGTTGCGGAGAAGCAACGCATTTTGTAGCAGTAATTGCGCCGTTCGTTGGTCACTGATTGTTATCGTGAGATATGCATTGACCTCCTGTCACAATCCAGACTTGATCGGCCACATGAAAACAAAAGCGCTACTGATTGCTCTCGCACTTTGCTTTGTCGGAAGCGCTTGCTTCGCCGCTTCGCCGCAAATGGGAACCTGGAAGTTAAACGAAGTTAAATCGAAACTCCCCAAAGGAATGGCGAAAAACAGTACGGTTGTGTATCAATCAGCCTTCTTCAAAACGAAAGTCACAATCGACGGCACCGATGCCAAGGGTAAGGCGATGCACAATGAGTGGACGGGCAGCTTTGACGGAAGAGATTATGCCGTTACCGGCGATTCGAGCTCGGACATGCGGTCGTATAAAAAGATCGACGACCGCACAATGGATTTCACCGTCAAGAAAGGTGGAAGAGTTGTAGCTACCGGCCGGATCGCCGTTGCTGCCGATGGCAAGAGCCGCACGGTTACGACTGGCGGCATGAGTGAGAAGGGCAAGAAGTTCAAGAGCACCGCCGTTTACGACAAACAGTAATGCGGGACGACCGCGGCGGGTTACACGCCGGTCGTGTTCGGGTCGTCACTGTCCCTTCTTCACGCTCGCTGAAGGAGGGCTTCGATCGTTTTCCAATCGGCTGGAGTGAGTGAAACTTTCGCCGCCGCCACGTTTTCCTCGAGATGCTTGAGCGATGACGTGCCCGGAATCGGCAGCATCACCGGAGATCGCTGGAGTAACCAGGCCAGCGCAAGTTGGACGGCGGTGGTGTTGTGACGTTTCGCTTCAGGTTCGAGTGGGTTACCCGGTTTGGTCAACGAACTTCCTCCGCCACCAAGTGGAAACCATGGGATAAAACCGAGATTCTCTTTTTCGCAATAGGCCAGCGTGTTTTCCGATTTGCGATCCGCAATATTATATTCGTTCTGAACACTGACGATCGGGAGAATCTTTTTCGCGCGTTCGATTTCTTTCGGCGTCACCTCCGATAATCCGACGTGACGGATTTTCCCGGCGTCCTGCATCTTCTTAAGCGCGCCTAACGATTCTTCGACCGGCACCTTGTGATCGATGCGATGAAGTTGGTACAAATCGATCCGATCGAGTTTTAATCGCTTGAGGCTCTTCTCGACACATTGCGTCAGATATTCGGGCCGGCCGTTTGGCACCCATTTCCCGGGTCCTGGCCGGGTCAGGCCACCTTTGGTCGCAATCACTAATCCTGCTGGATAAGGATGCAGCGCTTCTGCGACCAACAGCTCGCTCACTTCCGGGCCGTAAGCATCGGCGGTATCGATTAAATTGACCCCGAGCTCGACCGCCCGGCGCAAAACTTTCAGCGCGTTTTCGCGATCGGCCGGCCAGCCCCAAACGCCCTCGCCAGTGAGACGCATTGCGCCAAAGCCAAGGCGCTTCACCGACAGGTCGCCCCCAAGAAGAAACGAGGTTTTGGTCGTTGAACTCATTGCCGCTGAAACAAGTGATTGTAACCCTCCTGACAGAACGATAGCGCCGCCAGCGAGAGTCCCGCGAAGAAATTTTCGGCGGGTAAGGACGTCAACTGCTGAATCGCGGGCTATTGGTGAAAATTCCTCTGACACGACCCCGAGCGTACGTCCGCCGAAACCGATGTCAACGAAACCAGCGGTCGTGCGCTTGCTTGGAGAAGCGTGGGGAATGAGGGAGAATGGTGAACGGGACAGATCGCGCGGTCACCGACTACGGCGACAACGCGAATCAGTTACCGATCAGGGTGACCTTGTCGGCTACGTTGTCTCCGCCCACTTTGGTATAATGAACACGGACCTTCTGGTTCGTGGTCAATCCCGGAGCTTCGACCGTTTTTCCATCGGCATCGGCATAGGTGACGTTCCTGCTCAACTTGAATTGGACCGGTTCGCTGGGGGCCAGGGTCGCCAGTACCAAAGAGGTGCCAGCGGTGTATTCCTTAATAGTACCGGTCATTTCGGCTCCGGTTTTGGGATCGGGGTTGCTGTTGGTCGGTTGGGCATGGGCTAACCCGGTGAGAAGAGCGGCGGCGCAAATGACGCCAAGAATTGATTTGATCATAGTATATTCCGATGGTGTTTCGCGTCACGCCACACTTTCGGCCGTATGACCTTCTCGAAGCGCTGTCGAAATCGGATTCTTCCTGAGTGTCTAGTAGGCTAATTTGTTCATTTTGCAAGGTGATGCGGCTCAACCCCTAACCAGCGCGCCGGGGACAGACGTGATTCAAATTCGTGTTCATTCCTTACGATTCAGCTACGATGATTCCATGCAAAAGATCACTCCATTTTTATGGTTCGATAATCAGGCCGAGGAAGCGGCGAAGTTTTATGTTTCCGTTTTCAGGAACTCGAAGATGGGTAGCATCAGCCGTTACGGCGAAGCCGGACCGGGACCCAAGGGCTCGGTTATGATCGCGACTTTCACGATTGAAGGTCAGGAATTCACCGCGCTAAACGGTGGTCCGATGTTCAAATTCAGCGAAGCGATATCGTTCGTCGTCAATTGCGAGACTCAGGAGGAGATCGATTATTATTGGGAGAAGCTTTTGCAGGGCGGAAAAGAACAACAATGCGGCTGGCTCAAAGACAAGTTCGGATTGTCGTGGCAGATCGTCCCCGTTGTCTTCTTCGAGATGATGCAGGACAAGGATTCGGATAAAAAAGAAAGGGCGTTCAATGCCGTGATGCAAATGGTGAAGCCCGACATCGCGGCGTTAAAGCAGGCGTACGAAGGGCGGTAACGGATGATGGCAAGTTGGGTCGGTGACAGATTGAGAAATCTGCGGCCGACGCGGTCGCCTCTTCACCACACATGGGTTCGAATTCCTATTCGCGGCGATGGTTTGAGTTTTTTCATGTCGGTATAGACGAAGAACGGACCGTTCGAGAGACAGCTTTTGTCTGCCGTTGTGCGCCTTTGCCCGATTTTCAACGACTCGCCGATATTTGCTGCGGTATGGGCCGTCATGCCCGGGCGCTTTCCAGATATGGTTACTCAGTAGTCGGTATCGATCGTGAGGCCGAAATCGTGGTGAAGGCGCGCGACTTAGCCGGCGGACCAGACTACGTGGTTGCCGACATCCGGGATTACCGGCCGAAGCCGGGTTCATTCGATGCCGGGATCGTAATGGGCCAGAGCTTTGGTCATTTTGACGCCACAACAAATCGTGGCGTGCTCGATCGGCTGGCGGCGAGTTTGCGAGCAGGCGGTCGTGTGGTTCTCGATTTGTGGAACCCAGATTTTTTTGCCGCACATCAAGGCGAGCGGAAGTTAGCGATGCCTGGAGGCGCGGTTCACGAGAGCAAACGGATGGATGGCGATCGGCTATTCGTGCGCCTCGATTATCCCGATACCAGTCAGGAAGAATTCGAATGGCAGTTGTTTACGCCATCTCAGATGAACCAATTGGCGGAGTCGGTTGGCATGGCCGTCATACTCAGCTGCACAGATTTCGACGCGGCCGTCAACCCATCGCCCAACCAGCCCCGGATCCAGTTTGTCCTCGAACGAGGGTCATAGATCGTCGCTACAGCAAATCGCGGATGCAGTTGATGGCGTGCAGGTAAACGTGATGCGGGCCGCCGCGCATGAGTTCCTGGCTCATCAAACTCACCAAATCGTTGGCTTGGGCGGGCATCATTTGCGGTGCGGGTTTTTCACCGCTGGCGCGCCGCGATACTTCGAGCAGATCGCCGCATTTTGCCGGCGCCACGACAAACTCGATTCCGCCGGAATCGATGACGATTTCGCCGAGCGGGTCGTTTCCTTTGCTTTCTTTCAGGCCGATGTCGATCTTGCGTCCCGTCTCGTCGACAAATTGAATCTTGTTTACGCTGCTTGCTTTTTCGGTGCGCCATTTTAGCTGGGCGCCGAGCCAGCCAGCCAGAAGCACCGCGGTCGATCGAAATCCGGGCGCGAAGTTTATCCTCGCATTCTCGATTTCGGCGAAATGATGGTGCGATGCGGGATGATCGAAGAATTGGGCGATGGCGTAGCGCACCTTGTCCAAACGTGTCCAATTTAAATCGCAAAGGATCATCCTCTGCTTTGCTTCAGTTTGTGCGGTTTCGACCAGGCGTAATTGGTCAGCGACATTCTTCCAGGTCTGGCTGTCGTAGATGAAGCGATCGACCCACGCCCAAAGCTGCGTGTCCACCGGATCATGAAGCTCCTCCTGCCACCAAAGACAAAACGGCAGGTCGGAATCGAGATGCGAGAAAACAATGCTCGGCAGCAGATTTGCGCAGGAGCCCTCCAGCAAAAAAGAAAGCTGCTCGGAACAAATTTGTTTGCTGCGGGCGCGGGTGACGTGGCAATGCGCGCTGACCCACGCTTCCACACGGTTCTCTTTCGAATTGCAATCGGCTTGGATAACAATGGCGCGACAGGCGTGATTCTCGGTGATCTTTGCAATCAGTTGCGTGTTCTTCTCCAGCGAGCCGCTTTCTTCGCTGTAAACCGCGAGATTGATCAACGAGGCGCGAGTCATTGCGCCTTCGCCTTGTTCCCAAAGTTTCTTCAGTTCCTTCGCGATCTTCTCGACCTCGACCGGAAGCCCCAACGAATAGGATTCAGCGACGGCTGGCACGGTCAAATTTCTCATTGGAGGGCGTCCGCGCTGTCGGCGCCCAAATATATGGGACACGACGGAGCATGTCCCTCCATTGTTGCCACATCATAACCTTCTCCATGCGCGTCCATCGCGCGCGAGCAAATCGTCGGCTTCGTCCGGACCCCACGAGCCCGCAGGATAAAAGAACAAGGCGGGCGCATCTTTTTTTGCGGACCAGGCATTCTCGATAGTGTCGATGAAAGCCCATGCTTCCTCGACTTCATCGCGCCGGGCGAAGAGCGTGGCGTCGCCACTCATCGCATCGAGCAGCAGCCGTTCGTACGCTTCGGGACTGGCTTTGCCAAACGACGTGCCGTAATGAAAATCCATTTTCACCGGCTCGACCCGGAAACTTGTGCCGGGCACCTTGGCATGCATTCGCAGGGCGATTCCTTCGTCGGGTTGAATCCGGATGACCAGGACATTTTGATCGGTCAATTCTTTGTTGAACAAGACCGCTGGCGCTTTTTTGAAATGGATCGAAATCTCGGTTCCTGATTTCGGCAGCCGCTTACCGACACGCATATAAATCGGAACGTCCCACCACCGCCAATTGTCGATGTTAAGCCGAAGGCCAACGAAGGTGTCGGTGTTCGACTTAGGATCGACATTTTGTTCCGCGCGATAGGCCGGAACGGTTTTGCCGTTGATTGCGCCCTCGGCGTATTGTCCGCGCACTACGTTTGCGCCGACTTCGTCCTGTCCAAAATGGCGAAGCGCTCGCACGACCTTCACTTTTTCGTCGCGAATGCTGTCGGCGCTCAAGTCGGTAGGCGCTTCCATCGCGACCAGGCAAAGAAGCTGAAGCAAATGGTTTTGCACCATGTCACGCAACGCGCCCGCGCCTTCGTAGTAGCCGGCGCGGCCTTCCACGCCGAGGGTTTCGGCGGCTGTAATTTGTACATGATCGATATAACGCCGGTTCCAGAGCGGCGCGAAGATGGCGTTGGCAAATCGCAGAACCAGGATGTTCTGGGCGGTTTCTTTCCCAAGAAAATGGTCGATGCGGTAAGTCTGCTCTTCGGCAAAAGCCTGATGGACGACGCGATTGAGTTCTCGCGCCGAAGCGAGATCGTGCCCGAATGGTTTCTCGATGATGACGCGGGCCCAGCTACCCTCGCGGGTTTTGTTTAACCCGGCCGCCTTGAGATTTTTCAGGATCGGTTCGAATTGATCTGGCGCGACGGCAAAATAAAAGAGCCGGTTGCCGCGCGTCCCGCGTTCCTTGTCGATCTTGTCCAGTCGCTCAGCCAGGCTCTTATATCCGGCTTCGTCCTGGAATTCGCTTTGGTGATAAATGATCGATTGCGCGAACGGGTTCCAGATTTCGTCGCGCACAGTCTGCCGGGAAAATTTCCGGGTCGATTCCTCCATTTCGCTCCGAAACCCGTCATCAGTTTTTTCGCGGCGCGCAAAGCCGACCACGGCGACGGCGGGGGGGAGCTCGCCGTCAGCGGCGAGATTGTAAAGCGCCGGCACGAGCTTGCGATGGGTCAGATCGCCAGTCGCTCCGAAAATGACAACGGTGCACGGCTGCGGCACCGCGCGATGGGAAATGCCTTCGCGCAGCGGATTCGGCTCAGATTGCTCGCCCGCTGGATTCATGAGTTATCCCAGATTATGCGGGTCTGCGGGGAGAATGTAAGCAGATTATGGAAGGGCGAATCGTCGCGTCAGCTCGCGGACCCTAAAACGAACTCGCTCGAGGGCGTCGGCATCACTGCGTTTTTCCAAAGCCTCCGCAACCAAATCCGCGATCTCGAGCATCTCTTCCTCTTTCATCCCGCGTGTGGTCACAGCCGGTGTGCCGATGCGAATGCCGCCAGGTTTGAAGATTGGGTAGGTATCGAAGGGGATACCATTTTTGTTTACGGTGATACCTGCGCGGTCGAGAACTTCCTGCGCTTCCTTTCCGTTGATCTCCTTCGGTCGAAGATCGACAAGCATCAGATGATTGTCGGTGCCACCGGAGACGATTCGATATCCGTGTTTGGCCAGGCCGGCGGCGAGTGCCTTCGCGTTCACCACCACTTGTTTTTGGTAATCGCGAAACTGCGGCTGAAGCGCTTCGTGAAAGCAAACGGCTTTGGCCGCGATGACGTGCATGAGCGGGCCGCCTTGAACACCCGGGAAGACACTCGCGTCCACCTGCTTTGCGAATTGCTCCTGGCACATGACAATTCCGCCTCGCGGTCCGCGGAGACTCTTGTGCGTTGTGGTCGTAACAAACTGAGCATGCGGAATCGGAGTGGGATGTTGCCCGCCGGCCACCAGTCCGGAAATGTGCGCCATGTCGATAAACAGGATCGCGCCGACGGAATCGGCGATTTGACGAAGCTGCGGGAAATCGATGATGCGTGAATAGGCTGATGCGCCGGCAGTGATCATGGCGGGGCGGACCTCTTCGGCTTGTTTCTGTAAGGCGTCGTAATCAATCTGTTCGGTCTTTTCGCTCACGCCGTATTGCGACACCTGATACAGCTTACCCGAGAAATTCGCCGGATGGCCATGAGTGAGATGGCCGCCGTGCGCCAGATTCATCGCCAGAATCTTATCTCCCGGTTTTAACACCGAGAAATAAACCGCCATGTTCGCCTGTGCGCCGCTGTGCGGCTGCACGTTTACGTGCTCGCAACCGAACAATCGCTTGGCCCGATCGATGGCCAGCTGTTCGGCCACATCGACATTCTCGCAACCGCCATACCAGCGTTTCCCCGGATAACCTTCGGCATACTTGTTAGTCAGGCAGCTTCCTTGCGCTGCCATCACCGCGCGGCTGGTGAAATTCTCCGAAGCGATCAGCTCGATATTCTCGCGCTGCCGTTTTTCCTCGGCTTGAATGACATCGAAAATTTCGGGATCGGTCTTGCGCAGCGCGCCGCTCGGCGAGGATGTCGATCCTACGGGACCGGTTTCCATTGGTTGAGGAAGATCGCTCATGAGATATGACGCCGCCCGACTCACGCGGGAAGCGGGCGCAAGCTCGCCTTGTTCTATGAAGGCGAGCACGCTTGGTAAAGCGCTTTTAATGATGCGGGCGCACTCTTCATAAACTTCGCGGCCTTGGCCGATTGGATCGGGCACATCGCGCCAGACGGTCGAGCCGGGTTCTTCAAATTCGCGGAGCAGAAACGATTTTTCGGCGCCGTTTGGAAAGAGGAGGTGAATCGTCTCAAGGTGAGCGCCAGTCATCGCGAAGATGTGAGTCGCACGCTCGACTAATGCCGGGGTGAGCGGTTGACTTCTCAAACCGCTGATGTTCGAGCCATCGCGCTCGGAAACTTGCACCGCATAAAGACTCGGGGGCTGACCCCGGACGGCGTGGACCCCGGCTGAGGCCACCTCGATGTCCTGGCGGTTGCCGACCATTCGACGGAAAAAACCTTCGGCGATGGGACTGCGGCAAATATTTCCTGTGCAAACAAATAGGACGTTTTTCACGTTTTCAAACCCAGCGGAGGGACACTTCCAACCTAGGAGCGAACGTGGTCAAGTCAATTTGGGCAGCTGGCGAATCGTCCGCCAGATTCCGTTTATTGAAAGGCTCGCTTCCTGTTGAAATTAACTGTATAATCCAGTTTCGTTTCGCCGATTTCATGCACTCATTCATCCGCCTCTTCGCCGCCCTGGCACTAGCTGCGCTTTGCGTCGCTAACGCTCTAGCTCAGACCGCCACGACCGATCCCGTCGGTTTTACGACGGCCTCATTGCTTTCCGGCTCTGATACGTTGACTTCCGTCCCATTCACGCGCCCGCCGGAATTTACCGGAGCAATTCAATCGACTGCGGGAAGCGTGATTACGGTTGCCGGCACACCGGGATGGAACTCAAACCAGTTTGTTTACGCCGTCGGAAGCCAGCCAAAAACGTATTACGCGCTCATCGGTGGTGGGGGAACATCTAATCCCAAAGAAGGCCACACCTACACTGTGACCGCGAACGGTTCCAACACCCTGACGGTCAATACGGCTGCGGATACGTTGACCGGGATTACTGCCAATACGCAGCTAGTAGTGATTCCGTACTGGACGCCGGCGACAATTTTTCCTGCCAGCGATGCCAATGTTTCTTTTACTCCGACGACTTCCACGGCCACTTACAAAACCGAGCTCCTGGTGCCTAACAACGCCGCTGCGGGGACCAACCTTCCCGTGACCACCTATTTTTTCAGCAACAACGTGAATGGAATCTCCGGCAATGTCGGATGGCGATTGGTTGGCGATAATACGACCAACCATGGCGACGACCCACTTCTTGCGAGCAGTTATTTTGTGGTTCGTAATCTGAACGGCGCCCCGACTCTCCCTGTGAAAGGGATCGGCGGAGTGCTGACCAAGAAACTGGCCACGGCACTGCGGACTTCGGCTAGCGGACAACAGGACAACGCGGTGTCGATGGTCCGACCGGTCGACGTGACGCTGAACCAAAGCGGGTTGAGTCCGGTCGATGGTTCGTTTATGGCCACGCCGCCGAGGCTGTTGAGCCGAGGCACAGGTGTCGCCCTAAAAGATCAGCTGCTCCTTTTCGACAACACAGCGGCCGCCTACGACAAGCAGCCTAGCGCGACTTACTATTATAGTGAGGGTCCCGGAAAACTGGCGGGCTGGAAGCTGGTGGGGGATGGCTCAGTCGATCACGGTGATGACTTCATCCCGGCCGGTAGCGCGATAGTCATTCGCAAGGCTAAGACGGCAGGCGGCGCGACCGTCTTCTGGACAAACGCGCCGACCTATTGATCTGATGTAGTGGCGGGCGTGTCGCCCGCGGAATTTATCACCTTTGCGGCGGACACGGCCGCCTCTACACCGAAACGAATCTGGCACTTGGTGGGAACGCGTGGTTACATCCGAAATGCGTTCGCCTTGGAAGTGGGTTCGTTACCGACTTGAGTGGATCGGCCTTCTGGCCGCTACTAAGCTGGTTCCGCTTCTCTCGCGTAAGGCCTGTTTCCGGCTCGCGAATTTTCTCGGAGCGTTGATGTCGATCTTCGACCGGCAGGGGCGGGAAATCGTGTTGGCCAACCTGGAAGCGGCGTTCGGCGAGCGGTTCTCCATGGAACAGCGAAAACAGATTGCGCGGGAATCGTTTCAACATTTCGCGCGCACGATGCTCGATCTGCTTTGGAGCCCCCGCCTGACCCGTGAGAATTTTTCGCGCTACATCGAATTGGAAAATTTCGAAGAAGTCGCTCGTTTCGCCGGAGAGAAGCTGAGCTTGCTGGTTGCCTGTTATCACTACAGCAATTTTGAATGGCTGAGCCTGGCCTGTGGCTTTCTCGGTGTCGCGGGCACAATCATCACACAGGAATTCAAAAATCCGCTGTTAGGTCCGGTCTTTAAGAGAATCCGGCAAAATTCGGGACACGAGATGATTCCCCGCGAACGCGGTATCGTCCGGCTTTACACGGCGCTCCGGCGCAAGGGGCGCACTGCGATATTGGTCGATCTCAGTATTCCGCCCACTCAGGGCGCCGTGCCGATCAATTGTTTTGGTCTAATGATCAGCGCGACCTCCGCTCATGCCTGGTTGCACGAACGGACAGGAGTTCCGATTGTGCCCGCCCATTGCCAGCCATTACCGGATGGTCGTTACCGGCTCGTCTTTCATCCGTCGATTGACAACGCTGGTGGAAAGTCACTCGCCGAAGTTGCGCAAGAATGCTGGGATGTGTTTGAGCCGTACGTGCGGGAAAACCCGGGGCCGTGGCTGTGGATGTACAAGCAATGGCGTTATCGCCCGGCCAATTCGGAAGACGAGTATCCGTTTTACGCCAAGTTCTCCCCGAAGTTTCACCGGCTGATTCGAGAAACCCGTGAGGCATCAAACGCCGATTCGGCCAAACGGACACCGCGGGCGGTCTCAGGTTGACAAGAGGCCTTCTCGATCCTCCAATACAGTCACTATGCGAATTGTTTCCCCGTTTATTCTATTGGTTGGCGGTATTGCCATGTCGTTGCTCACTGGTTGCGAAACCACCGGTGGTGGGATGACTTCCAGAGGAGGCTCGTATCACGTGGTCGCCTACAAACCCCATGATCCCTCGAACGTGCGCGTGAAGTTGTCCCTTTCGACGCAAAACGTCTATGTGATGGAGGGTGACCGCTTGCTCATGGGCGTTCAGGGTAATATTGGCAGGTCGGGCGCCGCGACGCCGACCGGTCATTTTACTATTTATAACAAGGTCAAAAACAAGCGCCGCGTGAGCGAGCCGGATGCCGGTTATCCCATGGCGTATTGGTGTGAGTTCGCGCCGGCCTACGGCTTTCATGAAGGATTCGTCTGGTCGGTCCCACGCACTCATGGATGTGTTCGGCTGCACCGTGAAGCGGCGGCCCGATTGTTCGCGTTAACTAGAATCGGTACGCCAGTGGAAATTGCCAGGTCGCTTCCCGAAGATGGAAAATATGGCAGCCAGGTGCGCAAGCTCGATCAAAGCCGGGACCCGAATCCCCCTCGATCGGAAATGATGTCGGCGAGCTGGTTCAGAGACCCGCCGGGACCACTGCTGATTGACCAGTAGACATCACGTTTAAGCGAACGAAATCCGTGCCGTCACCGGTTCCTGAAAAATGGCCGGCTTGTGGTATCGTTGACCAAGCATGAGCACCAACCTGATCTCCAGCGGCACGACGGCGCGCGAGAAGGTAAACTTGCGCACACCAGACGTGATGGCGGCGGTACAGCAGCAGGTCGAATCACACTACCGCAGCGACATTGTCGAAAAAATCAGGCAAGCCGGCGGAATTATTTCTGCGGGAAACACCACGGTGCGTCTGGCCAAGCAATTCGGATTTTGTTACGGCGTCGAGCGCGCCATCGATCTCGCTTACGCGGCGCGAAAAGTTTTTACGGATCGCCGACTCTTCATCGTTGGCGAAATCATTCACAATCCGGAAGTGAACGAGCAAATCTCCTCGCTCGGTATCAAGAATCTCACCGGCAAGAATAAACAGGCAGATATTTCCGATCTCGGCCCGGAGGACGTAGTCATCGTGCCGGCATTCGGAACGGAGTTGTCGATCCAGCAGCAGATCAAGGATCGCGGTTGCCAGATCGTCGATACAACCTGCGGCGACGTGATGAGCGTTTGGAAACGCGTCCGCAAATACGCCAGCGAAACGGCTACCTCCATCATTCACGGCAAGGCCGAACACGAAGAAACAAAGGCAACCAGCTCGCGGGCACTGGGTGACGGCAAAGGGCACTATCTCGTCGTGCTCACGCTGGCCGATACCGATTACGTTTGCGATTACATTCGAAACGGTGGCGATAAGGAGAAATTTCTGGAAAAATTCCGCGGCGCTTATTCACCCGGGTTCGATCCCGATGTCCACTTGAAAACAATCGGCGTGGCCAATCAAACCACGATGTTGCGCGGCGAGACCGAGGAAGTGCAGCGAAGGATTCGCAAAGCGATCGTCGATCGCGATGGTCCGGAACTCGGAGAAAAGAACTTTCGTTTCTTCGACACGATCTGTGGCGCGACCCAGGAACGCCAGGACGCGTTGCGGGAGTTGCTCAACGTGCCGATGGATCTCTTGCTCGTTGTTGGCGGCTATAATAGCTCGAACACGTCGCACCTCGCCGAGATGGGCGAGGAAAAACTGCCGACTTATTTTGTGCTGAATTCTTCCCGGCTTGTCTCGGCCAGCGAAATCCAACATTACAATCTGCACGAGAAACGCGAGGTGGTTTCCCACTTCTGGCTGCCGCCCGGGCCGGTCGTGGTTGGCATCACCGCTGGGGCATCCTGTCCTAACAATTTGATCGAGGAAACCTTGATCCGGCTCTTCGAATTGCGAGGAATCTCACGCGAAACACTCGACGTCGCTGCCTAGGATCGCGGTCAGGTAGAGGCGATGGACCTCAATCGCCCGGCTCGTGCGTAATTCAACCGCGCCCACAAGCGGTTCAGGTGAACCGGCCCTACCTCACACGCATTTCGCGGTCGACGTGCGAAACCACTTGTGATGCGAGCGATCTGGAAAGGCAACATTAGCTTCGGTTTGGTCAACATTCCCATCGCGCTATTTCCCGCGACGCGAAAAGAAGAGCTCAAGTTTCGCCTCTTGCGAGAGAACGATTTGAGCCCGGTCAATTGCAAGCGCGTGGCAGAAAAGGACGGTAAAGAAGTGCCGTGGGATAAAATCGTCAAAGGATACGAATACGAAAAGGGGAAGTACGTTGTCCTGAAGGACGAAGATTTCCAACGCGTCGATCTGGAAGCGACAAAGACAGTGGACATTCAGGACTTCGTCGACCTCGATGATATCGATCCGATGTTTTTTTACAAACCGTACTATCTCGAGCCGCAGAAAGGCGGCGATAAAGCGTACGTCCTGTTGCGCGATTCACTGAAACAAAGCAAAAAAATCGGCATCGCCAAGGTGGTGATAAAGACGCGGCAATATCTTGCCGGTGTAAAACCGGAAGACGGCGCAATGGTGCTGGAGCTAATGCACTTTGCCGATGAGCTGGCCGACCCTGGCAAATTAAACCTCCCGAAGAAAGCGGAGGTCGGTAAACGTGAGATGACCATGGCTCAGACACTGATCGATAGCATGAGCACGAAATGGAATCCGGAAAAATACCGGGACGATTATCGTGAACCGCTGATGCATGTGATCGAAGAAAAGGTCGAGGCCGGCGGCAAGGAAATCGAAGAGAAGCCAAAGAAAGCCCCGAAGCCGACCAAGGTAATCGACCTGGTCGCCGTTTTGCAGAAGAGTCTCGAGCAATCGGGAGGCGCGAGGAAAAAATCGGCCAGCAGAACCCGGGCAAGGCACAAGATGCCTGCGAAAAAGGCGGCGTAAAGGTAGCGGCGGGATCACGCTGTCATCCCGAGTCGCGTAGACGACGAGGGACCTCGCACTCGCCGCCAACGGTCCCAAATATTACTGAACCGATGAACGCTTCATTAAATCGCGAGCGTTTCATTTGTTCGCGGAATCCTTCGACTTCGCTCTCGCCACGGCGAGTTTGCGACAGGATGACAGCAATTGAGAGCGTGCGATTGGCTTGACACGCGAGCGCGCGATCCTTCAGCCTGCCGGCTATGAACTCTCTCAATCGCTACGCGGATACCATGTTCTGCATCATGCGGCTCGTTGTCGGTCTCTTGTTTGCCTGTCACGGTGGACAGAAAATTCTCGGATTTCCTCCGGGCGGCCATGGCCCGCCAGCGGGGATGCTGATGGTCGTAGGCGCGTGGATTGAAATGGCCGGGGGATTTTTAATCGCGTTCGGTTTACTCACCCGGATCGCTGCGCTTATTTCGAGCGGAGAAATGGCTGTTGCTTACTTCATGGCCCACGCCAGCGGCGGAGCGTTTCCCATTCAGAACCATGGCGAATCGGCTGTGATCTACTGTTTCGTCTTTCTGTTCATCGTCTTTTACGGTCCGGGCTGTTTGAGTATCGATGCGCTAATGAAAAAAGGGCCAGCCGTTCCGGCGACACCCTGAACGCAGGATCGACAATCGACGTTGCGTATGAACCGCGTTCTTTTTGCACTCGCCGCTTTTCTCATTGTCCAATCATCCTTTGCCCAGGACTGGGCGAAAGCGCGGCTCAATAAATCGCCGCGGCACGGCGAATGGGTCAGTCTCAAATCCGGTGAGCGAACCATCAAAGCGTTTGTCGTTTATCCGGAGCGGAAAGAGAAAGCACCGGTCGTGATCGTCATTCACGAGATATTTGGACTAACCGATTGGGCTCGGAACGTGTGCGATGAACTGGCGGAGAACGGTGTAATCGCCATCGCGCCCGATTTGCTCAGCGGCCAGGTAATTGAAGATGTCGATGGTGCGCGGAAAGCGATCTCGGCATTGCCGAAAGAGCAGGTCAAAGCTGACCTGAATGCAGCGGCCGATTACGCGCTGAAGATTCCCGCAGGCAACGGTAGCCTTGCGGTTTGCGGATTTTGCTGGGGCGGGGGCTGGGCATTTCAATATGCGACAATGAATCCAAAACTAAAGGCGGCGTATTCATTTTACGGCACCGCCTTGGATGACCCCGCGGAGGTCGCGAAGGTAGCGTGTCCGGTTTACGGATTTTACGCCGAGAATGATGAGCGCGTGGACGCAACGATTCCAAAAGGGGAAGAGTTGATGAAAGCCGCCAAGAAGAAATACGAGCCGGTAATTTATAAAGGCGCCGGTCACGGCTTCATGCGTTCGGGCGAAGCTCTGAATCCCGAGATGCGCGGGCCCGACAAACAAGCCCGCGAAGACGCGTGGGAACGCTGGAAGAAACTGCTCAAGCAGTTGCCGTAGCTTGCCTTTCAACAAATCGGGGTAGGGGCGATTGACCTCAATCGCTTGTTACGGACTATCTTGATCAGCGTCGCGGGCGGTTCGGCTGAACCGCCTTAATTTGCGACAGAACGCCGATGATCATTTCCCATAAGCACAAGTTCATCTTCATCAAAACGGTCAAGACGGCTGGGACAAGTATCGAGGTTTTCCTTTCGCGGCACTGCGGTCCAAACGACATTCTAACCCCCATCCGGCCACCAGTGGAAGGCCATGAGCCCCGGAACTACGAGGGCTTCGTTTATCCCATTATGGACGCTTTCAAAACTCCGGTGGGACCGTTCTCCGATTTGAAGCATCCATTTCGTAAACGCAAAAAGTTCTACAACCACATGCCCGCCTGGCTGATCGAGAAGCGCGTATCCGCCTACGTTTGGAACAGCTACTTCAAATTCTGCGTGGAAAGAAATCCGTGGGACAAAATCTTGTCACACTACCACATGAACGCGTCGCGAAGAGGCGGCGACCTCACTCTCGATCAATATCTCGCGGCGAAGAAATTTCCTGTTAACCATGGCCGGTACACCGACCACGCCGGCAAAAGGATTATCGTCGATCGTGTTGTGCGTTATGAGAATCTGATGGCCGAACTCGCGGAAGTCTTCGCGCGGCTAAATGTGCCGTTCGAAGGCTCGCTGGGTGTCCGCGCCAAGGCCGACTACCGGGTCGATCGCACGCCGTATCAGCAAGTCTTCAGTGAGCCACAACGCCGGATTGTGGACGGAGCGTTTGTCCGGGAAATCGAATTACACGGTTATCGATTCTGATTATTTGGCGTTCAGCAGTTCGTCCACCAGCGGTTGCGCGTCGTAAACGTTGCGGAGCGCTTCGATGATTGCCGCCGAATCGACCGAAACAGCGCGAGATTGCTTGTCCGTAAAAATGCAATCGAGCACCAACGATTGAATGTTGCCGTCGAAAATAATGCCGACGAACTCGTTGTTCTTATTCACGACTGGACTGCCGCTGCTTCCGCCGATGATATCGGCATCGGAAACGAAATTAAACTGTGTCGTTAACGCGACCTTCTCTTTCTTGTCGACCCACCTCTGCGGCAAATCGAACGGCTCCTTGTTCTCGTGGTCGGCGGAACGTTGATATAAGCCCGCGAAATCGGTCAAGGCGGGAACCTGTTTTCCGTTTTCCTCGTAACCGCGCACCGTTCCGTAGGAAAGTCGCAGTGTGAAAGTCGCATCTGGGGCGCTGTTGGTTCCTTCCGCGGCGAAACGCGCCTTGGCAATTTCCCCATAAGCTTGCCGTTTGATCTCCTCCTGCGTTTCAAACGCTTTCTTTACCTGGCGCGCCGTTGGATCAATAGCCCGGGCGATGTCGATCATCGGATCGTGCGCGGCTTCAATCGCAGCCTTGCCGCCTTCATAAAGCTTCTTCCGAGTGGCTACGTCCTTGAGTTGAGTGCCCTTGATCAACTCCGACGCGCGTTCGACCGGCGATTTGTCACCGAGGACCATTTTCACCAGCGAATTCTCCGCCCCAAACCTCTCGGCCAGGTCGGTAAGAGAATCGGTTAGCGCAAGCAGCTCGACGTCGTAATAAATCGGCTCCGACGAAAAGAGCTCCAACTCGAGCGATTCACGCGAGCTGTCGCGGAAATCCTCGATTCGTTCGCCGTTTGGCTTCGGCCGCTCGTCTGCGGCGCGAACAAGCAACCGAGCATATTTGAAGAGCGTCCCGGAAAAGGCCCGCGGTTGCCGGTAAAGCCCGAACTTCGGGCGCTCCACCTCAAGATAATTATAGACCGGCGCGATCTTTGCGATCTCAGCCTGCGCATTCTTGATCTTGTCATAGGCCGCGGCTGTCGATGCTAACTTTTGATCGTGCGAGATCGAATCGCGCAGTTTCTGTTCGCGCGCTTGCAGCGCTTTCCAGGTTTGAGGATCGAGCATACCGGCCAGATAACCATCGTAGCGCTTACGGTTGTTTTGGATGCCGAGGAGATCGTCGTGAACGCGCCGCGCATTTTCGAACCTGCGTTCGCCGAAACTGGTCAGGAGCACTTCACGCCGCTTAAACATCCCGAGGACATAAGGCAGATAGCGATCTCGCATGTCGGCCAGCTCGT
>JBDTZF010000151.1:0-5304 GCA_040005265.1 Verrucomicrobiota bacterium
GGAGCGCCGGACAAAGGCGCGTTTGAGTACGCAGGGACGCTTGCGCCAACCAGTGTGGTTTCGCGAAAGACGCATGGCGCGGCGGGCACGTTCGATGTCGATCTCCAATTTGGTGGGATTGCCGGATTGGAATGCCGTACGGGCGGCGCAGGCGGAAATCACCAAGTCATTGCCACCTTTGCAACGCCGGTGACGATCGGGAGTGCGAGTGTCACGACCGGCATTGGAAGTGTGAGTAACGCCAGCGTGAACGGCTCACAGGTAACACTTGATCTCACCGGCATATCGAACGCCCAGCAAATCGTCCTTACTGTTTCGGGCGCAAATGATGGGGCGAACACCAACAATGTAATCATCCCTATGCGCGTGCTGCTGGGCGACACGACTGGCAATATCATTGTGAACGCGTCGGATGTGAGCCAAACCAAGGCGCAAGTGGGGCAAGCGCTGACGAATTCGAATTTTCGGAACGATGTGAATGCGAACGGCACGATCAACGCGTCGGACGTTACTCAAGTGAAATCACAAGTCGGAATGGCTGTTCCCATTCCTCTGGAGAGTGCTGAAGACGTTCGCAATCTAAAAGCTGTGCGTTGATAGGCGGCGATGCCGCATTATTAACATCGCCCGCGGAGCGGCCGATCCACCTACTTTTTCTGGCGGGGCTTCGGGGATGCAGCTGCAGCTGGCGCCGCGGTGCGGCTTAATAGTTTTCCCAATCCATCGAAGATGGAATAGCCGGCTTGTTTGCCGTTTTGATCGTAGCTGTAAACGATCTTGTGCAGGACCGCGTCGGTCTCGCTCATTTGAATTTCCTCCTGCATCCGGCCGGAGTTGTCATATTTGTAACGGCTCTTGAAACGAAGTTTCCCGTCGGGACCAGTGACTTGCCCGGTGGAAAAGCGTCCAGCCTCATCGAGGTCGTAACGGATCTTTTCCCGAAGTTTGCCATCGGCATTTGATGTAGTGGCCATTGCCTTGTGCTGGGCGTCATCGAATTTGTAAACGGTTCGTGATCCATCGGTATTCATTGTGACCATGACACGGACCGCGTCGTCCGCTCTGAGTGGTGGCGATTGAGCCCAATCAGTTGCAGACAAAAGAACGGATGCGGCGAACGCGATTGTCGATGTTCGGATGAGTCTGTCCATTGACTTAGTAGTGAAGTTAACCACAGCGAGCGCTGAGAGCACGAAGATAGTGGTGAGGTTGCTGGAGTGCTTGAACCCGTTCGGGGGTTGGTTGGGGAAAACGTGCGGGAAAGAAACTGAAGATTTTTTGTTGACACGAAGGGGATAAGGGTGGTTAAAAGTGGGTGAAAGTGGGTAAAGATGGAGGAATCCACCACTCGAACATGGAAAGCGCGCCAACACCTTCGCAACACCATCGCTCTCTCTATGCGGGCCAGTTCCGCCATTTTATCGACGAGAAAAATCGGATCACGATTCCCGCGCGCTGGCGTCGCCGTGGCTCCGAGGAGTTCATCGTTCTTCCGGAAGCGACTGATCAATTTCTCCTGGTCCTGTCGCCTGAGGAATTTTCTCGTATGAGCGCCTCGGCGGAAAATGCACCTAACATTTCCGCGCGCGATCGCCGCGTTTTCCTCAGACATCTGCATTCGCGCGCCCAGCACGGCAGCGCCGACCGGCAAGGGCGGTTGGTCCTCCCAGAAGATCTTTGCAAAAAGATCGGACTCAAAGGCGAGGTCGCGCTGGTCGGCGGAAGCGGACGTTTTGAGATCTGGAATCTGCAACGCTGGAAGAAAGCCCACGAAGAAGAGACGGCCACTTACCAGCACGTAGCAAATGTCATCGGTTTGTAAGCTCGCAATCAAAGGGAGAAACCATGAACGCACTATTATTTGAACGGCCTGTCTGGTTTGCAACCGGTCCGTTGATTCTCGAAGAGGAGGCGCAGGAAATGGAGGATTACACCTATCATAAACCGGTGCTGGTGACCGAAGTAGTCGAGTTGCTCGCGCCGCGGCCCGGTTCGCTCGTTGTCGATGCTACTTGTGGCGGCGGCGGCCATGCCGAGAAGATTTTGGGCACCGGCGCCGACGTTCTGGCGCTGGACCAGGATCCTGACGCGATCCGGCACGCCACCGAACAACTCACAAAATTCGGCGGGCGCGTCACCGTGCGGCAATCGAACTTTCGTTACGCTGACAAAGTGCTCGACGATCTGGGCATTACCAAAATAGGCGGGGCGCTTCTCGATCTCGGAGTTTCGTCACGGCAGCTCGAAAACGCCGAGCGCGGTTTCAGCATGATGCGCAACGGCCCGCTCGATATGCGCATGGACCCCTGGCATCAAGCCACGACCGCAGCCGACATCGTTAACAATTACAGCGAGGAACAACTTACCCAGATCTTCCGCGACCTGGGAGAGGAGCCGGCGGCGCGTCGCATCGCCTCATTAATAGTAAAGACACGCAAGATCTCCCCCTTTCTTGAAACGCTCGCTCTGGTGAAAGTGATCGAAAAAGTGGTTGGCCGCCACGGGCGCCGTCATCCAGCGACACAGGTTTTCCAGGCGTTGCGCATGGAAGTGAACGATGAGCTCGGGGCGCTCGAACAGGGCCTGAGAGCTTTGACCAGCCGGCTCGATATCGGCGCACGCATCGCAGTCATTGCGTTTCATTCGCTCGAAGATCGAGTGGTGAAGAATTTTGTGCGCGATCGCAGCCGTGAATGGCTCGATCGGCCGGAATGGCCGGAGCCGCGTCGCAATCCGGATTACTGTCTGCGCGCGCTAACGTCAAAGCCAATTGAGCCTGGGGCGGACGAACAGCGGGAGAATCCGCGGTCGCGCAGCGCGAAATTGCGAGTGGCTGAAAAGATCGCATGAGCCGTTCCCGCCGAAAGAATTGGAACATCGTCAATGCCCCGTCGCTGGCGCGTTGGATCGTGGTGGCGGCTTTTTTTGCGCTGACCGCACTTGGTTACGTTTATCTAAAGGTGCAGCTTTATCACCTCGGCGATCGCAAGAAAGCGCTCGAGACAGAACTGGCGACGCTGCGCACGCAAAACGATGTGACCAGCTCGCAGATCGCGGCGCTGACCTCGCGGGCGGCTTTGCAGCGGCGGTTGAAGGAAGGGTATCTGAAAATGATCCCGATCCCGGAACGTAACATTGTGCGATTGACTGTTCCCGAACACCGCGCCGAGGATGCGATTCAACCAATCTCGAACCCGCGAACTGGCCGATGAAGTGGAACAGCCGGATGCGTTGCGTGGTCGTTTGTCTCGGCCTGACCGCGCTTTTCAGCGTCTTTTCCTTTCGGCTGGTTTATATTCAGATGATCAAGCACGACGCCTACGCCGGGCTCGCTGCCAAGAAAAACGTCCACAAACAGGTCATTTACGCCGAGCGGGGGACAATCTCCGACGCGAATGGAGATGCCCTGGCGGCCAATGTGCCGGTGCAAACGGTCGTGGCCGATGCGAGCCTTCTTACTAATATAGAGGCAACTGTCGACCTCCTGGCAGATGCCTTGAAGCTGCCGTCCCGCGAACTGAGGGAAAAGTTACAAGGCGACAGACGTTACATTGTGCTCAAGCGCGAAGTGCCGGACGCAGTGGCGAACGCATTGCATGCGAATCTGCACGCCCAGGATTTAAAGGGGATCGATTTCGAGCGCGACAGCAAACGCGTTTACCCGAATGGCTCGATGCTTTGTCATGTGATCGGGTTTACCGATTTCGATCATCGGGGAATTCAGGGAGTGGAAGCGTCGATGGAAGAATATCTGCATGGGCAGGATGGTTATCGGTACACTGAGCGCAATCGGGCGGGGCAGGAGATCGTGTTGTATCGCGGGCAGGAACGCTCTCCCCGCAATGGGTCCAACGTTCGCCTTACGGTCGATCTCAATCTGCAAAACATCATTGAGAACGAAATCGACGCGGCCATGCGTGAGTACACGCCTAAGAAAGCGACCATCATTCTCATGCGTCCCGATACCGGCGAAATCCTGGCGATGGCAAACCGCCCGAGTTTCGACGTGAACCTGCGTTCTGACGCGGAGCCCGAGCAAATGAAAAACCGCGCCATCATCGACATGATGGAGCCCGGTTCGACTTTTAAAATCGTGGCCGCGGCTGCCGCGCTGAACGAACATAAGTACCGCCCCGACTCGGTCATCTTTTGCGAAAACGGCAAATGGGATTTTGGCGGAACGGCCCTTCACGATCATCGCCCGTTTGGCGATTTATCCGTCAAAGATGTTCTTGTGAAATCGAGCAATATCGGTGCGGCCAAACTCGCGATTAGTTTGGGCGAGCAAAAATTTTACGAGTACATCCGGCGGTTCGGTTTTGGCGAACGCACGGGAATTGAACTGCCCGGCGAAATCAGCGGTCTGATTCGGCCGCCCCAATCCTGGAGCAAGATTTCTATCACGCGAATTCCGATGGGTCACGAAATCGGAGTTACGCCGCTCCAGATGATTGTCGCCATGGCGACAATCGCAAACGGCGGCAAGCTGATCACGCCCCGGATCGTGAAATCGATCACGGCCGATGACGGGAAGACGATCAGTTCGCTTCCTCCGGTCGTGCTACGACAGGTAATTTCTCCCCAGACAGCCAGACAAATCGGTGATGCGCTGCGCGGTGTCGTGAGTGATCGCGGCACCGCCGCGGCGGCCGCCGTCCCGGGTTTTACCATTGCGGGTAAGACCGGCACGGCACAGAAGGTTGATCCCAAAGGCGGGTACGAGCAGGGGAAATATGTGGTCTCATTCAGCGGTTACCTACCGGCTGATCATCCTGAGTTTGTTGGTCTCGTTGTGTTGGATGACGCTCACACCAGCACACCCGAATTGAATTACGGCGGGCTCGTGGCCGGCCCTATTTTCGCCCGGATCGCGGAGAAGGCCGCCCGCTATCTCGATCTTCAACCGCACGAGGAAGTTCGCAAAGCTATTCCGGTCGGTCGGGTCGCCTCAACCAATGCTTCGCACCCCTGAGCGCGTTGCGCCATGTTGAATCCTCATGCAGCTCAAAATTATTGCCGGTGCAATTCCAATTCGCCAAATCATCGGCCCACTTGATCGCCCGGTGGAAAGCATCGCGTATGACTCGCGGCGTGTGCAGAGAAATGGCATGTTTGTGGCGCTCCGCGGAGAGAAAAATGACGGACACAATTTCGTCGGGCAGGCCATCGAAAAAGGCGCCACGGTGATCGTTACCGAGCGCGAAGAAAAAGATTCGCGCGCCACCTGTCTCGTTGTCGAGAACACGCGAGCGGCCCTGGCCGGTCTGGCCGCGAGTTTCTACAAACGGCCGGCCGAGAAGCTCA
>JBDTZF010000052.1:0-17919 GCA_040005265.1 Verrucomicrobiota bacterium
GGGAATCACGTCTCCGGCTTTTTCGATCACGACCGTGTCGCCGATGCGAATGTCTTTGCGTTTGATCTCGTCCTCGTTGTGCAAGGTAGCCCGGCCGACCGTGCTTCCGCTGACAAAAACCGGCTCCAGTACCGCCACCGGCGTCAGAATGCCGGTACGGCCCACCTGAATGATGATGTCGGTTAAGCGTGTCTCCACCCGCTCGGCTTCGTATTTGTAAGCGATCGCCCACCGCGGCGATTTGGCGGTAAACCCGAGTCGTTCACGCTGGACGAACGAATCGACTTTCACTACTGCGCCATCTGTTTGATAGGCGAACTGGTGGCGGATCCCGTCGAGTTCGCGAATCGCGCGCAGAATTTCCTCCACCGATTCCGCGACCCAGAATTTTTCGGTGGCGGGAAGACCGAGCTTTTTCAGCCGTGGAAAAATCTGAGAGTGAAGATCGACATCGAATCCGTCGGTCGCGCCCGTTCCATAGACGACAACGCCGAGCGGACGCTTGGCGACGATGTTCGGATCGAGCTGTTTGAGCGATCCGGCCGCGGCATTTCTGGGGTTCGCGAACTGGAGCAAGCCTTCTTTTCCCCGTTCTTTGTTCAATTTTTCGAATCCGCGTTTGTCCATATAGGCTTCACCCCGCACTTCGAGAAGTCTCGGCGCTGAACCTCGCAGCCGCTCCGGCACCGACGGGATCGTCCGGATGTTTTGTGTAATATCGTCGCCGACCGTTCCGTCCCCCCGCGTGGCGGCCCGACTCAGCTTTCCATTCTCGTAAACGAGCGAAACCGCCACGCCATCCACTTTCGGCTCGATCACGACTGGGATTTTTTCGTTCGGCAATAGCCGCGTAATGCGCGCATAAAAGTTTTCGACTTCCTCTTCCGAGTAGGTGTTATCAAGGCTGAGCATCGGCAGGAGATGCGCGACCTGCTCAAAGGCCTTGAGAGGTTTCCCGCCCACGCGCTGGGTCGGAGAGTCGAGCGTGGCGAGATCCGGAAACTTCGTTTCCAGGTCGACCAGCTCTTTGTAAAGCCGGTCATAGTCCCGGTCGCTGATTGCCGGCGTCGCCTCTTCGTAGTATCGGCGATTATGCTCCTCAATCTGCTGGCGCAATTCAGCGGCGCGCTTCGCAGCCTGTTTTTCTTCAACGGCCATGCTGCATGATATAAGCGGCCGGACACTCGGCAATCGCTGCCTCACGTTGTCATCCCGAGTGAAGCGAGGGACCTCACAGTCGGCGTTGGATCATTCAAGCTTGTGTGCGCGATTAGTCAGTTTGCGCGGGATCCTTCGCTTCGCTCAGGATGACAGCGTTATGATTCGCGCTTTCAATTATTCACAAAGCAGCTAAGCATAACGAATCGTGAATCCGAGCGAGCGAATCCTCGGGGTCGAAGGTGGTGGCACAAAGACCGCCTGGGTGCTGGTTGAAACTGTAGCCGGGGCCGGTGGAGACGGTCCTGAGCTGCGAGTTCTCGACCAGGGGAAACTGCCGCCATCGAACTTGCGCCTGACCGCGCCCGAGCGGTTGCGGGCGATCTTTTCGGAGTTGCCCAAGCAGATCGATCGCGCCGGAATTTTTTTGGCCGGTTGCGTGACCGAAGAAGATCGACAATCGCTCGCCCGCCTTTGTGCAGAGATTTGGCCGAAGGCGAAGATGATAACCGGTAGCGACCGCGATTCCGGCTTCGCCGCGGCTTTGGGGCACGCCGATGGAATTGCCGTGAACGCGGGCAGCGGTTCTTCGGTGACCGGGCGTCGCGGCGATAAGATCGAAAAAGCGGGAGGTTGGGGCCACATTCTGGGCGACGCCGGCGGCGGTTATTTTCTCGTGATCCAGGCGCTGCGTTTGATTCTGCGCGAATACGATCTGCACCGCGGCGAGGTGCAGTTCACAGCCAAAGTCCTGCACGCGCTTTCGTTGAACACGCTCGACGAGCTCGTCCGTTGGGCCCAAACGGCGGACAAGATGGAAGTGGCAATGCTGATGCCGGTTGTCTTTGAAGCGGCCGCAGGTGGTGACGCCCGCGTGATGGAGATCATCGAAGAAGGCGCGCTTGTTCTCTGCGAATACACCGAGGCAGTCGCCTCGCGTCTGCATCTGCTTGCGCCAAAAGTTGTGTTAATCGGCGGTCTTTTTCAACGCGACTCGATCTACACCCATGCGTACCGCCGTCGCCTGAAGAAAAATCTGCCAGACGCGCGCGTGGCGACTTCGGAAAAAGCCCCGGAGCTTGGCGCGGCGTGGCTTGCGGCCGAGATGGCTGAAACGCCCCATATTCATCTAACGGCGATCGACGAGAAGGTCGACAATCTTGCGGCAGCCTTGACCGAGCAACGCAATCCGCGTTCGGAAAATCTGGAAAAAATGAGCGCGCGCGAATTGGCTGAGCTTTTCGTTGAAGAAGAGAAATTCGTACAGGAAGCGTTGCGGGGTGCGATTTCCGAATTGGCCAAGGCGATCGAAGTCACCGCAAAATCACTCCGCGCCGGCGGCCGGTTATTCTACGTCGGCGCTGGCAGCAGTGGCCGGATCGGTGTGCTCGATGCCAGCGAAATCCCGCCTACGTTCGGGGCTGCGTCGGAACTGGTGCAGGGGATTATTGCCGGCGGTGTGACAGCGCTTCACCGCAGCGTTGAGGGCGCAGAGGACGAAGCAAGTGTGGGAGCACTGGCGATCGATGAGCGCGGAATCAAGGAAGGAGATGTTGTGATTGGAATTACCGCGAGCGGGAGGACGCCGTTTGTGCTCGGTGCACTGGCCCGCGCTAAATCGCTGGGAGCGAAAACAGGCATGTTGACATGCAATCCGGGTGTAGTGGCGGGCGTGTCGCCCGCTGCGGCCGACACGGCCGGCTCGACACCTGTCGATCTTCGCATCAATCTCGCGGTCGGGCCGGAAGTTCTTACGGGGTCGACCCGATTGAAGGCGGGCACCGCCACGAAAGTCGCTCTTAACATTATCAGCACCGGAGCAATGGTGCTGCTCGGCAAAGTTCGCGGGAATTTAATGATCGATTTGCACGCATCGAACACCAAGTTGCGCGATCGCGCCACCCGGATGGTCGCCGAACTGGCGCAGTGCGATTACAATTCCGCTCGCGAACGTCTCGATGCCTGCGGTTGGAATCTGCGCGCTGTCCTGCGGGATTTGTAGCTACATTTAAATTAAATTTTTTTGGATTCAATAGGCGCAGCCAGTCAAGCCGCCACGAAGTAACTGTGACGTAAGGATTTAACCGAAAGGAAAATATTCTATGCTTTGGACTCTATTTGTTATTCTGCTGGTGCTCTGGCTTCTTGGATTCGTTGGTTTCCACATGGTGGCCTGGTATATCCACCTCTTGCTGGTCATCGCGCTGGTGGTGCTGATTATCCAATTGATTACTGGCCGGCGTCCCCTTTAGCTTAAATCCATGAAACCTGTCGGAATCGTTGGCATCCTTCTCGTGGTCCTGGGCATTATCGTGCTTGGTTATGGTTGGCTCGGCTCGGCCAAGTACACCACGCAGGAAAATGTGGCTAAGCTGGGACCGCTCGAAATAAATAAGCAGCAAGAGCATCATATTCCCTTGGGCCCGATCGTGGGTGGCGTCTGCCTGGTAGGTGGGATATTGCTGTTAGTGACGGGCAGTAATAAGACTTAACAATGAAACCCGCTGGAATCGTTGGCATCATTCTCATCGTTGTAGGCATCATCGGGTTCGCGTACGGCGGACTCGGGTGGACAACAGAGAAGAAAGACGCGCAGATCGGTCCTCTCGAAATCAAGCACCACGAGAATCACGGCATTGCAGTGCCACCCGTGGTGAGCGGAATTTGCCTGGTCGGCGGGATCCTTCTTGTCGCGACCGGCAGCCGAAAAAGTTAGCGCGGGAATTTTCTTTCGTGCGCCTGGCGGTTCTGGTTGAATCCCGGCGTGGCCGGATCCACAAATAGATGGGCGTTTCGCTGGCTTCGAGCCCAGTTGCCTGAATTGATCGCGGCTGGGGCGATTAGCTCGGAGAACGCAAAGGCGATCGAGCGTCATTACGAATCGGCTCAGTCTCGAAGTAATTTCGGCTTTGTTCTCCTGGCGATTGTTGGGTCGGCGCTGGTTGGTGCCGGCATTATTCTCTTAGTCGCCCACAATTGGGACGAATTGAGTCGCACGGCGAGATCGACAATCGCTTTTTTGCCGCTGGTTGTTTCGCAGGCACTCTGCTTTTTCGTTCTGCAGCGCCGAAGCGAATCACAGCCATGGCGTGAAAGCGTCGCGATCTTTAACGTGGCTGCCGTCGGCACCGCGATCTCCTTGATCAGCCAGACATATCAAATCCAGGGGACGTTTGCGAGTTTTATGCAGGTGTGGCTGCTGTTGAGTATTCCAATCGTCTATTTGCTGGGGACGACTTTCGGCGCCGTAGTTTACCTTGTTGGAGCTGTGGTCTGGCTTTTCGCGCGCGAATCCTGGTTTGGCCAAATGCTTAGTCCGAATCTTTTCTGGCTCTTCCTGCTGCTTATTTTGCCTTACTACATGTTTCGTTTCCGCCAGGACCGGAATGGTCGCGAAACAGCGAGATTGTCGATCCTTTTGGCTCTAGCGGCCGCAATTGGAATCGGTATTTCGGCCGAGTTTACGAGAACAAACTTGGGAAGCCTGGCTTTGGCGGGATTGTTCACCGTGGTTTATCTTTCCGGGATCAGGTTTTTTCCGAAGGAGGGCGATCGACTTCATCCGCTTGCGTTTCTTGGAGGTTTCGGGATTGGAGTGATCGCGATCGTTCTGAGTTATGAATCGGCATGGCACTTTTCCTCGCCCGTTCAATGGCGTTCATTCGGATTGAGCGGAAACGTCGCGGTCGGGATTGAACTTCTGTTTCCTCTCGTCGCCGTGGTGCTCGCCTTATCGGAGATTCTTCGACGTGGGACGGCACGCGTCAGTGTGATGGCGTGTGCACTTCCGGTTTTAGCCGCCATCGCCTGGGCGATTGCAGATTTTTCTCCGGCGTCCTCATTTCTCGCAGCCTTCCTGTTCGACGTTTACGCTTTCGCTTTGGGCGTCGAGATTTTGGTGCGGGGCATTCGCGCCAACAGCATCGCGCGCGCGAATTTTGGTCTGTTAGTGATTGCGGCCCTGGCAATATCCCGTTTCTTTGATACCGACCTGAGTTTCGTGATCAGAGGCGTCGGCTTTATCATCGTGGGCGTCGGATTTCTTGTAGCTAACGTCATTTTTTTCAAGAAACGGGCGATTGCATGAAGACGGCCCGCGTTGCGATTTTTCTCGTCGTCGCTTTGGTTCAACTCAGTGCGCCTGGGTCGATCATCTGGAAGCGCGAGCAAACGCTCAGGCATGGTCGCGTTTGGAAATTCAAGACGGCACCGGTCGATCCCCTCGACGCCATTAGAGGCCGGTATATCGCATTGCGATTCGCAGCGGAAGCGGTCCCGAGCCCCGAACCACCTGGACCTGAGCGAATCCCGGGGGGCGCGATTGTCTATGTGGCGTTAAAGGAAGATGCGGATGGATTTGCCAGAGTCGATCGCATCAGCGTCGCCCCGCTGAAAGGCGACGATGTAGTGAAAGCCGAAAATGGATATTGGCGCGATCAGGCGGATCACGTGTCGTTTCCGTTTAACAAACTCTGGGTGAGTGAACAGAACGCGGTAGCGGCAGACAAAGCTTACGCGGAAAACAGCCGGCGCGGGAACGAGAATGCTTACGTGACAGTGCGCGTGCGCGATGGCGACGCGGCGCTTGAGCAACTCTACATCGACAATCAGCCGCTCGGAGATTACCTCCGAGTCCATCAGCCGAAATAGCGCCCGATCGCGCCTAACCGCCGGCTTTAAGAACGGCGAAGGTCTTCGTCCCTTTGCGATCGAGATAAAGGAGCACGCCGCGCTTCGGGTCGGCTTTATTCAAGGCCGCGCGAAAACTGGCGACATCGGTCACCGGCTTGCCATCCACTTCAGTGATGATGTCCTGGCGCTGAATGTCCTGTCGCGCCGCGATACTGTCGTCAGGCACATCCGTGACGATGACGCCTTGTTGAACCTGCAGATGCAGGCGCTCGGCTACTTCTTTGGTTAAATCCTGCACCTGCAATCCGAACTTACCAAGATCCTCAGGTTTCGGTTTAGGAGGCTGAACCGGCTGGTTCGAAGCGCGGGTGATCTCGCTGGGCAGCTCGCCGGTTTGGACCGGAATTTTCATCGTCTGTCCTTTGCGCCAGACCGTGAGCTCCACTTTCTGACCGACTTTCTTTTTCAAAATTTCATGCTGGAGCTGCGAGTCGGTCGCTACCGGATTTCCATCGACAGTGGTGATCACGTCGAAGGGCCGCAAATCGCTTTTGGTAGCAGGGGCGTCCGCTTCGATTGTCCGAACCACCACGCCTTTTTCGGCGCCTTTAAACAGTTCGCTGATGGAGGCGTCGTCACCGAGTGTTTCGATGCGAATTCCGAGCCAGGGCCTAACAATCTTGTGGCCGGCAATTAATTCATTCCCGATTTCTTTCGCCATGTTGCTGGGGATGGCGAAGCCGAGTCCGCGATTGAGACCGTTGATGAGCGTATTCATGCCGATCACTTTGCCGTCGATGTCGCAAAGCGGGCCGCCGCTGTTTCCGGGATTAATCGACGCATCGGTCTGCAAGTAATCGGAAATGGAATAGCCGCCGGTCGAAATCAGTTTGCTCCGGCCTTTGCCGCTCACCACACCGTAGGTAAATGTGTAATCGAGTCTAAACGGCGCACCAATCGCGAACGCAAACTGCCCGACCCGGACGGCGTCGCTGTCGCCGAGCTGCACGACCGGCAAATTTTTGGCCTCGACCTTGATCACGGCGATATCTGTCTTCTCATCGGTACCGACGATTTTCGCCGGCAACATCCGGTCATCCTTCAATCTTACCTGGATTTTGTCCGCGCCTTCGACCACATGGTAGTTCGTGAAAATGTAACCGTCTGGCCGCACAATGAATCCCGAGCCTTCGCTTTGGATCGGTTGCAAGTTGCGCTGATTTCGTGGCGGCTTGATGTCGTCAGGCGCTCCGGGAAAAAGGAGATCGTCAAAAGGAGAGCCCTCGCTTCCGTCATTCGCCTTTGAAACCTCAATAATGACCACGCTCGGTGCAACAATTTCGAATACCTTGGCAAAGGCGTTGTTGAGTTGATGGACGACGTCTTTGCCCGCTTCGGCCTCCGCGGCTGCGACGGTTGGCGAGGGCACGACTTCGGGCGTTGCAGCCAGGATCGGAGAGCCGCCGGCGACGACTAGGAGTAAAATCGAGAATAAACGCATCTGGTTGAACCTTTGGACAGCATTCAACGTGCTATGTTCAAGCCGCCCTGTCCAACGGCGCCGGCCGGTCCTGCTTGCGACCTCAAGCCTGCCGTAAATAGCTAATTTTCGCTATCGAAACTATTGGGCGATCGTGTATCATTCTGACCGATCCGAGCTTCCCTCATGCGCGCAATCAGAATTCCAGCCCCCTGGATAAGCACTAGTTTCCCGGCTGTATTCGGGCAATGGTCCCGGTCGTGGTTGGATTGGCGCGGGCAAAAGGCGCCGTCGACACGGCAAATTCGCTTGTTCAACCGGGCAACTGTCATCGGCGCCGCCGCGATTCTGGTTCTGTTCGCGAGTACAAGAATTGGACCGCAACCCAGAGTCCTCAGTGTGATCTCCCCCGACGAATTTGTTCGAGCCATGGCTGAGCATCGAACGTCTCTCATCGATCTCTATCTCCGTGAGCATCTGAATCCGAACGCGCGCGCGGCACACGATCAGCCGCTTTTGGTGTCGGCGGCGTTGCTACAGGATTGGGATACTTTTGGCCGGTTGCTTCAAGCGGGAGCTTCCCCCGATCTGGCCGATGAAAATGGCATGACGCCGCTAATGGCGGCGGCGATGCATGGCAGGATCGACATCCTGCGGGAGTTGGTCGGCGAAGTAACGAGCGTTGATGTTCCCGACCGGCATGGTCGCTCGGCTCTTCATCACGCCATCATGGCTCGAAATACCGAGACTGTTGAATTTCTTTTGCCCTTTGTTTCAGACCTGGCCGGGCAGGGCAGCACGCTGCTCGCCGCGGCGCTCGACAGCGGCGACATGAAAATTGCGGACACACTGTTGGACCGCTTGCCGCCGCTGCAAATATGGTCGCCAAGTGCGAGGCGCGTCTTGGAATCTTCGGTTGCCGCGGACGATAAGGATCGGGTTCGGGTGCTGTTAGGCAAGCACGCCGTCGCCCCTACGCCCGAGGGAAGCAATGTGCCGCTTTTGGCTTACGCCATTTCGCGGCAGGATGAGCATCTGTTCAACATGCTATTAGCTTGCGGCGCTGATCCGAACACCGTTTTGCCCGAGCGTTGCGACGCCGGTTTTCTGGAGGCGCTAAAATCAAAAAATCTCCGGAACTATATAGAAGGCGACAAGGACGTCTCGGTGCTCATGCTCGCAGCTGCTCTCGGCCAGACCGACTATGTGCAGGGACTGATTGACGCGGGAGCGGACCGGAAGAAAGCAACCGCTCGTTACAAAATGCTTCCGCTATACTTGGCGGCTCAAGGCGGCCATTGGCGTGCTTCGCAAATTCTGCTCGGGAGCGGCCCGTCGCCCGAGCAACTGCGGATCGAGATTTCTCTCGCCTCGCAAAAGCTTGCCCTCATTAAGGACGGTGTTCCGGTTTTTAACACGACTTGCTCGACCGGACGCGGCGGCCGATACGCGACCCGCGCCGGCGATTACGTTATTACCGATAAGGACCGCTACCATGTATCCACGATCTATAAGGTCGAGATGCCATATTTCATGCGGCTCAGCTGCCTCGATTTCGGAATGCACGAGGGCTTTGTGCCGAACTATCCCGCGTCGCACGGCTGCATTCGTTTGCCCGGCGACGTCGCCCGCAGATTCTTCTCTGAGCTTCCGATCGGAACGCTCGTCAGCGTCAAATAATACTGAATACTGCGTGCTAGCGGTCGTCGTATTGACGAGATGCGAATTTTTTCAAACGACACCTTCCGTCGATGTGCGCGGCGCACTTTTCAGTGCCTTCGTTGACACGATTGGCAACAGCCTTAGCGTTTTTGTTCCAAACAAAATGATTACTTCTGCAGCAGGGAAAGGGAACGGAAAAGAGTTCGTCTCACATGCGCCAGGCTATTGGCCTCAGATTGCGCCGGAGCTTTGGAATGATTGGAAATGGCAGCTTAAAAACCGGGTCACGACGCTGGCCCAGCTGGACCAATATATCGATCTTAGTGACGAAGAACGAAGCGGCGTTTTGCTTTCCGGAGACAAACTCGCTCTCGCAGTCACCCCGCATTTTTTTAATTTGATTCCGAGCGAGAAAAACCCGGACGACCCGATCCGGTGTCAGGTGATTCCGCGAATCGAAGAAACCTGGACATCGCCTTATGACATGGCCGATCCGTGTGGCGAAGATTCACACATGCCGGTGCCGGGATTGGTGCATCGCTACCCGGACCGTGTTCTGTTCCTGGTCACGGATCGCTGCGCCAGTTATTGCCGATATTGTACGCGCGCCCGTGTGGTCAGCGGTGTGGGCGAACAGGAATTGCATACTGATTTTGAGGAAGCCTATCGTTATCTTGAGCAACACACCGAAGTGCGCGACGTGCTCTTGAGTGGCGGCGATGCGCTGTTATTCAGCGACGATAAGCTCGAGAAAATCCTGAGCCGTTTGCGCGCGATTAAACACATCGAGTTCGTGCGAATTGGAACGCGTGTTCCGATTTTCCTTCCGCAACGCATCACGCCCGAGCTTTGCGCGATGCTTGCAAAATACCACCCGCTTTGGATGAGCGTGCACGTCAATCATCCGCGGGAGCTCACCATTGAAGTAAAGGAAGGACTGGAGCGGCTGGCGAACGCCGGTATTCCGTTAGGCAATCAGAGCGTTTTGCTCAAAGGTGTGAATGACGATCTCGAGACAATGAAGACACTCATTCATAAACTGCTCATGTGCCGCGTCCGTCCTTACTATCTATACCAGTGCGATCTGATCAATGGTTCAACGCATTTGCGCACTTCCGTCGCGAAAGGAATTGAGATCATCGAAGGCCTGCGCGGCCACACCACCGGTTACGCCATTCCGCAATACGTGATCGATGCCCCCGGCGGCGGCGGCAAGGTTCCAATCAATCCCGGGTACATCCTCTATCACGACAACGAAAAGATCGTGATTCGCAATTACGAAGGAAAAATTTTCGAGTACCCGGAAACCGGAAACGAAAACGTCCAGTTCGCACCTCAGCGTGAATATCACGACGAGTATTTGTATTCCTAGACAGGAATCAGGCGGACTACAGAAATCAGCCGTGTGAATCCTGGCTAGTTTCTGGTCGCTTCAAAGACGACTTCGCTGCCGATAATCGTCATGACGCAGTTCGTTTTCAGAATTTCCGGTTCGGGAATCTTCATGATGTCTTGCGACAGGACCGTGAGATCGGCGAGTTTGCCCCCTTCGATTGAGCCTTTCTCGTTTTCTTCAAAGGCGGCGTAGGCAGGCCAGATGGTGAACATTTTAAGCGCTTGCTCGCGCGAGACGGCTTGCTCCGGATGCCAGCCGTCCGCCGATTCGCCTTTAATGCTTTTGCGCGCAACGGCCGCGTAGAACTCAATCATCGGTTCGCCTCGCTCGACCGGCGCGTCGGATCCGCCGCAAATGATTGCGCCCGATTTCAAAAAACTCTGCCACGCATACGCTCCGGCGAGGCGATCCATTCCAAGCCGGCTCGGCGCAAAGAATAGATCGCCGATCGCGTGTGACGGTTGCATCGACGGGATCACGCCGAGTTTCGCAAAACGTGGAATGTCGGCAGGATCGACAATCTGCGCGTGTTCAACCCGCCAGCGAACATCGCGCGCATCTGTCGGACGGAGCTCTGCGGACCCGGGCTCGCGGGAACTCGCCCCTCCAATCGCTTTGCGTTTGCCCGGCGGCACGGCTTTGAATGCCTGCTCGTAAAGATCGAGAATTAATCGATTCGCGCGGTCGCCGATCGCATGCGTCTCGACCTGGACGCCTTGCCGCAGCGCTTCCTCAAACATTGGCGTCAGGTCTTCGGGTTTTTCTGTCAGGTATCCAGATGTATCAGGAGCGTCGTCGTATGGCTTCAGCAACGCTGCGCCCCGCGATCCGAGCGCGCCGTCGAACACCACCTTGATCGTGCGCTGCGTAAACCGATGCCCGTATTGGTTGGTTGTCGGTCCTTCTTTCAAAAGCTGTCGCGCCGCTTCGCCAGGGCCGTAAACGGCGTTGATAAATCGAATCTTTGCTTTGCCGCCGGCAAACGCCTTCTTAATAAGATCGACATCCTCCTTGTGACTGCCGGCGTTTTGGATTTCGCACCAGCCCAGCCCGATCTCCCGCTCGATTCCCCGCAATAACGCCTGCTCGCGCTCGTCTCGAGTAGGCTGCGGAATATTCTTCGCCACCAAGTCCTGCGCATTATCCAACAACATCCCGGTAGGCTCGCTGGTCTGTTTATCTTTCAAGATTTCGCCGCCGAATGGATTCGGTGTGCTTTTGTCAATCTTCGCCATTCTCAGTGCGGCACTGTTGGCGATCGCGGCATGGCCATCCGCCCGGGTGAGGAAAACAGGATTATCCGGCGCGATTTTGTCGAGGTCCTGACGGGTGGGGAACTGCGGCGGCTTCCAGAATGTTTCGATCCAACCGCGACCATTGATCCACTTACCGGGAGATGTTTGCCCGGCGCGTGCCTTCACTTTGGCCAGGAAATCATCGAGCGTGCTTGTTCCTTCGAGATTCAGACCGACCTCGCGCTCGCCGATCCCGAATATATGGCAATGCGAATCGGTGAGGCCGGGCACAACTGTGTGCCCCTGCAGATCAACCGTTCTTTTCGCGTGAAATTTCCCGGCTTCTTCGTTTGAGCCGACGAAAACGATTCGGTCGCCTTTCAGCGCAACCGCTTCGGCCTTCGGCGTCTTTTCGTTCACCGTATAAATATTTCCGTGAGCAAGAACAAGATCGACATCTTCGCCACACGCGATCGTGCTTGCGAAAACGAGCAGGAAAAAAATCAGCCGCGCGGCGCCTGGTGCTGTTGTCACAGATTGAGGATTTTTTAGAAGTCGCTGTAGGGGAAGCTGACAGCTTCCCCGGTTCGGTTCAATATCCGTGTTCAGGGCTTGACGGGCTGGCGAAGTTTTGACGTTATCGATTTTGCCAATTGATCACTTTCCTGTATCGGAAAGAATGTTGGCCTATTTTTTTGGATCGACATGACACCGAACGGCAAATTTTATTTTGCTCTCCCTGAGGACTTTCATAGAATCTTGACTTCCCCTCAGGCGAGCAACCAATCTCTAATCTTGTACCGTCTGAATCAGGCACATCCTAATCACAACCCCGATTCGTTCTTAAGTGGACGGCTGTCGCACGATCGCGGTCGCGTATCCTGATTATGGCGAATTTTTTCCCGCGCTGGACCAATTGGCTGCCGCTCAAAATGGCGATCTGCGCCGTTTTGATTGTCTGCGCCCTGACGGGGGCCACGTGGTATTACGGGACGCCGAAGTACACCCGGGTAGGATATCAGCCGATCCAGCCGGTGCCGTTCCCGCACGATATTCACGTCTCGCAGCTGGGGATGGATTGCCGGTATTGCCACAGCTTTGTTGAAGTGGCGGCGCATTCAAATCTGCCGACGACGCAGACCTGCATGAATTGCCATACCCAGGTGCAGAAGGACAATCCGAAGCTCGAGCCGGTGCGGGCGAGCTGGAAGAGCGGCAAGCCGATCGAATGGGTGCAGATTCATCGCACACCCGATTACGTTTTTTACAATCATTCCGCGCATGTGAATCGCGGGATCAGTTGTTTTAGTTGTCACGGCCAGGTTAATCACATGCCGGTCGTCTATCACGCTAAGCCGCATAGCATGGCCTGGTGTCTCGAATGCCATCGGCATCCCGAAAATTTCCTGCGCCCCGACGACCAGATTTTCAATCTCGATTGGAAACCGGATGATGTGAAACCGGCGGATTTCGTGGCCAAGTACGGAACACCGGGCGGCGTGAGCGAAGATTGGACCAAAAAGAAAAAGCTCACCCAAAACGAGATCGGCCAGACTTTGAAGGAGAAATGGAACATTAACCCGCCGACGAATTGCCAGGGCTGCCACCGATGAAACGCGTCTTTGAACATCCGCCGGAGTCGGCAACCGGGAAACGTTACTGGCGCAGCGTCGACGAACTGAGCGACACGCCGGAGTTTCGCAATTGGCTGGAACGCGAGTTTCCAGATGGCGCGGCTCAAATGGAAGGCGACGAATGGTCGCGTCGAAGTTTCATGAAGTTAATGGGCGCCTCCATGGCGCTGGCCGGCGTTGGTCTAACCAGTTGTCGCCGGCCCGAAATGCACCTGGTCCCGTTCACCAAAAGCGCGGAATGGACCATCCCGGGCAAACCACTTTACTACGCCACCGCCATGCCGCGGCGGAGCGGGGCGATCCCCCTCGTGGTTACAACTCACGACGGGCGGCCGACCAAGATCGATGGAAATCCACGCCATCCGGCGAGCGGTGGCGCAACCGATGCCTTCGCCCAGGCGTCGATTCTCGATCTTTACGACCCGACCCGTTCGAGACATTTTGTTCACAAAGGGAAAACGGTAGATCGGGCAGAGTTTGAAAAATACCTGGAAGATGTGCGCAAGGCGCTCGCTTCCTCACAAGGGAACGGCGTGGCTTTTCTGGTGGAGGAAACGTATTCGCCTACCCGGGAGCGTTTACGCGGCGAACTGGAAAAAATGTTTCCGAACATGCGCTGGTGCGTTTACGACCCGCTCCTGAGTCAGGCGCAGAGTTACGCCACCCAGGTCGCTTTCGGCAATAATTTGCAAATCATGCCGCGCCTGGATCGCGCCGATGTGATCCTCGCGCTGGACAGCGATTTTCTCGATTGCAGTCAGGGCGATCTTGCCTCGGTGCGCGCATTCAGTTCGCGTCGCCGACTCGGCTCGGCCAAGGAAGCGATGAATCGCCTTTATGTGGTCGAGAACCGCTACACGCTCACCGGCGCAATGGCCGATCATCGGTTGCGCTGCCCCGCGAGTCAGATCTCCGCATTCGCGCACGCGCTGGCCGGGAAAATTCTGGCCGCGACCAACGATTCCGCGCTGAGTTCTCTGACCACCGGCCTGCAAATGCCGGCAGGCGCGGCAACGTTCGATGAAAAATGGCTAAGTGAAGCGGCAGCCGATCTCTTGTCCAAACCTGGCGCGAGTTTGGTACTGGCTGGCCCTCATCAGCCGGTCGTCGTGCAATTGCTTGTTTATGCAATCAACGCCGCGCTGAAGAACATCGGCACCACACTAACGGCCCGCGATTTCCCCCGGAATCCGAAGACCAATAGCATTCTGCAATTGGCCGCGGAGATGAGGGACGGGCACATCGAGCATTTGTTCATCCTCGGCGGCGACCCGGTTTACAACGTCAACCGCGCCGTATCCGAGGACAAAGCGACGAAGCAACCGTTGGATTGGGCCGATGTGCAGAAAAAAGTGCCGAACGTAGTGCGGCTCGGTTATCACGAGGACGCCACTTCGGCGCTGAGTCAGTGGCACATTCCATCCGCGCATTTCCTCGAGTCCTGGGGCGACGCGCTTACCGGCGACGGCGGTTACTTGTCGATTCAACCAATGATTCTGCCGCTCTTCGGCGGGCTCTCCGAGATCGGATTCTTGAACGCACTGATGGGCGGACCAAAGGTGGAAGGCCCCGAGCTGGTGCAGGAGACTTTTCGGACAACGGCTCCGGCCGGCGATTTCGCGACGGCATGGTCGAACTTTTTAAGAGACGGTTTCGCGACGCACATCAAAGTGGCAGACCGGTCGCCGTCGTTTAATGCCACTGCCGCGCGCACCGTCGCGCAAAATCTCTGGAATCCCTCGCCGGCGCCTGGAGCGGACTCGCCGGAGATCGTTCTAGTGGGTAGCTACGCCATGGACGACGGCCGCTACACCAATAACGGGTGGCTCCAGGAAATGCCCGACCCGGTGACGAAACTTACCTGGGATAATGCCGCTATTATGGGGCCCGCCTTTGGCAAAAGGCTGGGTGTTGAAGCTGGCGACCTGATCAAGATCGCGATTATGGATAAAAGGGCAGGCACCGGGGGAACCAATCGCGAGTTGGTGATCCCCGCACTGATTTCGCCCGGCCATGCTGATTTCTCGATCACGATTCCGCTCGGTTATGGCAGAAAGATGCCCGGATTCGAAGCACTTCCCTATGCGGGTGCAGCAGCGGACGCGAATCCGATGGAGGCCGAGCAACGGGGCTTTAATGGTTATCTGCTGCGGACGCCGCTCACTCCGCATTTCATTGCTGCGGACGGGACAGAAATTGAGAGCGTGAAAGTGACAAAGGTCGGACGCAAGTATCCGCTTTCAATTACGCAGGACCATTTCAGCATCGAAGGCCGCGGTCTTGTTCGCGAAGCGACGCTTGAGCATTACCGAAAAGACAACGCTTTTGTAAGCAAAGTGGCTGGCGCCGGGGAAGAGACAGAGCATCAGTTGCCCAGCATTTATCAGCACCCGCCACTGACGGCGCAGCATCAATGGGGAATGGCTGTCGATCTTAACGTGTGCACCGGTTGCAGTGCGTGTGTCATCGCCTGCCAAAGCGAAAACAACATCCCGATCGTCGGCAAATTACAAGTGAGTCACGGCCGCGCGATGCACTGGATCCGCATCGATCGTTATTTCGCGACCGAAAAGTCTTTCGATCAGGAGCAAGGCGACTGGCCGGAGAGTCCGGAGATGGTGCACCAACCGATGATGTGCCAGCACTGCGAGAACGCGCCCTGTGAAACCGTGTGCCCGGTCAACGCCACCGTTCATAGTGAGGATGGCCTCAACGTCATGGCTTATAATCGTTGCGTCGGCACACGATATTGCGCCAACAACTGCCCGTTCAAAGTCCGCCGGTTTAACTTCTTCGATTACAACCAGCGGCCTGTCGGCAAGAAGAAGATCGCCGGGCAATTCAGCATTTATAAGGAATATTTCGCGCCGCTGACCGAAAAGGGCGCGCCGGACATCGTGAAGCTGCAAAAGAATCCGAACGTTACGGTGCGGATGCGCGGCGTAATGGAGAAGTGCAGTTACTGCGTGCAGCGCGTCGAGGAAGCAAAAATTTCCGCGCAGGTCCAGGCGGGCGCGTCGGCGGACACTCGCATCCCGCGCGATTCATTTACGTCGGCCTGCGCTCAAGCTTGCCCGACCGAAGCGATTGTTTTTGGCGATATTAAAGATCCGGAAAGCCGCGTTTCGAAAATGAAAGCGCAGGATCGCAATTACCGGCTGCTCGAATACTTGAACGTAGCTACTCGTACGAGTTATCTCGCGAGAATTCGCAATCCCAATCCTAAGATGCCGGACGCGGCCGCGATCGGCGTGGCCAGTCCCATGGAGAAAGAGAGCTAATCGATCTGAAATGGACGCGACACCCACAGCACCAGGCGTGATCAGAGGCGAAGCCGAGGTTTCCGCCAAGCTCGCGCACGTTCCGCTGGTCTTGAACCGGCGCAACTTCAGCTGGATTACCGAACGCATTTCGGGCGTGGTGGAACAACCGGCGCCGCGCTGGTGGTGGGTCACGTTCACAATCACCGCTTCCATCGCGATGGTCGGTCTCTTCTCGCTCGGCTATCAGATTTCCACCGGAGTCGGCACCTGGGGATTGAATCATCCGGTCGGCTGGGCCTGGGACATTACCAACTTCGTTTTTTGGATCGGTATCGGGCACGCCGGCACGCTGATCTCGGCTATTTTGTTTTTGCTCCGCCAGAAATGGCGCACGTCGATCAATCGCTCCGCCGAAGCAATGACCCTGTTCGCGGTGATGTGCGCCGCGATTTTTCCCGGCGTGCACGTAGGCCGGGTCTGGATGGCTTGGTTTCTTGCGCCTGTCCCTAACAACTACGCCATTTGGCCAAACTTCCGCAGCCCACTCATGTGGGACGTCTTCGCAGTCTCGACTTATTTCACCGTCTCCGTCCTGTTCTGGTATACTGGGTTGATTCCCGATCTGGCGACTCTGCGCGATCGCGCGACGACCAAGATCAAGAAATTCCTGTTCGGCGTGTTTGCCTGCGGCTGGCGCGGCTCGAACCGCAACTGGCGCCACTACGAAATGGCCTACCTGTTGTTGGCCGGTCTTTCGACGCCGCTGGTTCTCTCCGTGCACAGCGTCGTATCGTTCGACTTCGCCACGTCGATTCTCCCCACGTGGCACACCACTATTTTCCCGCCCTACTTTGTGGCCGGCGCGATCTTCGGCGGCTTCGCCATGGTGCTGACGCTGCTCATTCCGGCTCGCGCCATTTTCAAACTTCACGACATCATCACGCCGCAGCACATCGACAAGATGGCCAAGATCATTTTGTTGACCGGCTCTTTCGTCGCCTACGCCTACGCCATGGAATTTTTCATCGCCTGGTATAGCGGCAATCAATATGAGCGGTTCGCGTTTTGGAACCGCATCTTCGGCCCGTACTGGTGGTACTGGTGGGTAGGCATGCTTTTCTGCAATATGCTTTCACCCCAGCTTTTCTGGTTCCAGTGGTGCCGGCGCAACATCTTCGTTGTCTACTTTGTCTGCATGTGCGTGAACGCGGGAATGTGGTTCGAGCGCTTCATCATCATCGTCGGCGGACTGCATCGCGACTTTCTCCCGTCGTCCTGGGGACTGTTTATTCCGACTTGGGTGGATATCTGGACCTTTATCGGCACGCTCGGCATTTTCACTTCGCTCTTCCTTATTTTCATCCGCTTCCTGCCCATGATCGCGATGTCGGAAGTGAAAATCGTATTGCCGGAAGCTGACGCGCATTACACCGGGCCGAATGGTCAACATCCCGTCGCC
>JBDTZF010000053.1:0-17826 GCA_040005265.1 Verrucomicrobiota bacterium
GCCGGCGGGTTCGCCAGATCCCGGGCGAGCATTTCCTTCACGCGCTCGACCCGCTCGCGCGCCACACGTTTTTGTCGCATGCAGAAAAATTCAGGATTCTTCGGCGCGAAAAGAAAATGGGACATGAGTTCGAGGGCCTTCCCTTGGTACCAAAGGACTTGCGCCGCTTTCGCCACCGGCGGCTCGGCCAAGCTCGCGATCACCTCCCGCTGCTGGATCGACATCGGACGGGTCGGTGCGACGACGCTCTCATTCGTATTGTCGAAAAGAATTCGGCGGATCTCCGGTTCCAGACCGTCCTCGTTCTGCACAAATTGTTTTTGCAAATGACTCCGCGAAAATTCCAGCGTGACGAATTGATGATGATCCTTGGCCTGGCGTGATGCCGCTAGCGGCTCGTCCGCGACCGCATAGTAGCCGGAATTGCCGGGAAGATAATCGCTTCGTGTTTCGTTCTGGGCACCCACCGCACCGCGGCCGTCAAGATTCAGACAGAACTCCAGACTGTTGGGATGAAAACTTCGACCCCAATCAAGCGTCCGCTGGGTTCGAAAATCGTGCCATTCGATGTTCAAACCGAGCCGGTTAAAATCACCGTAGAGTGGACGCCAGCCGCGTGCGACCCCGCTCCATGCGCCCTGTTCAGCGTGCGCTGCTTCGTTCGAATTCGTCATGTCAGTCCCGCTTTCATTTACAAGTGCGGATGGGGCGAATGCAAGGAAGGTTTATTTTCTTCCAGCGCCGCCCGGTCCCATTTCCCAAGCTTTGACGCGGCGTCATACGTGCTCTGGGCGAATTCCAACAGCGTTTCGTCAGGCGATCGTGCTGTGCGCACCGCATCATAAGGCAGAACAAACTCGCGCATCTTTGCCAAATACGAGGCTTCAGCCGGCTGAACCTTGGCGTCTGCGAATCCCAGCGGTTCGGGATAAGCATAGGAATAAAATAACGGCGTAGGCGCAGCGGCATTGCCCGGCCAGAAGCCGAGACTACTCACCTCCTGGGAGTACGCTTCCCGTGTGATTGCGTCGGGAAGATGCGGGATACCCCCCGGATGAGGCGGCGCCTGACGACCGGAGAAACGGGTAACGGCCAAATCAAAGCTGCCCCAGAAAAAATGCACAGGGCTGCACTTGCCGCAGAAACGCGAGCGGAACTCCTTGAAGACGCGGTCGCTTTGGGCCAGCACGCGCCAGAAGCGATTCGCATATTCAGGATCGTAGGAGCGGTGCTCGTCGTCGCGATCGAATGGGACCGGGCTTTCGATCTCGTTCGGAGCAACGTTGATCGTGACCGGTAGATTGAGCTCTTTCAGCGCGTCCATGACTGCGCGGTAAAAGTTCGCGACTGATCGCGGCTGCAGCTCGATTGAGCGCCGGGTCCCGTCGCTCTTATCAATCCGCAACTGATGATCGATGAAATCGAAGGTGATTTCGAAAGTAGAAAGTCCGTGCGGGATCGGCGACGTGGTCATGCCCCGCGCGGTGAGGTAGAGAGTGACGTGCCAGGAATGATTTATCCAGGGGGTTTTCGCCAGACGAATCTTGCCAACGATTTGCGTCCACATGTGGAGAGTGATCGCCGTTTCCTTCCATTCCGCAAAAGGCAAAGCTGGCCAGAATGAGTCGCGTTCGTCACTGGCCATGTCGATCCCTCGCTAGTCGCCGGCAATGAAATCGGCGAACGAGCGTCGCACTTTATGGAACATGCCGCGCGCATCGTCCTGGGCGTGATGGAATGTCTCTGTGATCCGCGACTTGGCGTTATCAAGCATTCCATGACCCCTCTCCTTGTCGCGAACTTCGTCCACCTCCACATCCGTCATGGTCGTGCCGGAAAACATGCCCTCCGTTCGTGTGACGACTCCGCGATTCGCACCGATGTAAATAGTGCCAACCGGGCGCGAGCGGTTTTCCAAGGTTACGATCCAGACCGGATCGCCGTGTTCATCGGTGCGAAGGGTGTAACTGGCGGTTTCGAACTGCGTATTAGATTTTTCGGCGGTGTGACTGGCCACGCTAAAGGCGCCACTGGAATCGAGATTTAGATGCGCCGTCTTTATAGTGGCCCCTTCGCTCGAACCGGTGACCGATCGAACTGGAGTTCGTTCGGAAACGACCCTGCCGCCTGCGACTTCCACTTCGCGCACCCCACCGCGCGCGCGCGAATCATCGAGCAGGATCTTCCAAGTTTCCGGCTGCGGATTGCCCTCCGAACCACTGACAGAAATAACGCGATTCACATGATCGCGGCCCATCTGCGATCCGACAATGCGCAAGGCTTCATAGGCCGTGGAATGTTCCTGGGCCAATGCCCGAGTCGCGAGAAGCAGGGACGCCGCAATGGGTTTCCACATGAGGGGAATTGAACAACGCTTTCGCCTTCTGTCCATCAGGTTTTCAACACTCCACCGGCCGCGGACACATCCGGGCTTGTCATACCAAGTTGGCCTTCGCACTTGAATAGCGCCCCGGGTGTGTCCAGCTTTCAAGGTTCCCCCTCCGGCCCGCGAATGAACCGAAAGAAGATTGAGTTTAGCAGTCATACCGGGAACCTTGCTTCGCTGCGTGGTCTCGTTCGCGAATTTCTTGAGGGTTATCCATTCTCCGAAAAGGAGCGAATGCTGATGGTACTCGGGGTGGATGAGGCCTGCACCAACATCATTCGTTATGCCTATCAGTTGCGCGACGATCAACCGATTGCGTTGTCGATGGAAGGACTCCGGAAATGCATTCGCATGCGATTGCGCGATTACGGCCAGCAGACCGCGCCCCACGAAATGCGAGGCCGTTCGCACGATGCGGTGAAGCCCGGTGGCCTCGGCTTGCATTTGATTCGCAACGCGTTCGATGAAGTTAACTATGTAATTAAAGCGCGCGGCACCGAACTGGTCCTCACGAAGAATTTGGAATAGGACGTTGTTGGCGTAATGGAAGGATAAATATCATCAGCGTGCCATCCACCACTCCAACGATTGTGAAACCGCCGGAGCCCGATCCAGTATTCGAAATGTCGCTGCGGCCGCCGGCGTTCAGCGAGTTCACTGGCCAGGCGAAAGTGCGCGAGCGGCTGGAACTGATGGTGGAAGCGGCGAAAAGGCGCAACGACGTACTCGAGCATATCTTATTAAGCGGCCCGCCCGGCCTTGGAAAAACAACGCTCGCTTACATCATCGCCAATGCGATGGGCGGAAACATAAAAAACACCAGTGGCCCGGTCATTGAAAAGGCCGGAGAACTGGCCGGGCTCCTTACCAGCCTCGAAAAGGGCGATGTGCTGTTCATCGACGAGGTCCATCGGCTCCAACCGACGATCGAGGAATATCTCTATCCCGCGATGGAAGATTACCGGCTCGACATCATCATCGATCAGGGCCCGCAGGCGCGCAGTCTCCGGCTGCAACTTCCGAAATTCACGCTGGTCGGGGCAACTACGCGCGCTGGCATGGTGAGCGCGCCGCTACGCTCGCGATTCGGAATGACCGCGCGCCTCGATTATTACCACGCTGAAGAGATCCAAAAAATCATCGTGCGCAGCGCCGGCCTGCTCGGAGTGGAAATCGATGCAGCGGGCGCGACGGAGATTGCCACGCGATCACGGGGCACGCCGCGCACAGCCAATAATCTTCTGCGCTGGGTGCGCGATTATGTGCAGGTTAAAGCGGACGGTAAGATCAACGCAGAGCTTGCCGATCGCGCGCTCGTGATGCTCGAGATCGATCGCGATGGTTTCGATCAGTGGGACAAACGCATTATCGAGACATTGATCCACAAATTTAACGGCGGCCCGGTCGGGCTAAGCTCGCTGGCCGTCGCTGTAGGGGAAGAAGCGGGAACACTCGAAGAAGTGAACGAGCCCTATTTAATTATGGAAGGCTACATCCGGCGAACTCCGCAAGGCCGCGTGGCCACACCAAATGCGTATCGCAAGCTCGGTCTCAAACCGCCAGCCGGCGCGCAGAATGAGTTGTTCGACAAATAATTGGAGGAACGCCGTCCGAGGTGTTCCTGTACTCGGACGATACGGATCTCGTCCCTCCATCCGATGGAACTGACCGGCGATTTCTTCCAAACATCGACAAAGGTTTTCACTGTCGGCGAATTGACCCGGCAGATTCGCGGCACTTTGGAAACCAAGTTCGGAGCGGTCTGGGTCCAAGGCGAGATCTCCAACTACAAGTTGCTTCCTAGCGGCCATCAATATTTCACGCTCAAGGATCAGCGCGCCCAGATCGCGTGCGTGATTTTCCGCAACACGATGGCTCCATTCCGGCAGCCGCTTGTCGATGGTACGCAGGTGCAGGTTTACGGGAACATCACCGTCTTCGAAGCGCGTGGGCAATATCAACTCAGCGTCCAGGTTCTACAGCCGCGCGGGCTTGGTTTGCTGCAAGCGAAGTTCGAAGCGTTGAAGCGCAAACTGGAAGCCGAAGGATTATTCGCGCCGGAGCGCAAACATGCTTTGCCGCGATTCCCGAGACGAATTGGGATCGTCACTTCACCCAACGGCGCTGCCATTCGCGATATGCTAAATGTCTTGCGCCGCCGAGCGCCCTGGCTGCAGATTTTGATCAATCCGGTGCGCGTCCAGGGAACAGGCGCGGCGGCGGAAATTGCGGTCGCGATCCGCGAGCTGGCGGAACCAAGCGAACAATTCGCGCCAGTTGAAATCATCGTCATCGCGCGCGGTGGCGGCAGCATTGAAGATCTTTGGGAATTCAACGAGGAGATTGTTGCCCGTGCGATTGCCAGCGCAACGACTCCGATTGTTTCCGCGATTGGACACGAAATCGATTTTACCATTGCCGATTTTGTCTCTGATCTGCGCGCGCCGACGCCGAGCGCGGCGGCGGAATTGATCGTGCCCGACATTATCGATCTTAGCCGGCACCTGGATTCTTACGGGCGCAGCCTCGGGCGCGAGTTGCTCAACCGGATGCGGGACGCGCAACAACGTCTCGATCACAACCGGGAGACTTTGAGACGCTGCCTCCTTCATAAGATCGACAATTATAAGCGGGGTCTTTCCCACATCGCGGCCGCACTCCAGGCGCGCAGTCCAGCGCGGGAGCTCACACTTCGTCGCAATCGCCTGGTCGATCTTCGCCGGCGTTTCCTGGAATTGCCGGCGCGAGTTCTCGAGCATGCGAAACATCGTTTCCGCGAGGCCGAAGGAATTTTGCGCGTCCTGGGCCCCGAAGCCACCCTTCGGCGCGGTTACAGCATAACACTGGACGAGCGCGGCAAACTAATCCGCAGCGTCGCGACAGTTCGTCCGAAAATGAAAATTCGAACCCGCATCAGCGACGGCGAATTCGAATCCGAGACGCTGCCGCGAAATACTTAGGGCTGCTTCAACACGCCCAATGGATCACCGGGCGTAACAGTTCCCTGCGGTTCGCCCGGCTTCTTGCCAACATTCGATTCAAAGGTTGGTTCCTGCCCAGCAATTGCCACGGCGTTATTTTTCCGCAAAACGCTGCCATCTCCACCCTTTCGCACGACCACAAATCCCTTGTCGCCATACGGCGAGCTCGTGTTGTTGAGCGCAGTGCCGTATACGAAGTTTGAAGTCGTGGAAAAGATGACGTTCGAACTATCATTGTCCTTAACCGGGTAAACTTTGAGACCGCTGTTGCCGGTGAGAGTCACGGCCACTATTCCGCCGCCTGCCGTCGTGCCAATCGCTGTGCAAGAGGCGCCGGGAGCACTCAGCATCTTCGCAAGATCGCTCGCTTTCAGGTAATCGTTTTGCACCAGCTTCTCAACGTAATCCTTTAATGTCGTAACAGTGCCTGCGGTATAGTCACCCGGCCAGGCCAGGTTGGCATCACCATTCGCAGCGCCATCGAGCGCCATTTGATAACCGGCTAAATAGAGTTGCCGCGCGTTATTCATCGTTCCCGTCATTTGACCTTTGGTTAATGCGCTGGTCAGCGCCGGCACAGCGAACGCCGCGATCGTGGCAATGATCGCAATCACGACCAGCATTTCGATAAGTGTAAAGGCTGTAAGATTTTTTTGCCTCATGAATGTGAGGGCAGAATGACGGGACGCGCTGCGAAGGTCAAGCCTGGAACTTGAATGCTACCGTCGCCAGCGGCGGAAGTTGAATCAAAATTGAATGCTGCCGGCCCATCCATTCTCGATCTCCGCTCTGGACACCTCCGAGATTACCTACGTTTCCGCCGCCGTAGGTCTCAGCATCGGTATTGATGATCTCCCGGTAGAATCCAGCCTGCGGAACGCCGAGCCGGTAATCGTGCCGGACAATGGGTGTCGCATTCACGACAAACACAACAATATCGCCCTCGCGCGATTTACGCATGAACGAAACAACACTGTTGTCGGCGTCGTGGAAATCGATCCACTCAAAACCTTCGTGGTTATCGTCCTGTTGCCACAACGCAGGCTCGCTCTTGTAAGTAAAATTTAGATGTTGAACCAGGCGCCGCAGCCCGTCATGCAGCGGAAGATCGAGAAGATCCCAGTCGAGACTTGTATCGTGGTTCCACTCACGCCATTGGCCAATCTCGCCGCCCATAAAAAGCAGCTTCTTGCCCGGCTGGCCGTACATCCAGGCATAGAACAAACGCAGATTAGCAAACTTCTGCCATTCGTCCCCAGGCATCTTGGACAACAGGGAACGCTTGCCATGAACAACCTCGTCGTGGCTGAGCACCAAAACGAAATTTTCCTGGAACGCATAGAGCAAAAAAAACGTGATGTTGCCATGGTGAAAACGCCGGAAAATCGGATCGAGCGACATGTACTCCAGGAAATCGTGCATCCACCCCATGTTCCACTTGAGCCCAAATCCAAGCCCGCCCAGATAAGTCGGTCGCGACACGCCAGGCCAGGAGGTTGATTCTTCCGCGATCGTGATGATGCCGGGAAAACGTTCGTAACAAACTTCGTTGAACCGTTTCAAAAAATAAATCGCGTCGAGATTCTCCCGGCCGCCGTAAACATTCGGGATCCATTGGCCCGGTTTTCGCGAGTAATCGAGATAGAGCATCGACGCGACCGCATCCACGCGAAGGCCATCGATGTGATATTTGTCGAGCCAGAAAAGAGCGTTGGCGATTAGAAAATTGCGCACTTCGTTGCGGCCGAAATTAAAAATGAGTGTGCCCCAATCCTGATGTTCGCCCTGCCGCGGATCCATATGCTCGTACAAATCCGTCCCATCGAATTCTGCTAAGCCATGAGCGTCCTTCGGAAAATGCGCGGGGACCCAATCCACGATCACGCCGATGCCCGCCTGATGGCACTTGTCGATGAAATAGCGCAGCTCGTCCGGCGTTCCGAACCGACTTGTCGGTGCATAATAGTTTGTGACTTGATAGCCCCACGACCCTTCAAATGGGTGCTCCGCAATCGGCAGCAATTCGATGTGGGTGTAGCCCAACTCCAGCACGTAGGGCAGCAGCGTCTCCGCGAGTTCGAGATAACTCAGTTGCCGGTTTCCATCGTCCACCCGGCGTCGCCACGAACCGAGATGCACTTCGTAAATGCTGAGCGGGCTGCGCGGCCAATCTTTGGTTCGTCGTTGGTCCATCCATTCTCCGTCGCTCCACTTATAACGATCCAGATTATAAACCAGCGACGCTGTGGATTTTCCGTGCTGGCCAAAAAACGCGAACGGATCGCTCTTGAGCAGGATCGCGCCAGTCTGCGCGCGGATCTCCAGTTTGTAGTGGGTGCCTTCCTTAACCCCGGGCAAAAATAATTCCCACGCGCCGCCCCCGAGAAGTTTCCGCATCGGATTGACTCGTCCGTCCCAGCGGTTGAAATCGCCGACCACGCTGACGCGCTGCGCATTCGGCGCCCAAACCGCGAAGTAAACGCCCGCTTCCCCGTCAATCGTGCGCAAATGAGCGCCAAACTTGTCGTAAAGCCGCCAATGCTGACCCTCGGCGAAAAGATGCAGATCCACTTCGCCCATGATCGGGCCGTATTGATATGGATCGCGCATAACCAATTCGGATCCGTCCCGGCTGGTCAGGCGAATCCGATAATCGAGCTCGCGTCTTGCTCCCGGCACCGTCGCGCAAAAGAATCCGTCGCGATGAACCTTCTCCGCTGCAACCGGCGACTCTTGACCATGCAGAATCTCGACCTTCGTCGCGTCCGGCCGAAAAACGCGAATCACCAAATTATCGCCTGCTCGATGCGGCCCGAGGATCCGGAACGGATCTGAATGGGTGCCGGACAGAAACCCGTTCAATTCATCCGGGGGCAGGCTGGCGATTTCGAAAGGCTTCATCGCCCCAATTTCGTATCTCAGTCAGGCCATGTCGAGCGAAGTCGGACCGACAAATGCACTTTGATTGGATGCACGCGCTCGCGTACTTTCCAAGGCAATGGAAACCACCACCCGCGACGCAGTTGACGAACTGCTCGAAACCTACGGTGAAACCGGCGGCATCAATTATCTCGAAGTTGCCGCATCGTTGCCGTCGCGACTCGCTATTGAAGCGGCCTGCGCGGAATTGATGAGTCTAATGTTCCCGGGGTTTCGAAGCGAGGCGCTGGTCAACTCGGAAGATTTGGCTGAAACGACGCGCGCCCGGGTGAGAACGTTGCGCGCCCGGCTCAAAACGGAGATGTGCCGAAGTTTAGGCAAAATTCCGACGGACCAGGAAACCGAAGCAAAAGCGATCGAACTCTTGAATGCCTTCATGGCGGAACTGCCCGCTGTGCGCCGCATTCTTTGGACAGACATCGATGCTGCCTACGAAGGCGATCCTGCGGCCAAAAGTTACGAGGAGATTATCCTCGCCTACCCATCTCTGGAGGCGATCGCCATTTATCGCATGGCTCATCTGCTCTATAACAAGGTGCCGTTGATCCCACGCATCATGACCGAGTGGGCCCACAGCCGTACTGGAATCGACATCCATCCCGGCGCAAAGATCGGCTCGCATTTTTTCATCGATCACGGAACAGGCGTGGTGATCGGCGAAACCACGGAAATCGGATCGCGGGTAAAGCTTTATCATGGTGTCACCCTGGGAGCGCGCAGCTTTCAAAAAGACGAGCAGGGAAAGATCAAGAAGGGTGGCAAACGCCATCCCAAGGTCGAGGACGACGTGACAATTTATCCAAACTCGACCGTGCTCGGCGGCCAAACTGTGATCGGCGCAAGATCGACAATCGGCGGGAACGTTTTCCTCATTCAAAGTGTGCCGCCGGACTCCCTCGCCTACTACGAAGAGAAACAACTCAAGGTCGTGCCAAAGCGAGAACACAGGTCGGGTATTACGCGCGACGAGTTCAGCGCATGATTTACCTCGATTACAATGCCACGACGCCGCTTTGTGACGCGGCGCGCGAGGCGATGCTGCCGTACTTGGAGCGGCATTTCGGAAACCCGTCGAGCGTGCATGCCGCGGGACGAGAAGCGCGTGCCGCAATCGATGAAGCCCGGGATAAGCTGGCCGCATTACTCCGCGCGAAGCCCCATGAATTGATTTTCACAAGCGGCGGAACGGAATCGTGCAATCTCGCCGTGCTGGGACTAGCCCGATGTCCCTCTTCACGCGGCGGTCATGTAATTTCGAACAAGGCCGAGCATCATGCTGTGCTGAACGCGATTGAGTATCTGGAGAAACATGAAGGCTTCGAGGTGACCTGGCTCAATATTTCATCCGAAGGAATTGTTGATCTTGATCAGCTCGCCACATCGATTCGTCCGGAAACACGGCTGGTTTCAATCATGTCCGCAAACAATGAAACGGGTGTGGTCCAGCCCATCGGCGAGATTTCCGAAATCTGCCGAACCAAAGGCGTTCTTCTTCACAGCGACATGGTGCAATCGTTTGGGAAGATCGCCGTCGACATCTCATGCGTCGACGCGGCCAGTTTCGCAGCGCATAAATTTTACGGACCGAAGGGCGCAGGATTCCTGTTCCTGCGTAGCGGATTATCGATCCAACCGATCATGTTTGGCGGCGCGCACGAAAATGATCGTCGGCCCGGAACGGAAAACGTGGCTGCGATTGCCGGCATGGCGGCGGCAGCCGAATGGGCGTCGCAAGATTGTGACGCCGAGCAGAAACGCGAATCGCAACTGCGCGACGAACTCTGGTCGCGCATTTCGAGCAGCTTTCCTGCAACGGTGCAAAACGGCGATGCGGCGCATCGCCTGGCTAACACGCTAAACGTAAGTTTTCCCGGCATTGATTCAGAGACGATGCTAATGGCGCTCGATCTCGAAGGGGTCTGTGCGTCGAGCGGATCGGCGTGCATGGTTGGATCTGTGGTTGCCTCTCACGTTTTGCTCACGATGGGATGCTCAACGGAACGCGCCAGGTCGGCTGTGCGATTCTCATTCGGTAAATGGACAACCGCAGATGAAATCAATCGGGCTGGGGCCGCGATAGAACGAGTGTCCGACCGGTTAACGAAAGCAAAGCGCGACGAGTATGCTGTTGCTTAGACAACTCGAGTTTAGTTTTCGCAATCCGGTTGTGACTGGAGGTAGTGATCCCGGCCGGGTGGATTGCGGAGGTAAGACCAAGTCGGCCGGAGTCGTTAACCACCGCGACGACGCCCCGGAGAGCAATGTCGACCTTGATCAAACCGTTCAAGAGCTATTGCGAAGCAATGGCGCAAACCGTCTGGCCAATGAAGTTCGCGTCCGATGGAATCCACGCCTGAAAACCTGCGCCGGGCGCGCTGATTATCGCAATAAACTGATCACTCTGAATCCCCAGCTGAGCCATCATCCAGGAGAAATCGATCGCACCCTTCGCCACGAGCTTGCACATTTGCTCGCCCAATTTCGCGTCGGTCGCCGCCGGATTGCGCCGCATGGAAGCGAATGGCGGAAGGCTTGCCGCGATCTCGGAATCGGTGATGAAAAGCGGTGTCACGCTCTTTCATTTGGCGCGAAGAACCAACGCGGCCGATTTCTATATCGTTGCCCAAAATGTTGGCGGGATTTTCCCCGCATTCGCCGAATACGGCATGCCGTTGCCTGCTTGACCTGCTGCCGCGCACATAGTCGGGGAAAATTCGATCCGCGATTTCGGCTGAGACTCGTGCGCGCTGCCTAATCTGTTATCCTGAACGGAGCGAAGCGATCGGAGTCAGCAATACTGGGGCGCCTTGGCCGCGAATGCGCGCCTCACGATGGGCACTGTTAAACTTCGTCTCCTTCGCCCTTGGTGTTTTTCTGTCCACGCAGTTTCGCCTGGATGAATATGTCGATGTTACCATCCATCACCTCCTGGACGTTGCTCGTCTCCGCGCCGGTCCGGTGATCCTTGACCATTTGGTAGGGCTGAAAAACATAGGAGCGAATTTGACTGCCCCACGCGATCTCTCCTTTCTCTCCGTACTGCCGCTCAATTTCGGCGCGCTTCTTATCTTCTTCGACTTGATACAACTTTGCTTTCAACATCTTGAGCGCGAGCTCGCGGTTCCGTCCCTGGCTGCGCTCGGCCTGACACGCAACCACAATCCCGCTTGGCTTGTGCACGATGCGCACGGCGGTTTCGACTTTGTTAACGTTTTGCCCGCCCTTCCCACCGGCGCGGAAAGTCCCGATCTCTAGGTCGGCCGGATTCACTTCGATCGGCGCGGTATCGGCGATTTCTGCGACAACATCAACACTGGCAAACGACGTGTGTCGTCGCTTGTTGGCATCGAACGGCGAGATGCGCACTAACCGATGGACACCGCGCTCCGCTTGCAGGTATCCATAGGCATAATCGCCGGTCACAAGCAAGGTGACCGATTTGATACCGACTTCCTCACCCGTTTGAATATCGACAATCTGCGATTTGAAATCGCTGCGCTCCATCCAGCGTTGATACATGCGCAACAGCATGTCGGCCCAATCGCACGACTCCGTTCCGCCGGCGCCGGAATGAATCGTGATGAATGCGTTTGAGCGATCGTTTTCGCCGGAGAGAAATTGACGCAGCTCGAACTCTTCGAGCTTGTGCAGAAGACTGCCGTGTTCGGCAGTGACCTCACGTTCGGCCTGAAGGCGATGCGTTTCGTCCTGTTCCTCGGAGGCGAGTTGATGCAACGCCTCGAAATCGTCGATGCTGCGTTCGAGCTCCCGAAACGGGTTGATCAGTGAACGTAACCGCGAGACCTCCTCGACATCGGCCTGGGCTCGCTCGCGGTTCGACCAGAAATCGGGCGCGGCCATTCGCGCTTCGATTGTGCTTAAATCTTTCTCGCGCTTTTCGACGTCAAAGAAACCTCCGCAAATCGCGGACCCGCGATTTTAAGTTTTCAGCATCGACAGCGGAGATTTCGGTAGCCACGCGGAAAAGATAGCCGCGTGTCCGTGAGATGCAAAGGTTCAGGTAACCGCCTCTACCTGCGCAAAGATTCTTTGTTCTTTCCCGGGTGCCCTGACTCGAGTCGAAAAATCACTTCTCCTTCTTTCATTAAATCCAGCTTATCGCGGGCAATCGTCTCCAGGTAGGCCGAGTCGTTCTTGAGCAGGTTCACTTCGCGAGTCTGGTGCGTCAGTAAAATTTTTCGCTCGTTGACCTGTGCTTGCAGATTGTCGAGCTCCGTCCGGCCCTGCGTCAGTTTTTTATATGGCGGCAGAAACAAACTCACCCCGCCAAGCCAGACCGCGACGAAAAGCAGCACAACCAGGACGCGATTCAGGCGTTGCCAGACTGTGGCATCGCGCCGGGCACGAAAATCTGTTTGCTCCACGTTAGCGCATCTTACCGCCGTAAACGGCTTTGTCACCAAGTTCTTCAGCGATCCGCAGCAGCTGGTTATACTTCGCCACGCGATCGGTCCGGCAGAGTGATCCGGTCTTGATCTGGCCCGCGTTCGTCGCGACGGCAATGTCGGCGATCGTGGTGTCTTCTGTCTCACCCGAACGATGACTGATCACCGAGGTATAATTATTTTGCGTGGCCAGATCGATCGTGGCCAATGTTTCAGTAAGCGTGCCGATCTGGTTCACCTTGATCAAGATCGAGTTCGCCACGTGCTCGTCGATTCCTCGGCGCAGAAATTTCACATTCGTGACAAACAGATCGTCTCCGACAAGCTGAATCTTATCACCCAGGCGCGCTGTTAATTTCTTCCAACCACCCCAATCGTTCTCCGCGCAGCCGTCCTCGATTGAGATGATGGGAAACTGATTACAAAGATCGACATAGTAGGCGACCAGTTCTTCCGCCGTGCGTTTGGAGCCGTCCGATTTCTTGAACACGTAAAGATTTTCTTTTTGATCAAAGAATTCCGATGAAGCCGGATCGAGGGCGATAAAGATTTGTTCACCCGGCTTGTAGCCGGCTTTTTCAATCGCGGTGATAATCGATTCCAGAGCATCCTCTGCGGAATCGAGTTGCGGAGCGAATCCGCCTTCATCACCGATGGCCGTGGAAAGATGTCGATCCTTCAACACGTCCTTCAGCGCGTGAAAGACTTCGGCGCCGTAACGCAGGCCTTCGGCAAAAGTCGGCGCGCCTTTGGGCATGATCATGAACTCCTGGAAATCGATCGGTGCATCGGAATGCGCGCCGGCATTTAGAATGTTCATCATCGGCACGGGCAGGACGTTTGCCTCTGCACCGCCCAGATACCGGAAGAGCGAGATTTTTTCGGCAGCCGCAGCGGCATGCGCTATGGCCAATGAAACGCCGAGCAACGCGTTCGCGCCCAGGTTCTTCTTGTTCGGCGTGCCGTCGAGCTCGATCAGTTTATTGTCGATCTTCGCTTGATCGCACGCGTCCCAGCCCTTGATGGCAGGCGCAATCTTTTCACTTACGCTCGCAACAGCGTGCAAGACACCCTTGCCACCGTAGCGATTCCGATCTCCGTCGCGCAATTCCCAGGCTTCGTGCTCGCCTGTGCTCGCGCCGCTCGGCACTTCCGCCCGGCCCAGAGCACCGCCCTCAAGCAGCACATCGACTTCGATCGTCGGATTACCGCGCGAATCGAGAATCTCGCGCGCTTGGATTTTGCTAATGCTGGTTTTTGCCATTGAAAACTAGATTTAGGAAAACGTCTCGCATCATCCTGATCCGGAGGGCGATTCGATTCAATCCTCATCTGCACCGGGCGCGCTTCCACTTGCGGGCCATTCAACTGGCAACGTCTTGAGATGCTGGACACGCACCGATCCATCGAGATGAATAAGAAATCCGGCGTTGCGGACTTTACGGCACCAGGAGACATCTTCGCCTACGGCAATGCGTGTTCGTTTCCCCGAAGATTTCCATCGGGTCTCAACGTCGAGGCCGAACCACGGGCGCTCGATCGCCTCGAAAACGCCGGATTTAACGGCAACAAAACCAAAGCCCACAGAATCGACCTCCACGATAGCGCTGGTGTGCAGCGCGTCGAGGACTCGTTCGCCGTGGGCTGCGGCCTGCCGTTGTTTCAGCATGTAAAAACCAGCGACTACGTCCTGCGGCGCGTGGTAGAGCCGCAGAAAATCGGCCGGCTCCCAGACGATATCGCTGTCGATCCAAAACATTTTCGTATACGTGACGGCATCGGCCAGCGGACCACGATCATCGAGGTTAAGGTGAGTGCCGCGACCGGATGCAGTCATTTCCCGCGCCTCGTGCACAAGGGACGAGTAGTCGTTAAGAAATCGCCACGAAATTCCTGCGACTGCGAGCTCCTGAACCGTGCTCGTGAGGCTGCGCACATAAGCCGCTTCCATCGAGCGGCCCGGTGTGCAGATTAGGACATCGATGTGATTCATGCGCGCGAATGCAGCCTAAATGCGCCCGGGCGCCAATAAAAGAAATTAACCGGCCAAACGGCCATCGAGTGGGTATCCCGGGCAAAGGCCGATCAACAAAACCAAACTAGGATATTCCCTTCCGTTCGCGATGAAGAGCCGGGTCTACTGCGGCAGCCATGGCAAAAACATCCAGTTCACCTTCGAGAAAATCGTTGATCTCCTGCGCGGCGGCAGCGGGATTCTTCAATACGGAATGATAGGAAAGGGGCAGCCGGGTAAACTCGGCGTGCGACGCGAGCCATTTCTCGGTTTGTTCCAATTGGCTGGAATATACTCTCGCGAGCACAGCATCATTCCCCGCGATTTTGCCTTGCCGTGCCAGCATGGTGCGCTGACTCGCGAGCACTTCCTCGATTGGGCGTTGCATAAAGACGACGCGATATGTGTACGCCCCGCCGACAGGCAACTCGGGCAAAAGCAAATGAATGATCTTAACGGATTTGCCGCGGGCTTGGTCGAGCCAACTGTGATCGGAGCGCAGGCGCTTTACTGGGTCGAATTCAAGATAGCCGCGCGGATTGCTTTCATCGGCAACGCGCAATTCATCAGTGAGAGGCGGCACTCCGCCGGCGGCAAGCATTTGCATCATGAGCGAGGTTCCGGAACGCGGAAGCCCGCTGACGACAGTAATGAAATCACGCATACTATGGATCCAAGCGGAATCGCGCGGTCACGCTCCGTGCCGAAACGCCGGGGTAGCGCGGCCGAGGTTTCGCCGCAACTCGCGCGCGAGCAAGAGGTGATGGCGCGCCTTTTCACGATCGGGAGCAAGCCGGCGGTAAATCCGGGAAAGACAACGATGAGGGAATGGCTCCGTGGGCGCCAGTTCGGCAGCAACATTAAAAGCGCGAATCGCCCACGGAATTTGGCGGGTCTTGGCCAGGCTAATCCCGAGGTTGATGTGCGTCTGCGGGCGATCGTGTTGCAGCGAGACCGCGCGCATATGCTCGTAAACCGAATCTTCGAGTTTTCCCAAGTGTCGAAGGGCTACTCCAAGTCCGTCGTGGGCGTCGGCAAAATCGGGCTCAGCCTTTAAAGCGCTTCGAAACAGCGCGGCTGCTTCTTCCCAACGGCGTTGGCGCAAACAAATTGTTCCCAGCATGCCGTGTAGCGCGGGCATTTGCGCTTCGGCATCCTTTAGCTCCTTGAAAACAAGCTCCGCTTCCGCGTCTTTTCCTTTAATCAACGCAATCTGGCCCGCCAACATTTTCGCAAGTCCGTAATGCGGCACGGTAACGAGGATCTTCTCCACGATCGCTTCCGCTTCATCGATCTGGTCCGTGGCGATGAGACACATCACCACACGACAGGGATAGCTGGGATCCTTGCTGCGTTGCGTCAGGTCCCGAAGCAATTCGAGCGCCTCTGTGAAGCGCGCAGTTGAAAAATAGACCTGGGCTAAATGACTATCCCGGGACTCAAGTGCACTGAGTTGCGCCTTGCCGGCATCTCCGTCCGGCGCCTCGATGTAACCGAGCTCCGCCAATTGTTTCAACGCCTGTTGCGCCGCCCACGGATCCTTTTCTTCCGGAGCAGCTCCGCGATGAACGCCATCGTCGGGATGTGGCGGCTCGAAACTGGGAGTCGATTCGATTTTGGTCGGAGAAGCGAATATCTGAGAGAGAGCCTTCCCTTCAAAATCCTCTGGCACCGGTAACCCCAGGAGAGTCAGCACCGTGGGCGCTACATCGAGAAGAGAAGCGCCATGCATGAGGGCATCAGGCTTAATCCCCGGGCCCCGTGCGACGAACACTCCATGCGACCGATGCCAAATCAAAGGGTTTGCATTAATGCCGCTTGGTCTTTCGCCGGAAGCCCTGCCACGTTCCGCGAGGGGTCGGGCTTCACCATGGTAGAACCCGTGATCGGACAAGACGATCACAGTTGTATCCGGCCCGGCCAATTCCAGCCAGCGGCCCAGCATGAGATCATGATACCGATATGTGCTCTCGATAATGTGACGGTAGATTTTGAAATCTTCCTCCGAGACGTGTGGCATTCGCGGCGCGGTGTACTGGGCAAAACCATGTCCGACGTGATCGATCATGTCATAATAGACTGCGAGAAAATCCCAGTCCTCGGTTTCCGCCAGATATGTCGCGGCATTGTGCACGCTGGCGCAGTGGGAGACGATTTTCGCCAAGGCTTGCAGACGCGGATCGTCATCGGCCGGAAAGGCTTCCAAAAAGAAAGGCACCATTTGGGCCGGTGTGATTTGGGATGGGGCGATACGAAGTTTCTCCATCACCGGCAATAGATCGGCCGGATAAACGGTGCCGGCATCGAGAGGATTCGGGTCGAGCGAAGATTCCGAATAACGGTTCGAAACTACTGCACCCTTAATGGCTTCGGCCGGATGGGAGGCATACCAATTGACCACCACGCTCCGGCGTCCCAATTGGCTGAGGATATTCCAGAGCGCTTTCGCCCGACGCGAATAACTGCTGACCGGTTGGATTCCCGGGCCGCTCGGCTTCGGTTCGACAAACGAAAGGACCCCATGTTTGTCGCCTCGCTTTCCGGTGGCAATTGAAGTCCAGAGAATCGGCGATAAGATGGGTTGTAAGGTCGCAATCCGTCCACTGGCCCCTTCCTCAATCAACTTCTGGAGATTGGGCATTTTGCCCTCGTCCAAAAGCGGGGTGAGGAAGATCCAATCCGCCGCATCCCACCCGATGAGCATAACCCGCTTGGCTAAAGGGCCCGACATAAAAAGTAAGCCCCCGCTTCAGTGGGAAGCGGGGGCTTGAACTAGAAGCAGTTAGATGGCGAAGGCAAGTCCTATCCGCGACGGCGCTTGATCGCTGCGCCCAAGATCGCGGTCGCACCCATGGCCAACAGCGCCATGGTGCCGGGCTCCGGAACTCCAGCATTGATCGGCGCACCAGGCGTCGTGTTATAGGCCGCATTGGTGAAGTCGATAATGCTCGTTGTCCCGTTCGCGCTGACCGCCAATTGGACCCAGCCGTAGTGAATTCCATCAGCAGCCTGGAACTGGAATCCAGCGTAAGCCTGCGTGCCCGGTGTCACTTGAACCGCGAAACCACCGTAATAAGTCGGCACGCCGCCCGAGCGATA
>JBDTZF010000152.1:0-5233 GCA_040005265.1 Verrucomicrobiota bacterium
GGCGAAATGCAGAGGTTTTCATCACCGGTAGCAAGCTGGCGGTGAAGATCGACCCCCAGTTCATTCGTGGCGCGCGCAGCGAGATCGACTTGCGCTCCGTCAGTAAACGCTGCAGCCGTAACCGAAAGACACAGAATCGCGAAAACTTTCATGACCCGGCAATGACGAGGATTTGCCGGGCCCGCGCAAAGATTTCTTTTCTCTGGAATCGCGTTACGACTGGGATTCTGACGGGAAGCTGTCAGCTTCCTCTACAGAGTGGGCAGTCAACGATTGCAGAGATGTGGGAGACTGATTTAGTTCGTAACCTTCGAGATTGATGAGCAGGAAACCGAACCTGATTTTCTTTCTGCCCGACCAACAGCGGGTGGACACGATCGCTTGCTGCGGTGGAGGGAAAGTCCACGCTCCAAATTTGAACAGGCTTGCTTCCGAGTCCACAGTTTTTGAGCGGGCTTACGTGACGCATCCGGTTTGCGTTCCATCGCGCTCCGCGCTGATGACCGGCATGTGGCCGCACAATAACGGTTGCGTCCGAAACGGCATCGAACTCGCGCCGCAGTTTCACGTTTTGACCGAATTACTCGCCGACAAGGATTATCGAACTGCGTACCTGGGCAAATGGCATCTCGGCAATGAAACACAAGCCCAGCGCGGATTTGAAGATTGGCTATCGATCCGGAACCGGCCGGGGACTGATTACCACGCGTTCCTGCAATCGAAGGGAATCGTGCCGGACAAACCGAATGGCGGATACACAACAGTGCTGGTCAGCGGTCTGCCACTCGAATTATCGAAACCGAAATTCCTGGAACGCTATGCCTGCGAGTTCATCGAAAAACATCGCGACGATCCGTTCATTCTCGTTGTCGCTTTCGTAGAGCCGCATTCGCCTTACAACGGGCCATTTAACGATGAACATCCGCTGAACGAGATCGATCTCGATCCGACCGCCACGGTCGACGGCAACCCGAATATTCCGTTGCGCTACCGGTTGATGAGAGAGTGGCAGCAAGCCGAAGCAACTTTGGATCGTGAACGTTTGTCAAAGCAGCTGTTCTTCGGAGGCACGACGGAGGAATACCGAAGCATCAAGCAGCGGTATCTTGGTTTAGTGACATTGGTCGACCAAACCATCGGCGCGATTTTGGCGAGCTTGGAACGATCAGGGGCGGCCGACAATACAATCGTCGTTCATACCAGCGATCATGGAGACATGTTAGGCGCGCATCATTTGTTTGGAAAAGAAGTGATGTTTGAAGAAGCGGTGCGTGTGCCGTGGATGGTGCGCCTTCCAGGGCAGCGAGAGCAGCGAATGATTTCGCAGGCAGTGAGTCACATCGATTTCGTGCCGACTCTGCTCGATCTTTTGGGCCAATCGAAGCCGTCGCAGTGCGAAGGAAAAAGCCTGGCGCCGTTAATCCGTGGCGAAGGTATGCCGCCGGAAAATGTATTCATCGAGTGGGCCCCAAACCGCACCAAGATTAAGAAAGGCACTTCACTGGCTTCACGTCGCGAAATCAAGCGCGCGGTGGAGGAATCGACGCGCACGGTAGTTTCGCCTGATGGCTGGAAGCTTTGTCTGCGGGATAAGGATTTGAACGAGCTATACAATTTGAACGACGACCATCTGGAAACGCGCAACGTTTACGAGGATCGACAATATGCGTCGGTTATTTTGCGTCTGTCCGGAGAGATTCATCGCTGGCAGGAAACGACTCACGATGCGCTCAAAGTGTGAGCATTGCCGATGATCTCGTTTCAAAAACGGTTTCTTTTTGTTCACATCCCGAAGACGGCCGGCAATTCGATCCAGAGTGTTCTGAAGGATTACTCCGAGGACGAGATCGTCGCATTGAGGCAGGAGCAGGACGGGGTTGAGCGATTTGGGCTGCGGAACCCGAAGTATAAACTCAGGAAGCACTCCACCCTGGCCCAGTATCGCGCGGCCTTGGGCGAGGAAAAGTTTCGCGAACTCTACAAGTTCACCTGTGTCCGGAATCCGTGGGACAGAATGATCTCTTATTATTTTCAGCCAACGCTCGGCGTAGATGCATGGGACAGAAAGGCGTTCAAGAAAATTGTTTCGAAGGCCGTGTCGGTCACGGATTACTTGCGACTCGAGCAAGGCGAAGAGGACCCGTTCGGAAATGTTGCCTGCATAATGCGCTTCGAAAATTTGGCGGATGACTTTTCCTCCGTTTGCAAGGCGCTCAACGTGACCGTCCCGGCGCTGCCGAAATACAATCAATCGGCCCGCGAGCATTACGCGCAGTATTACGACGATGAACTTCGCGAGTTGGTGAGAGAACGTTTTTCAACCGAGATCGAACGCTTTGGTTACACCTTTGATTGATCGGCACGAAGCCTTTATTTTCCCTCACCTGGCGCTTCGCGTCCTCCTCCATCGGGATCGCGACTGGACGGAGCGTTGAGAGGATTGAGGTGAGGGCAATTGGTCGGTTGCTTTGGTCGAGCTTGATTTGCCCCTCAGTTGGCAGATGATCGAACCCACCATGTGGCCGGAGCTGGCAAATCTGCCGAAAATTTACGGCACCGATCCAAATCACACCGTTTACCTTGGACCCGACGTTGTTTATCGAACGATTCGGGCGGAAGGGCGCGATTCGTATGATCGGGTGGTCCAGGCACAATTGCTGGCCCGGGCAATCGAGTGGGGCCTTGTCCCGACCGAGTTTGTTTCCCGGAATGATCGCGGCGATGTGCTGCTCAAGCACGCGCGGGTCCCGTTCGTAACTCATCCGGGCGAATGGTCGCCATCGATGGTGCGCGAGGCGGCATTATTTATTCTGAATCTATCCTCTCGCCTCGCCGAGCACGGCTTAATGCTCAGCGACAGCCATCTGCTCAACGTCACCTTCCGATCGGGCAAGCCGGTCTATCTCGATTTCGGTTCTATCAATCCGATCGACAATACCGAGCGGTGGATCGAGAAATTTCGCGCGCGCGTGCTCGTTCCGCTTTGGCTGGCATCGCACGAGCGAAAGGAATTGATGTCCGATTTTTTGCGGAGCGAACCGCACGGTCTTGGCGTACGTCTTGCCCAAACGGGGATCGGCCGGCTCTTTCCGCGAGGAATGGGCAAGGTTCGTTCAATTCATTCGAAACGTGGCTGGCCTGCCGCTCTGGATGAACTTCGCAACGTTGTTGACGCCCTGAAGATTAAGCCGCTGCAGAGCCCACGGACCAAGTACAACACTCGCGCCCTGGACGAAAAGGAATCGAAGCGAAAAGTGCTTCTCGAGTGGGCCGGCGAAACGAAACCGCGTTCGATTCACGAGCTCGCCGGAAACGACGCGACCATTGGCGAAATGCTCGCCCGCGAGCTCGGAGTGCAGGTTCTCTCCACCGACTTCGACATCGCGTCGGTCGATGTGGCTCATCAGCGGACAAGCGATACGGGCCTGCCTCTCGATGTGGGTTGCATGAACATCCTCTTCCCGCTTCCGCCATACGGCGCTGGATCCTGCCGGCCCGGTGCCGTTCAACGTTTGCGCGCGGACGCGACCCTGGCCACGGCGCTGGTTCATCATCTCGTCGGTCGATCGCGCACGTCGATGTCCTCGTTCATTCAAATTATCGCCGATTACACGGAACGTTTGAGTATCATCGAATGGGTCGATCCCACGGATAAGCACGTTCTTCGCTGGCAGGAAAAACGCGGGATTAAATTGCAGCCGGATTACGCGCTGGAAAATTTCCTGGCGGCGTGCCGTTCACATTTTCGCGATGTGCAACCCTTGCCGAAGTACATTGTCGAGACGCGCACGCTCTATGCGTGTTCGAAGTAGCGAAGAGCGCCCTCTACAATTTCCCCAGCGTGACGTGCTTGCCGTTTGGTTCGCGGAACCATTCCGGCAATTCAATACCGGTCGCGCGGATGCTCTCATAGCAATTCTGGGTAATCGCGCCTCGGTTTGTGCTCTCGCCGAAGATGGCAAAGTTTTTTTCGGTTACGAACAAGTGGTGCTCGGCCAGTTTCGGCACTTCGTCCTTCAACTTATCCATTTGTTTGGCCGACGGAATGTTATCCGGCATATGCCCGAACAGATGCCGAAGCACCTTGACGCGAAGAAGCTGATGAATCCAAATCTGATACCACGCCTTGCGCTCGAAGTAGACATCTCCTGACGGGTTGACCTTTTTCTTCGGATAGAGCGACAGCTTGGGACTGTCGAGAGTCACGCGGCACCGGCAGAACATCAGCCCGCTCATGTCTGGCGAACGCAGCGCGTCAGCGATTAGTTCAGTGATTTTGTTCGTTACGAGCTCGATCGGATATTTGTCGTCGACGGCCCAATAAACCCATTCCTCGTCATCCAAACCTTCTAGCAACTGCAGCACGGTCGCTTTGATGGGGGCAGGCGTTTTGAAATAGCGCGTCCGCTCAGTTTCCCTGCCGGGAAGGTTTTGGAAGGGAATGTGGAACACGAAGGGATGATCCGGCCACAAGCGTTCGTATTGCAGAATCATGTGATCGGTGATGGCTCGGGAACGATCCCAGGTCAGAACGATCGCTTTGATCTTATCCGCCGAACTCATAGCCAAACCGTTCGATGTCGATCTTAAACTTGTTCGCGATCACTTCGCGGGTCCGGTCGTTGTAATATTCGGTATAGGGTCGTTCCCGCGGATTTGCCCGACGATGCGGCAAAGTTTCGCTGACCCCGAGCTTTTTTGCCACGAATGCCCAGTCCTCTTCAAGTCGCTCGAATTTACCGATGAAATCGGCCAGGATGTTCCCGTTGGAATCGACGAACCAATCCAGTTGATACCGGTGCGGAGAGGAATGGACGCAGGTGGCGCTGCTGTATTGAATCCAGTCCACGAACTGCTCGAAACTCATTTTGTCTTTGAGCTGCACCGCCTCGTTGCGCTCGTACAGGGAAACGACGCGGTCCCATGGATTACGGACGAACCCGAATTTGAAATAGGTCTCGAATTGTTTCCGTCCGATGTCGATCCTCCGTTGTTTCGGCACTGCGAGATAGAGGGCTTCAAGAATCCGATTCGTTCGTCCCCCGTAATGCGTCCAGTAGTTCTCCATGTGGCCCTTGATCTCCCACAAATTCAGGTGCGGCTTCCAGGCTTTGCCCAGGACCGCCCGGACACTGGTCGATCCGGTCTTGGGCACCTCAACAAAAATGCATTTATGCTTGTGTGAAATCACTTTGCGCGGCTCTCATTGTATATTGAAAAATCGCGTAAGCAT
>JBDTZF010000153.1:0-5113 GCA_040005265.1 Verrucomicrobiota bacterium
TCCTTCCGTATCTAAGCGGAGTAATTATTTCGCTGCTTCTGCTCATAGCCTCGCATTTTATTTTCGCGTTTCACTTCGGGCTGATGCTGTTTGGCCTTGGCCGGACTTCAAGCGTCCCGACCTTTCTTAACCCAGTCGAAGCGGAGGAGTCCGAGGGGGAACTATGAAAGGGCTAACTTCTCTGTTCCTAGGAATTTTCGCGACGTTCGCCTTTTCGTGGGTGGGCCTCGTTCTCATCCCCAATTGGCAAATCGGTCACCTCAGTCCGCAATCGGACGAGGAAGGTACCGATATTTATCCGATGCCGCCATCGGGAATGGTCGAGCGCGGCCGGCACGTTTTCGCTGCCAACGGCTGCGTTTATTGCCACAGCACGCAACTCCGGCCTGATTACGTTTCTTCCGATCTCGATCGGGTACGTGATTTGGGGCAGCACGCGAAGTGGGGACAGCGTCGCAGTGCGCCGCGCGATTATATTTTCGATCGACCCGTTCTGCTGGGTAAAGAACGAATGGGTCCGGACTTGTCGAATATGGGGAAAGCCGCCCCGGCCGAAGATGAAAACGCTGCGCCGTCAGCGAGCCCGAGTCCTGTCGCGTCGTCCGCCGCTCCCGGCGCATCGCCGGCGCCCGCTGTCGCTGCCGCCAGCCCGGCCTCAACCGCGTCGCCTTCACCGGCGCCTGCGCCACCGACCGGAGGGCCGCCGCCTTATTCCACGGCCTGGCATCATCTTCATCTTTACGCGCCGCGAACTGTATCGGGCGATTCAAACATGCCGGCATACCGTTTTCTTTACGAAGAACGACGGGCCACCGGCGCGCGTTCCGCCGACGCACTAGATCTAACGGGTGACGCTGCGCCGGCCAAAGACTCGGAAATCGTTCCCACCTACGAAGCGAAATGTCTCGTCGCCTATCTCATGTCGCTCGATCAATCGCATCCCTTGTTCGAAGTAAAATCGGCCGGCGCTGCACCTGCACCGGCGTCCTCACCGGCCGTCGCCCCGGCCCCGGCGGCACCAGGAGCAGCGCCCGCGTCCGCGCCGAAGCCGTCGCCAGCCAAATGAACCAGACCCCGCGAAACCCTGAATCACGGCCGCACCAGGGCATGGACTACAGCGAGTTTGCCGATGTTCAGGAAGTGCACGCGGCTGTTCAGCGGGAGAAGCGCGACCCGCGGGCGGGTTTGGAGCCGCTTTCCATCTGGTTGATCGCGGTTTACGGGCTCGCCGTTTTCTTTGGTGGCGCTTACCTCGGTCGTTACTCCGGAAATTTTAGCGGTGATGGACTTGATCCGTTAGGCGGGCCTCCCCCGACAAAGAAAATCGGCGCGGCCGGCCCTGGTGGTGAAGCCCAGGCTGAGCTTAGTCCGCGCGACCGCGGAAAAAAGATTTTCTCGGCGAACTGTCAGACCTGTCACCAAGCCACCGGTCTCGGCATCGCTGGCCAATATCCGCCGCTGGCGGGGTCGGAATTTACCACCGGCGGATCGCGTCGTCCGGCCATGATCGTTCTCAAGGGTTTGCAAGGCCCGGTTAAAGTTAAGGGCCAAATGTATGGCAGCGCAGTCATGCAACCGTGGGACAAGACACTAACCGATCAAAAAATTGCCGATGTTCTGACCTACGAGCGGAGCGAGTGGGGAAATAGCGCGAGCCCCGTTACGGCCGAACAAGTTGCCGCTGTGCGTAAAGAGCTGGCCAGTCATCCAGGGTCGTTCGACGAACACGAGATTCTCGCGGTCCCGGACGAAGATATTCCCGGCGGCGCGCCTGCCGGTGCGCAACCCGCCGCAAAACCCGGCGAGTCTCCCAAGCCAAAAGGCTAACTGATTGCTTAGGCCAGCAGTTCGGCCATGTCGTTGTAAGATCGACAATCTGATGCCGGCAGCTCGTGCCTGAAGCGACGCGGCCCGAATAATCGCGCTCGCTTCTTCGCCATTCCGCGGAAACGCAACGCCCGCGGGATTGATTTGATAAATGGAGGCGTCAGTCGCGTAAAGCCGCCGGGTCAAACCGCACACCGCAACCGGTTCCGGCGATTCGATCTTGTTGGACGGAGGTCATCTCTTGAATACTCGTCGGCGCAATCGTAGCACAGGCTTCCAGCCTGTGGGTCGGCCGGGCGTCTCGCCTGGCATCTTATCTAATGAATCGGCAGGCGAGACGCCTGCCTGACCCACAGCCAAGATGGCTGTGCTACAACAATGAAAGTTGCGCCTCTGCCGGGCCGGTTTCCGCAAAACGCACCCCGACACCGATCAGGCGAACTGGTTTTCCCGTGCGGCCGAAGGCTTCGGCGAGCAGGGCCCGGAAATCCGGCAAAGTGGGCGTAAGTCCGGCGCGCTCGGCCGTGGTGCGGGTGAAATCGTTGAACTTTAGCTTCACGAAAATTTTCGTGATCGCCCGGGTCGATTCTTTTTGGGCGAGCTCAGCCATCAAATCCTGGAAAAGTTGCTCAAGCTCTTCCTCGCATTGCTCAAGCGTGATTCGATCGGAAGCGAACGTCTCCTCGGTGCTGAGCGATTTGCGCGGGCGATCCGGCTCGACCGGCCGATCGTCAATGCCGCGGCAGAGATCGTAGAGTTCGAGGCCGAACTTGCCAAAAAGATCGACGAGTTTGGCCCGGGTAGAACGCTGCAGATCTCCGCAAGTCTTCACGCCAAGCTCTTCCATTTTTCGCTCCGTCTTCTCGCCGATTCCCCAGATTTTGCGCACTGGCAATTTCTCCATGAACTCGGGGACTTGTTCAGGAACTACCTCGAGTTGCCCGTTAGGTTTATTTATTTCGCTGGCGATCTTGGCGATCAGTTTGTTTGGACCAATCCCGGCGGACGAAGTCAGCTTCGTTTTGCGCAAAATCATCCCGCGGATCACCTGAGCCAGCGCGCCGGCCGCTCCGGGATGAGCGGTAACATCGAGGTAGGCTTCATCCAGAGAGAGCGGTTCGACCAATGAGGTGAACCGGTGCAAAATCTCGCGGATGATTCCGGCTTCGCGCCGGTAAACATCGAATCGCGTCGGAAGAACAACAAGATGCGGGCAACGCTGCAGCGCCATGAAAGTGGGCATCGCCGAGCGCACCCCGAATTTACGCGCTTCGTAATTGCATGTGGTTAGGACCCCTCTTCGATCGCGCGCGCCGCCTACGCCTACCGGCTTGCCGCGCAAGGATGGCTGATCGCGCACCTCAATTGCGGCGTAGAAACAGTCCATATCGAGATGAATGATGGAGCGCCGGGCGGGTTCGTTTTCCACGATTCAATCTTGCACAACGATTTGGGGGACTCCATTCGAGCTCGATGGCAGATGAAATGCTTAGCTTGTTTGTGCCGGTGAACGGCAAACATGAAAGTCCCCCGTAGAACGAACGGCTTTGAGATGCGCGGTCTTTATGACGACGAAGCCGATCTCGTGCAGAACAATGGCCGCGTTACTCTTCCGGGCACTGCGTCCAGCGTGCATTTGAGCAAGACGGAAATCCGGACGCTGTTCGTGCTGATCGGCTCGGTTTTTATCGCGTTCCTGATCGGGCGAAAATAAGTCCGATCCGGCGCTTCCCAAGTCGTCGGGAAACGCGGAGTCTCCGTTGATTGGAGAGCAGTTAAAGCTTATAATACCTGGCAAACACTGGAGTCATAGTAGTTCTAATGGATCGCTAAACCGATGTCTCTTATTCCCAGCGAGTCGTACAGCTTTCCCGATCTTGGGGATGGCGCGAATCCTAAAAAACGCAAGCCGGAAGCCCCCATTGAACCGGGACCGGAGCAGCGAAATGCGCCGAACCCGCCGCAAGAGACCGCGCCCAACCAACCGGAAAATTTCGTCAGTGCTCCTGTCGATGCGACTTTCGGTGCGCCCGAGCCTTTACCTGCACTCCCGTCTGAGCCGGTAACTCCTGCGGCTCCGGTACCGATTGCTCGGCCTCAGCCGATTAGACCGATACGACCGGTCCGGCCCATTCCGCGGTCAAGGCCTGCCGCCGGCCCGCCGATTAATTCGCCGGCCCCCGTTATGAAACCTCTCCCGCCCGTGAAGCGGATGATGCCCGTCGCACCAAAGATGCCGGTCGTGCCGGATGAATTGAATAGGCCGCCCCAGCCAGTGAGGCCAGTACGTCCCGTCAGACGAGTGTTACCCGCCGCGCCTGTGGTTCCAAATGTGCCGGACGAACTGACCCAGCCGATGAAACCGTTTTCCTACTACGACGACACTCAACCGGAGATGGTCGAAGAACAGGACGAGGTTCTTTATGACTTTCCGGGTTGGGACGAGCAGCCTCGTTTGGCAAGAAAACGTCGCGGTTTTAAGCTGATTCGCTTCCTCCTGCTTGAGGGAATCGCGCTTGCTGTTCTCCTGGTCTCCACCAAACTCGAAGTGAACGAGCAGTTCTCAGAAAATTCACTTATACTCGTATACAAGGTGTTGATGTTCGTTTCGGGGATATGCGTGGTACTGATTCCGGTGATTTTTTACGGTTTGCCTCCAAGACTTCCTCCAAGGGGCCGCTGATTCCTTATAGCTACACGAACCGCAATCAGATCCAAGACATCACATGGGGGAGTGTCAACGCGCATTACGTTTACGATCGGGACGGAAACGAATCGAGCCGGGCACCGAACAACAGCACGAGCGAGAGTTGTACATATAACGATGTAGATCGACTGACATTGCTCAATCATAATACTGGCAGCACAAGCTTTTCGCGATTCGATTACACCCACAACAGCGTAAGCGATTGTCTGACCCGCACCGAAACGATCGGCAGCGCGGCTGTGCTCGATAAATTCGCTTACGATCTCGACGATCAGGTGACGGAGGCACGATATAATTTCAATACGCAGTCGAGCACCCAGGATCGGCTTTGCAGTTACGCCTACGACCCGACCGGAAATCGCACGAGCATGATCGACGCTGGCACTTCGACGGGATACAGCGTTAACGCTCTGAATCAGTACACGGGGGCTGGCGGCGCTTCCATGCAGTACGATCCTAACGGGAATCTTACAACGGCACTCGTGTCGGGGACCAGCTGGACATACACCTACGACGCACAGAACCGGCTGGTAACCGCGATTGATGCGAATAATAAGCGGGTCGATCTGGCTTACGACC
>JBDTZF010000154.1:0-5102 GCA_040005265.1 Verrucomicrobiota bacterium
CCACATCGGCAGGTGACTGCGACATCAAATCCATCCCGCGATTGTTTTTCGGGAACGCCATTACTTCACGAATGGATTCTTCGCCGCAGACGAGCATAACCAGACGGTCGAGTCCGAGCGCTATTCCACCGTGCGGCGGTGCGCCCAGTTTAAACGCGCGCAGTAAATGACCGAACATCGATTGTCGATCTTCCGGGGTGATCCCGAGCACTTCGAACATTTTCTCCTGCAAATCCGGCTCGTGAATTCGGAGACTACCGCCGCCTATCTCGACGCCGTTAAGTACCACATCGTAAGCCTCCGCCCGAATCTCACCGAACTTCTTCTGTTCGAGCAAGGGCATGTCTTCCGCCTTCGGCCGGGTAAATGGATGATGCACTGCGTTCCATTTGTTATCCTCCACACTGAATTGCAGAAGCGGAAAATCGGTCACCCAGAGAAAATCGAGCTGCTCAAGATCAACGATCAGCTTTTGCATCTCGGCGATGCGCAGCCGCAATCGCCCCAGCACTTCGCAGGCGATGTCCCATTTATCGGCCGCAAACAGAATCAGATCGCCTTCTTCGACGTTTAGTTTGGCTTGCAACGCCGCCCTCTCGGCATCTCCGAAGAATTTCACGATCGGAGATTTCCATTCGCCGCCTTCAACTTTGATGAAGGCAAGGCCTTTAGCCCCGAAGTTCTTCGCGATCTCGGTCAGCTCATCGCTTTGGCCGATGGTGAGAAGCGCAAACTTCTTTGCGTTAATCGCCTTTACCACGCCGCCGGAATCGATCGCGCCGCGAAAAACCTTGAAGCTGCTGGCGCGAAACTCATCGCTAAAATCGACAAGCTCCATACCGAATCGGCGATCGGGCTTGTCGCTGCCGTAGCGACCTACCGCTTCACGATAGGTGAGGCGCTCGAACGGCGTCTTGATGTCGATGTTGCGCGCGGCCTTAAAAACCGACGCCAGCATTCCCTCGGTTAGCGCGTAGATGTCGTCCGGCTCAACGAACGACGCTTCGATGTCGATCTGAGTGAATTCCGGTTGCCGGTCGGCGCGTAGATCCTCGTCGCGAAAACACTTTGCGATTTGGAAATATTTTTCCAGGCCGCCAACCATGAGCAGCTGCTTGTATTGCTGCGGCGCCTGGGGCAATGCGTAAAATTTTCCTGGCGTCAGCCGGCTCGGAACCAGAAAATCGCGCGCCCCTTCCGGGGTGCTTTTCGACAAGATCGGCGTCTCGACTTCGATGAAACCTTGGCTATCGAGATAGTCGCGCGTCGCTTTTGTAACTTTGTGCCGCAATCGGAGATTGCGGGCGAGCCGCGGCCGGCGCAGATCGAAGTATCGATAGGTGAGCCGCAAATCTTCGTTGTGAATTTCAGCATCGATCGAAAACGGCAGATCGTCCGCCCGATTCAAAATCTTCAATTCGCTTGGCACGACCTCGACGTCACCGGTTGGAAGCTTGGGATTTTCCGTTCCCGGCACGCGCGGCGCGACCCGGCCGGAGACCTGGATTACGTCTTCACTGCGCAGACCGTGCGCTTGTTCGGCCAGCTCTGCACTTTCTTCCGGGCGAAAAACAACCTGGGTTAACCCTTCGCGATCGCGCAGATCGATGAAGATGACGCCGCCATGATCGCGCGAAACATGCACCCAGCCGGCCAGCGTGACCTGCTTGTCGATGTCGGTCTTGCGAAGTGAATTGCAATCTTGGGTGCGGTACATCTGTACGGATATTAGCCTGTCATTCTGAGCGGAGCGAAGAATCTCTCAAATTCGCTTAACGGCAAGTGATCGAGAGGTCCTTCGCTTCGCTCAAGATGACAGCAGCGAAAGTTCCGCGAGGTGTGTGAGAAGTTGATCGTACGCGATCAGCTTCTCTTCACGCGTCGCGAGTCTTTTCACTTTCACCTGCGGCCATTCGTCACCGTAGAGAACAGCGAACGAAGCACCGAGATCTTCCGCGGTCTGAAATTGCTTCCCCACCTTTGCCGGCATGAGCGGATAATCGACGCGATAACCACGATGGCGAAGCTGCTGGACCTGGGCGAGCGCATCGGCCCGGCGCTCTTCCTTGGCAATCACGGCATAAATGTCGATTTTCGACTGGGTAGCAATTGCGCTTTTCATCGCTTCGCGCGGGCCGGATATTTCGTTGATCAACTCGCCGAGAACGACGTCGCCCATGGCAAACCCGAGCGATGGCATCGATGCGGCGCCGTCGCTCAGTTGACCGATGAGGTTGTCATACCGTCCGCCGCCGGCGATGGCGCGAAACTTCCCGGCACGATCGAATACCTCAAACACCATCCCGGTGTAGTAAGCCAAGCCGCGAACGATCCGAACATCGACATCCGCGAAACCCGCGAGTCCGCGCTCGCGAAGACCATTTACCAGTTGATCAAGTTTTTCGCTTTTTCCGCCACCTTTCAAAATGGCAAAGACGGGGTCGGCCAGCGCGCCAAGTTTTTCCCGCGTTTTCTCGGGTGCCTCGCGCTCCGATTTGTCGATTACTTGAAGGACTTCACTCCAGCGATCCTCCGGGACATTCTTCTCGCGCAAGAAATCAGTCCAGAATTCCCGGTCGCTGATTCGAATGACGACATCTTTTTCATCAAGACCGAATGCGCGCAGGATGTCGCTGCAGAGCGCGACAAGTTCTATGTCCGCGGCGACAGCTGCTTCGCCGACAATGTCGCAGTTCAATTGAAAATGTTCGCGCAACCGGCCGCGCTGCTGCTTTTCGTACCGAAAAAATTGACCGACGGAGAACCACTTAAGCGGTTTCTTGAATTCCCGTTCGTGGGCAGCAACCACACGGGCCAGCGTAGGCGTTAGCTCGGGCCGCAGCGCTACCTCACGTTCACCTTTATCCGTAAAGTTGAAGAGCTGACCGACGATCTCGTCACCGCTCTTCTTCTTATACAGCTCGGTCGGCTCCAAAACCGGCCCGTCCCATTCGACGAAGCCGTAACGGCGAGCCACCTCGCGCCACCTCGCGAAAATGTAATTTCGCGCGGCGCAGTCGCCGGGTAGAAAATCGCGAAATCCAGGTAGTGCTTGCATAAAACTTGGTCGATCAAATGAAAGAATGACACCTCATACAGCCATGCGTGCCGCCATTCACGAAATCAACATAGGGTTGAATAAACTCCAGCTGGGAAGAGTCGGATAACTTCACAACGGAGAGCATCCGTTTAACCAAAGCAAAGGACAAACATGAAACAAACAAGATTGATGAAAATATTGGCAGGCATTGCTTGCGCAGTGGCAGTGAGCACAGCCGTCGCCCAAACCAGCAGCACAACAACAACCACCGCCGGCGGGGCCGGGGTGAGCACCACCAGCACGAGCACGACTGACTTGAGCGGCTCGGGTGTTATTAGCACATATACGCCGGGATCGGACTACATCGCGTTCCGCTCGGAAACCAGCACCGCGCCGGTGAAGTACTATTACACGAAGAAAACCGTTGTGGTTGATCCGGAAGGCAAGACCGTCGAATGGTCCGCCCTTCGTCCAGACATGCCGGTAAAGTACACTTACGTCCAGGAAGGCGATCGCATGGTCGTCACCAAAGTGACGTTGGCGCAGCCGCTCGAGGTCATCAAGAAAGAGACCACGACGACAACCACGACTCACGAGAAGTAAGGGAATCCTCGGTTACTTGCAGAGCGCTCGCCGGTTAACCCGGCGGGCGCTTTTTGCAGGCAGGGGCGATTGACCTCGTTCGCCCAACGGGCGATTCGGGTGAACCGCCCCTACCTCAATCACCGTAGCCCTCCGGAAATTTGAGGTGCCATTTCCATGCGCTCTCGACGATGGCTGGAAGTGATTGAAATTTCGGCTCCCAGCCAAGTTCCTTCTTAATCTTTTCCGAGGCAGCTATCAATCGCGGCGGATCGCCCGGGCGCCTCGGTTTCTCGACGATGTCGATCTTGCGTCCGGTGATTTTGCGGCAGCAATCGACCACTTCACGGACGCTGGAACCGCCACCAGTTCCCAGATTATAACGTTCACTCTTTTCCGCGCCCAACGCGAGAATATGGGCCTGAGCGAGGTCGATGATGTGAATATAATCACGGATGCAGGTGCCGTCCGGTGTGTCATAATCGGTACCGTAAATCTCTGCCTGCGACTTTTGCCCGAGCGCTACCCGAAGCACATTGGGAATGAGATGCGTCTCGTGGCGATGGTCTTCGCCAAATTTTTCGGACGCCCCCGCGGCGTTGAAGTAACGAAGACAAACCGATTTCAAACCATGGATCTCGTCGAACCAGCGCAAGATTTTCTCGAAGCTGAGCTTTGACTCGCCGTAAGGATTGATCGGGCGCGCCGGCGTGCTCTCGTCGATCGGCACCCGATCCGGCGGGCCAAAAATGGCGCAGGTAGAAGAAAAAACGAGACGGAGGACACCGGTGGCGAGCATCGCGTCGAGCAGATTCAAGCCGTTAGCGACGTTGTTGCGAAAATATTTCGACGGATTCTCCATTGATTCGCCTACGAGCGCATTGGCCGCGAAATGCATCACCGCCTCCGGATGCGCCTGGGTCAGGGCGGACTCAATTGAATCGCGATTCTGCAAATCGCCTTCTACGAATGAGGCGCGAGGATCGACAGCGGCGCGATGCCCCTCGGTGAGATTATCGAAGATCGTTACCTGGTGGCCTTCATCGAGAAGCAGCTCCGAGCAAATACTTCCGATATAACCGGCCCCGCCCACGACAAGAATTTTCATGCGCCGGAAAGATGCGGCGCGATTCGCTTCAGATCAAAGCGAAGTACGATCACCAACCTGGGCCACTGTCTTGCCTCTTTTTTTCTCAAGCGCAACGATCATGCGCCGGACAGAGCGATGTTTCGCGCGCGGGCCGAGCACCTTTAAGCTTTCTTCATCCGAGCCCCACTTCAAGATGTCGATGTCGACATGCCGCACACCCCAGCGCTTCATTTCAAGACGGCTCGTCTTGTAGAGATCGATCGTGCTGGTGCCGATCAGCGCCGTTCCGTAATCGTCGATAACGTATTCTTCTTTTGTTTCGTTAATCAGAAAATGCGTGCCGAGCGGGAAGCGCGACCAATCGGATGCAGCGCTCATGACGTGGCGACC
>JBDTZF010000054.1:0-17155 GCA_040005265.1 Verrucomicrobiota bacterium
TGACGTTTCGCGAACGGATCCGGATCGACGGTGAAATGGTATCCGAAGAAGCAGTGGCCACCGGCCTGACCGCGATTCGCGATCTCGTCCGCGATTGGGACTCACATCCTACGTTTTTTGAGGTCACCACGGCGCTCGCACTCAAAACTTTTTCCGAAGCGAAGATCGACATTGCCATTTTGGAAACCGGATTGGGCGGGCGCCTCGATGCCACGAATGCTGTGCAGTCCGAGGTCTCGGTAATCACGCCAATCGCTTTCGATCATCAGGAATGGTTAGGCGACACGCTTTCTGAGATCGCCGCCGAAAAAGCGGGCATCATCAAACGGGAGACTCCGGTGGTTTCCGCGGCGCAACATTCCGACGCCGGGAAAGTGATCCGGGCTCGCGCGGATGAATGCGAAGCGCCGTTGCAATTCATCACTGAACCGTATGAGGCCAGCCCGGTCGCGTTGCGCGGCGAACATCAAAAACAAAATGCCGCGCTCGCTATCGCCGCCCTGCGCGCGGCGAAGATCGACATCGACGACGCGGCAATTGTGCGAGGTCTCGCCTCGGTGGAGTGGCCGGCGCGTTTTCAAGCGTGGGACAAAGAAACCATCATCGATGGCGCGCATAATCCCGCGGCTGCCCGCATTTTGGCTGGAACCTGGCGCGAAATTTTCGACGATCGGCGGGCAACGCTCATCCTCGCTGTTTTGGCAGACAAAGATTTGCGCGGTATTTGCGAGGCTCTCGCGCCAATCACTGATTACGTATTGTTACCAAGAATTCGCAGCGAACGCGCGGCCGACCCGGGCGAACTTGCAACCGTTTTGTCTTTCATCACTCCATTGCTCCCCCACTCCATTACTCCATCCCTTGCGGAAGCTCTTGCGATGGCGCGCGCAAAACAAAATCCAATTCTCCTAACTGGCTCGCTCCATTTCGCCGGCGAGGCTCTTGCTTATCTGCAAGGCAAGCCGGCTGCCTTCGAAGAGTGCGCGCAATGACGGCTTAGTTTTCGCGGTCTTGGAGTCGGGGGTCGAGGTGGATCGCGCGCTGGAAGTGTTTTTCCGCCAGCTCGGTCATCCCGAGGTTTTGCAATCGCTGCCCGAGCATCCAATGATAGAGCGGATTATCAGGAGTGGAATCGTCTCCCTGCCGTTCATGGGCGGCCGCTTCATCCAATTTGCCTAACGATCGCTCCGCGCCGGCAAGCTGGTCGTGGACCAGCGCCAGATGTGGATTGCGCTGCAGGGCGTCGGTCCAAACCGCGATCGCCTCGGCTTTACGTCCAAGATGCCAGAGAGATTCGCCCTTTTCCTGCCGGGCGAGAATCAAATCCGGTCGCTGCTCCAGCGCCGAATCGAGGTTGCTTAGCGCCTCCTGGTGACGGCCAAGGACATTGAGCACGGCGCCTCTATAATAGAGACTCAGCGCTTTTCCCTGGCCTCGCTGACCTTCGGCGGCCCTGGAAAGCAATTGAACGGATTGCCCGGTACCGCCGGAGAGATATTCGAGCCAGGCAAGCTTCGCCATTGCTTCGCTATTGTCGAAGAGGCCGTAACGGGACGCATTACGAAAAGATTTCAGACCCTCATCAATACTGAGACGATCGGGCGGGCTCAGCCATGGCGCAGGATCCTTCTGCGCCAGCGCAAGCTCGTCCGGCACCTGGATTCTTTGGAAAGCGAGATCGCCTTTGTATTCCTGATAACGGATCCAACCGCTGTGGATGTTCAGTCCAATCCAGAGAATGGCGAAAAGTGCGAAGACCCCTCCGGCGGGGCGGACACTGCCCGCTTCCTTTAAATTGAAACGGTAAAACGAAAGTTCGTTCTTCCTGAACAATCTCCACGTCTTTAGGGCAAGAAATGTCGTGACCGTCGCTATTCCGAGCGCCATCAGAAAAGGCACGAGCGCATAGACACCTCGAACGGCCAGGAAACTTCCGAGAAAAACAATCGCGCCGGCAATTTCTTCCGGCCAGGTAACCGAATAGTTTCGTTTGATCGCGTTCGACTTGGGCGCAAAAAGCGTCGGCGTCCCGAAGCCGAAATAAAGCGCATCGTTAGGACAGACGCTGATGCAGTCCATGCATTTCATACAACCAGGATCGACAACCATCTTAAATTCCTTCACCTCGGCATGGACCAGGACGTTAGAGGTGCAGGTTGCCGTGCAATGTCCGCACTGATTGCAGGCGTCTGTGACGCGAATTTTTCCCGGCGAAAGTTTGTCCGCCAGGCCGAAGAAGCCGCCATACGGGCAGGCATAAGTGCAGAATCCTTTCTGCCCCAGAAAATAGACTGTCATGAAGCCGCAAATGAAAAGAAACGGAATAGCGACCGAAACAGTCGGAAACGTTTCCCAGAAATTAGTGGTGACGAGGTGATTGGTGAATTTCGGGATGAGCGGCTCTGAATCCGAGCCAACAAAAAAACGGTACACCGTAGGCCAGACAAACATATACAGAGCGGCAACGAGCGGCACATAAACGAGTAGGCGTGCGCGGAACGGCTTGGGATTAAGTCGCATCTTCTTGAGGAGCCACCCGCAAAAATCCTGCAGAGCCAGAATGTGACAGCCCCAGCCGCAAACAAATCGTCCAAAGATCATTGTCGCCAGGATTGCCAGGGCGAAGAAGATAAAGCCAGCGTTGACGGCGCCACGTTGGAGAGTGTGCATGGTCTCGGAAGGCTCGATGGGCGACACGGTCTTGCCCATGATTCGCCATTGGATGATGTGCGCGATCATCACCAGATTAAGCAGGAGCAGCGCTGCGCCTCGCCAGCGCCCAACCTTCGATTTGCGAATGCCACTCGGCTGGCTGGCAAAATTGGCGGACGTGGGAAGCTGAACCGGTCCCACGTCTATCCCTTCACGACTGACACACCCGCTTTTCACAAATTTTCGCCTGATGACGCGGTGAAGGGCATTAGATATTTCCGCCCGCGATTACTGGTAATGATCTCAAAAACTCAAAAAAAGTTCTCTACTTTTTCATCCGAAGATGTATAAGGTGGTCAGCCTCAGTATAGGACTTTTCTCTCTGGGCCGCAAACCGGAGTATCAACCTCACGTCGGAAAAACTAAGTTTCTCAACCAATCCACCAAGCGAGTAATCAGAAGCCATGTTAAACCAAACCTTGAATCGTTTAATCCTGCCAGTGCTTTTAGTGTTCTGCACCATCACGGCCATCGCCGTTGCCCAGACGAAGACAAAAAGCACGGACACGCCAACCGTCACTCTCGAGAAAATGCTGGTCGCCAACGGCACCGTCGCGATGAACGTCGACCTCAATCGGCTGAAGGGCGGCGCTTCCGAAAAGGCAAAGCCCGAAACATTGCGTTTCACCGTTTCACCCGAATCGTTTTTCACAGCTCTGGTTTCTGACAGCCTATTGCGTGGCCCCGAGCCGAGCTCGATGGCGCTGGCGTCTCAGAATTCCGCCGCTCTTCCCGCAGCCCTAAAGGCTTCGTTGAATCAATTGGTTATCGAAAAACTCGGGGCTGAAGAGAGTTTCGATCTGATCGTGCGCGATGGCAGAACCGGATTCGTGTTTTTCAATGTTGATGGGCATTCCTACGATTACGATGCAGCCAAGCACGTTCTTAGTATCAATGGCGGAAGACTTCTTCTTTCCCCCGAGTTCGCTAAGAACCTTGGAGTAGCCACGCAAGCTGGTTCAGTAGCCGGAACCTTATCGGTCGTGACGACCGTTTATCCGATTGAGGTTCAGAAGCTCGTTAACGGCACGGTGAAGTCGGACGTAATGCCGGCACGCACGGTTCAACCCGCTGTCGGAACCGTTCCAGGGCCGGACGTCATCGTCGGAGATCTGCCGGCCGTGACGGAACCAAGTGGCGCAAGCAATGGAAACTTCGTCGGGCTCGGGGTGGGAACGACCTCTTGCAATCAAGGTGTGGTGGATCTGGATTGGTTTCAGATGACGAATACTGACCATCCCGTCATCCCGCAAAATCTTTATCGCATGAGTGCCAACACCGACCGCTTTGAGCAAATCGGCCAATCCTGGCTCAAACATGCCTTCACCGCATTAACTGAAAACATCTGCAGTTTGGGTTGCAACGGCACTGGGGGCTCTCATCTCGGCTCGGGATGCTCTGATCCTTACAGCTCAAGTCTAAATGCGAGTCAAGGTTCTGGAACTGCAAGCGGCTTGGGTTCGCGCGCCTGGGTGAATCCGTTTACCGGTGCCTTCCCATCCACTGCAGCGAACCACTCAAACCATAGTCACACGGGCACGACGCACCGGGTCCTGGTGGATGTAAGCGACCTGAACACATCACTCAATGCGGGCGCCTCGTATTTTGCGGAAGGTCAATACGTCACTCCGCATGAATATGCCTGGTGCCAGACTCATGCCGGGCAGTGCAATATGTACAACAACGTCTCCTATCGTCAGTTCAGCGTCACCGGCACAGGTGGGCCCTTTAGCTTCGCGCCAGTCGGCGCCACACAGCGGACGAAGCCTGCCATCCTTGCCTGGACCGGCGCGACCGTCAATCAGTTCGAGCCGGTCCCCGGCACCGATGGGATCGGTATGATCGCTTGCAAGGTGACCAATCCCTCCGCTGGCGTCTATCATTACGAATATGTCGTTTATAACGAGAACCTCGACCGCTCGATTCAATCTTTCAGTGTGCCGTTGGGATGCGTAACTCCGACCAATCTCGGATTTCATGCCCCGCCCCAACATCCCGGAATTGCTGACGACGGAACCGTGGGCAGTGCCGGCTATAGCGGCACTCCCTGGACGGCAAATCAAACCGTTAATGCTGTGACCTGGAATTGCGAGACATTTGCCACAAACCAGAACGCCAACGCGATTCGTTGGGGCACTCTGTATAATTTCCGTTTTGACGCCAATCAGCCACCTCAAGCCGCGAACGCGACAGTCGGCTTCTTCAAGACCGGCAGTCCGATCACCGTCGCTACCTTGGCGCCCACCGCCTGCGCACCGTTGCAAATTACCAGCGTCGTTTCGCGTAAGATCCATGGCGGCGCCGGGACTTTTGATGTTCCTCTGCCTCTATCCGGGCAACCCGGCATTGAGTGCCGAAGCACTGGTGGTGATTTCACGTTCGTTTTCACATTCAACAATGCGATTGCCAGCGGCAATGCCAGCGTGACCGCCGGAACAGGCAATGTGTCGGGCAGGACGATATCGGGAAACACTATGAGGGTTGATTTGATCGGAGTGACCGACGATCAGCGGATCACCGTAAGCACCAGCAGCGTGATGGATACGTTTGGCCAGACTCTGCCGGACACCACTGTTAATGCCGACATTCTAATGGGCGATACCAACGCGAACGATGCAGTCAATGCTTCCGATGTGGCTCAGACAAAAAGCCAGATAGGATTGACGATAAGCACTACAAATTTCCGCGAAGACACCAACGCAAATGGCGCGATTAACGCTAGCGATGTCAGCCAGATAAAGGGCAACATCGGGAAGTCAGTGCCGTAATCGGCGCGCGTCACGCTAATTTCTTGCGCAAGGTTATCAGCGCGCGTCGCTGACTGACGTGGGCCGGATGCAATCATCCGGTCCCGGGGCTAGGTCAATGCCCCAGGGCTTGCAAAGCTCACCCACGTCGCAACAGTTGGCAGCAATGCCCGCCGACCTGAAGCCGATTAGCGCGATCATCGAGCGCGCCATCGCTAGCGCTCAATTGATGAAGCCGGCGGCAGATAATATTCGCGCCTTATTGAGCGGAAATCCCTCGCCGCTTTACATCGCGAGTATCACTGAACTTGCCGAAGCCGGCGAGTGGAAGGAATTGAATGATCGATTTTACAAGACACTCGCCTTCGGAACAGGCGGCCTCCGCGGTCGAACGATTGGTAAGATTGTGACTACGGCGGAACGCGGACGCGCCGCGAAAACCGACTGTCCGGAATTTCCCTGCGTCGGCACGAACGCGATGAATTTCTACAACGTCAGTCGGGCGACGCAGGGGCTCGTCGCCTACCTGCATGATTTCCTCGGTTCGATCGGATCTCCCTCGCCCAAGGTAAGACCAAAGATTGTCATCGCTCACGACACGCGATTCTTTTCCAGGGAATTCGCCAACCTTGCGGCCAATGTAGCGTCTGCCAATGGTTGTGACGCGTTTGTTTTCGACGGCCCGCGCTCGACACCGGAACTCTCTTTTGCCGTTCGCCATCTTAACGCCAGTGCGGGAATCGTTATTACCGCTAGCCATAACCCTCCGCACGATAACGGGTACAAAGTTTATTTCGGTGACGGCGGACAGGTCATCGAGCCGCATGCCAGCGCGATTATCGCGAAAGTAAATGCAACCAAAAGCGAGACGGTGCCTCCGCTTCCGGACGATCGTCGGGGAAAGATCGTCACGGCCGGATCCGATATCGACGAAGCTTACATGCAACGGCTGGCCACATTGGTCCTCGATGCAAATGTAATCCACCAGCCTAAATCGCTACGGATCGTTTTTACCCCGCTCCACGGGACGGGCGGGGTAATCCTCAAGCCGATGTTTGCCCGGGTTGGTTTAAGTTTCGAGGTTGTCGAAGAGCAGGACCATTTTGATGGCCGATTTCCCACTGTTAAATCACCGAATCCCGAAAACGCCGAGGCTTTGCGCATGGGAATCGAACTCGCGAAGAGGACGAACGCCGATCTCGTAATCGCGACCGATCCGGATTGCGATCGTATTGGCGTCGCAGTTCGAACAGCTTCGGGCGAAATGAAACTGCTTACCGGTAACCAAATCGGAGCCTTGATTGCCTGGTACCGCGCCAAGACTTTGTTCGATCAGGGCGTCCTTCATAAAGAAAACGCGTCGCGGGCCGTGATCATCAAGACTTTTGTCACGACGAATTTACTCAAAGCAATCGCCGAATATTACGGGCTGCGCTGCGTCGAGACGCTTACCGGATTCAAGTACATTGGTGCAAAACTTGATAAATATGAGCGCGCTTTGCCGGCCGACCTGAAAAGGAGATATCGCGAGCTCCCCGAAATTGAAACGCGCGATGCTCGTCTCCAATATTCGTCCTTTTACGTTTTCGGCGGCGAAGAAAGCTACGGCTTCAGCGGCGCCGATTTTGCGCACGACAAAGATGGCAACGGCGCCGCGATCATGTTTTGCGAGGTTGCCGCGTATGCCAGATCAATGGCTTCAACGGTCGAACAATTGCTCGACGAAATTTTTTCCATGTTCGGCTATTTCGAGGAAAAGAACGGCTCACTTATTTTCGAAGGTGCCGAGGGCGCCACAAAAATCGCGCGGTTGGTCGAGTCGTACGCAAAGCAACCGCCACCGGAACTGGCTGGGGTGAAAGTGGCCCAAGTAACAAATTTCGAGACCCAGACGATTCGCGATGTCGAAGGCGACGAAATTCCAAAAGAAAAGATGTCGATCTTCGAACTGACCGACCACACTCGTATCGCGGTTCGCGCTTCCGGAACTGAACCGAAGATCAAATACTACTTGTTCGCCGAGCGTCGTCCGCAACAAGCGAAATTCGATTCGGCACCGTTACAGCAAGTCAAAACGGAAACGCGACTATGGCTCGATAAGCTCTGGGAATCTTTGCAAGCTGACGCTCACAAGCGGCTAATCTAGCGGAGGTTCGCGTCATTCTGGCCCTTGCGGCAGAGGACTGGCGCGATAGCTGCTCGATACTTCTCGTTCTCCCGCAAGGGAAAATGCTATGGCGACCAGAGAGATTAATCTGAGCGGTGGTGAGACCACCATCTTGAAGGCAATAGGGATCGGCGGCGCGCCCGCGTATGGAAAATTGCTCCTGGCGCAGCTCGAAGAATTGGAGGATGCGGAAATTCTCGATGAATTGCAGGGGTTAATCTCGCTTGGGTATGTCCTTTCCGACAAAGTGAACCTGTACACGCGCGACGACATCGAGAGATCGGTTTTTCGAGTGAATGCTTCTTACGCCCGGGATTTGAAAGATGCCATTTTCCCCGGCCGGCGCCGTGATCCGGAACGCCGTCGACGTCGCCGGGGTTAAGCGCAACGTCAGGCATCGGAGGGCTCCGCGAGCCTTCGCAGTCAAACGCCACCAAAGGAAACTCAAGGTGAGTTGCACTTGTGAAACGATCCAAGTCCCCGGAGAATTGCGCCTCACAACAGAGGGCGTCGATTGAGCGGAACAACAAAAAAACTAATATCAACTTGGCCGTGGCTGGCAGCGATCCTAACCGGATTGCTCTACACCGGTTGCCTGGCACCGTTCAACCAAACCTGGCTCTGCTGGGTCGCGCTTACTCCGCTAATCATCGCCATTTGGTTTTCTGGAATGAATTCCCGACGGCGTTGGCTGCGTAACTTGTCGCTCGGTTACGTAGCCGGCATCGTTTTCTTTACCGGAGCGTTCAGTTGGCTGGGCGCGCTGGGCGATTTGTACAAGGATTTCTGGCTGCACGGATTATCGTTCCTGCTTTCGTTTTATCTCGGCCTCTATTTCGCTTTTTGGAGCTGGTTCATTGGCCTGATCATGCCGCGCGATTTTTTGAGCTCGCGCAGAAATATGCAAATCGCGTTTCTAGGCGCAAGCGCATGGGTTGCGCAGGAGTGGATTCGCGGCTGGCTTTTTACCGGCTTCAGTTGGAACGGCTTGGGCGTCGCCCTGCACGACACCTGGGCAATCATCCAGATCGCGGAGTTCACCGGGGTGATTGGACTTTCGTTCGTTGTCGCGTTCGGGAACATCATCGTGGTCCTCACACCCGTTCGACTGTTTTTAGAAGCGCGAGCACATCAAATGCGGCCGCATTTCGATGTCACTCTTACGCTGGCTGGATTGGTTGCGCTCTGCACGTTTGGGATTTTTGCAGTTCAAAACCAACCCCCCTCCAAGCCGCTTCGCGTCGCGGCGGTGCAAGCAGACATTCCACAGGTGGAGAAATTCAATCCGCAATTCAGCCGCAAAATCTTTGATCGCTTCGAGCGGCTTAGCGATGTCGCACTGCACTCGGGTCCACGGCCGGATTTGCTGATCTGGCCCGAAGCCTCCATGCCTGGTGTCGTACGCGAGCCGACCACAGAAGATCATCTGTTTGTCACGAATCTCTCCGCCTCGTCAAAAATCGATCTGCTTTTGGGCGCCGTCGATGTGGAAGCTCAGCAGGATTACAATGCGGCTATTCTGGTTTCAGGCGTCACGCAGCAGATGCAGATTTATCGCAAAATGCATCTTGTGCCCTTCGGCGAATACATTCCCCTCCGGCATTCCTTCCCGCCTTTCGCGGCGATCGCCAGCAGCTGGGTACCCGGCGATTTCGCCACCGGCAAAGACTTCACGGTCTTTGCTCTGACCAACGGCGATGTGCGCGCCGCACCTCTGGTTTGTTTTGAGGATACCGATGGCGATCTGACGCGAAGATTCGTTCTCAATGGCGCGAACCTGCTCGTGAATGTTACTAACGACGGATGGTTCCTTCGCTCCGCCGGTTCGCGTCAGCATCTCGATAATGCCATTTTTCGGTGCATCGAGACGCGACGCCCGATGGTTCGCGCGGCTAACACCGGCGTAACTTGTTTCGTAAACGAATTCGGGCGCATTACCCAAATACTTCAGGACGAAACCGGCAACGCCTTTACCGAAGGCGTTCTCGCCGGCGAAGTGAACGTGCCGCAGGATCGACAACTTACGTTTTATGTGCGCCATGGAGAGCTTTTCGCGCAGATTTGCACGGGCATTACCCTTCTTACTCTTCTCTTCCTCATTGGAGTGCGTTCGCGCCGTCGGCGCCCAAATATTGAGAACGCGGATCTTTTATCTAATTCCGCAGGAGGCTATGGCGCCGAAAGTGCGGACGCTCCACACGAATGATTTTCTTATCGGCTTCGCGCGGTTTCGCATTTAGTGTCGCGGATTCCGTCATCTAGATGAATTCCGAACCCGCCATTTACGTTCGCGGCTTGCGCAAATCTTACGGCGCGCTGGAAGCCGTAAAGGGAATCGACTTTGAAGTCGCATCCGGCGAAGTGTTCGGTTTGCTCGGACCAAATGGCGCTGGCAAAACCACCACGGTTGAAATTCTGGAGGGCCTCCGCCCACGAACGGCGGGCGAGGTGAGGGTGCTCAACTTCGACCCTGACCGCCAGAAAAAGCAGTTGAAGGACCGGATCGGCGCGTGTCTTCAGGATACGAATCTTCCGGACAAAATGACCGTGACAGAAGCGCTCGATTTTTTCGGTTCGCTCTATTCGCGCCGGGCTGATGCCGGTGCATTGCTCAAACGGCTGCAGCTTGAAGATAAGAAAGATGCTGGTTACGCCACGCTTTCCGGCGGACAAAAGCAGAGACTGGCCCTCGCTCTCGCGCTTATTAACGATCCACAGATGCTGTTTCTGGATGAGCCGACCACCGGACTCGATCCCCAGGTGCGACTCGAGATTCGCGATTTGATCGAGGAATTGCGCGCTGAGAAACGCACCATCGTGATGACCACCCATTACATTGAGGAAGCCGAACGATTGTGCGACCGGGTGGCGATTATCGACGCCGGCGTGATAATCGCGATTGGAACACCCCGCGAGTTACAGGAGAAGAGCGCGAACCAATCCGCCATCGAAGTTACCTTGAGCCAGCCTCTCAAAGATGCCGCCGTGCCGCAATGGCCGGAATCAATCCGCTCCGTAGTCAGCGAAGATCGACATCGAATTATTGTTTATTCCAAGCGCCCCGCTCGCACGCTGGTTGAAATGGTGAAATGGATCGACTCAAGCGGATTCGAACTCGATGACATTCACCTGTCCCGGCCCACGCTGGAAGATGTTTTCATCGAGCTCACCGGCAAAAAACTACGCGAATAATGAACGCCTTTCTCGCCTTCCTTAAGATGGATCTCAAGCTCGCGATGCGGAATCGCGCGGTGCTGTTCTTTAATTACCTCTTCCCGATGATGTTCTTCTTTGTTTTCGCCTATGCATTTGGCGCGAAACAGGGAGGAACGGCTGTGCTCGTCGTCACCATGGTCACCACAATCGGCATTCTCGGGAGCGGTTTTTTTGGCGCCGGCATGCGCGCGGTGCAGGAGCGTGAGGAAAATATTCTACGGCGCTACAAAGTGACGCCCATTACCCCGGTTCCTTTACTCCTGGCTTCAGTTTGCTTGGGAATCATTCTTTATCTGCCCACTGTCGCGTTGATGATTTTCCTCGCGCACAACCTTTACGGCATGCCGATGCCGCAAAACTTATTTTCGCTCTTTCTGTTCGTTTGTTGCGGCGCGGCTGCTTTTCGAGCGCTCGGTTTGATCATTGCCGCGGTCGTGAATTCGTCGCAGGAAGCGAACATCCTGATTCAGATCGTTTACATGCCAATGTTGTTCCTGAGTGGCGCAACCTTCCCGCTGTCGATCATGCCGAATTGGCTGCAAGTCGTTACCCAATTCATTCCTGCCAGTTATCTCGTCACCGGCGTCTCGGGAATTCTGGTGCACGGGGAATCGATCCTGCAGAATTCGAAATCGGTCTTCGCACTTCTGGTCACTATGGCGGTCGGTCTTTTTATTGCGACGAAGCTGTTTCGTTGGGAGAAAGAAGAAAAACTGCGGCCATCGGCCAAGCTTTGGGTACTCGTGGTGTTACTGCCGTTTTTCTTGCTTGGCGGCTATCAAGCGTGGAGTCGCCAGGAGCTGACAAAAGCGAAAATCGTCGAACGCGAGGTCGCTCGTAACGAAACCTTTCTGATCCAGAACGCGCGAATTTTCGTGGGCAATGGAAAGGTCATTGAATCGGGCGCGGTCCTGATTAAGCGGGGCAAGATCGAAAATGTTTACGAGGGAAGTTTCCCCGATGCAACGGCCCTGAATGCCAAGGTTGTCGAGGCTGCCGGAAAAACGGTGTTACCCGGCCTGATCGATATGCACGTTCATCTGGGTGCAACCGGTGGTTTTCCGGAGGATTGGACCAAGTTCAATCCGAACACCTCCGCCGAACACGAACTCGAAGCCTACTTGTATTGCGGCGTGACCGCGGTGCGCAGCGCCGGGGATCAGCTGGATTCCATGCTGAAGCTGCGGGAAAAATTTGGGACCGGTGAGAAGCTCGGGGCGCAATTGTTCTTTTGCGGTCCTCTGTTTACTGCTGAAGGCGGACACGGCACTGAGTACGCGAAGTACATGCCCGAGGCGATGCGAACTTCTTTTAATGCCCAGTTCCTCCGTCTGCCCAAAAGCCCGGAAGAAGCGCGTAAGCAAGTGGACGATCTCGCTGCGCAACATGTCGATGCTATCAAGGGCGTATTGGAAGCGGGTGTCCCCGGTTACACATTCAATCGCATGGACCTAAACATTCTGCGCGCAGTGGTGGATGAAGCGCACGCCAAGCATCTGCCCGTGGCCCTCCACACGGGAAGCAGCCAGGATGTGATCGACGGGGTTGCTCTCGGCGTAGATTCAATCGAGCACGGATCGTTAATTGACGACATTCCCGATGCGACGATCGCCGAGATGAAGGCGAAGAACATTGCCTTCGATCCGACTCTGAGCGTAGTCGAAGGATTTACCAGCTTTGCTAAGGGCGACACTTCGTTGCTGAAGCGTTCGCTTGTGCAGCAAGTGACGACAAAAGATTTGCTCAACGGAACCGAAAAGGCGGCAACCAGCGATCAATTCAAAAGCTTGCGTGAGGGTATCGGCCACTATCCGATGTCGCTGCAAACCGGCGGAAACAACTTGCTCAAGGCCTGGCACGCCGGTGTGACGCTCGTCACCGGCTCTGACGCCGGGAACTTTCTCGTGATGCACGGCCCGACCGTGCAACGTGAACTTGACTTGTGGGTCGCGGCGGGAATTCCGGTCGATGTCGCTTTGCAAGCGGCGACAAATAACGCTGCAAAACTTCTGCACGCCGACGATCGCATTGGCACAATAGAGAAGGGCAAGGACGCGTCGCTCCTCATCGTCGATGGAAATCCGCTACAGGATGTGCACGCCCTTTCTGCCATCTCGACCGTTTTCTTCAAAGGCGAACGAATCGCCCGCTCTCAATTGTTCGAGCAAAAATAGCGCGTAGAGGTGCCCGTGTCGGGCAAACCTGCGGCGGACACACCCGCGGCTACGCCGCTCGCCGAGCGCGCAGCAATTCCGTCACGATCAATCGACGAATATTGTCACGCTGAATAACATCAATAACTTGCGTCGGGCATCGCGCTAAACAAAGTCGCTTTTGAAGCCAGTTGTAGATCCTTTATATGGATGCCCGAATCCTCGGCACTTGATGACAAGACCTCTATTGGCCAGTTTTCTCCAATGCTGATTCGACTTGTCGCCGTTGCGTTCTGGCTATCGATCCTGCCTGGAGTGCCGGCGGAAATTCCCTGGCCCGAAGTAGTAAAACGACTGGCGGATGAGAACGCGAGATTGGCGCGGCGCCCGCAGGGGCACAACGGCGAATACTTCGTGGCGTGCACGCTTTATTTCACACCAATGGAATCCGGGTTCACGTTCGAACGCGGTTTTGACGTGACACCGATCACGAGACCGGGACTTCACGGGCGAAAGTATCCGCGCGATTTCCTGCGCGCTGTGAAGATGGAAGGCTGTGGCAAAATCAGTACACCGGTCAGCGGACATCGCTTCATTCGTTATCACGGGGACAATTCCTACCGTTTCGCATCGGAGCCTGCCAGCGGAGGGCAGACTTTGGTTCCACGATCTTCCGCTGCCGCGAGACCGGGCCAAAGCGGCCTGGGTCGCCGGGGTGCTGTTATTGAGACGGCTTCTCCCGAACTAAAGAAGGCTTTCGGAAGTACGCGGTGGACAGTTTTCGATACCGGAAGTGGGCTCCGACTTTGGCAGATCGATCTTTATTACGGCGAAGACGAACCGCTCGGACCGGGCCGCTCGATGACTCGCCCGCGTAGCACTCCTTTTGAATACGCTTATTCAAATGTGCAAATCGTCGAATGACGCGATTGTGTTTTTGAATTCTCCTAGGAAACGGGAAATTCGCTCGTATTGTCGCGGTTCTCGCAAATGAAATCGCTCTCCGGTTGCGGCCCATTGCTCGCAGTTGTTGTTGCCCTCGGACTTTCTCAGTCGCTCCACGCCTACGGAACCCTTGGACACGAAATCGTTGGCGCGATTGCCGACCAACGCCTCGCGAACACTGAGACAGGCCGTCAACTAAATGCATTGCTCGGCAGCCTGACTTTAGAGCGCGCATCCGTCATGGCCGACCTGATCAAGAGCTGGGACAAGAACGGCCCGGACGATCCAAAAAGCTTTCACTATTCAGCCTGGCCGCAGATCGATGCCCAATTGCGCGATTTCTGGAAGGCCAACCCGCCAACGCACGATGCAAAGTCAGCCACACCGTCACATCACTGGTTTCATTACACCGACGTGCCCATCATGCCGGCGCAGAAGTACGGTGACGGCCAAGCCGGGCGGAATAAGTGGGATATTGTGCATATGATTCCGTATTGCGTGGATGTGTTGCGCGGGAAGGTGCCAGAACAGAATGAACGCAAGATCACAAAGCCAATCGCAATCATCCTCCTGGCGCATTATCTGGGCGATCTCCATCAGCCATTGCATGTCGGCGCCGCGTACTTCGACGCCAAAGGTCAGATGGTTGATCCAGCTGAAGACAAGTCGTCCTTGGAGGATGAAGGTGGAAATACGTTCAGCATCGAGCTTAACGATGAACCACCGCGCACTCGCGGACAGCACAAGAAGAAATTCCACGGTTTTTGGGACAACGATACCGTGAACTCTCTTTTTCCAGATGTGCCGGAGAAGTTGGCGAAAAAGGAACGCCAGACACAGATCGAACCGCTGGAAAAAAAGCTGATCCATGAAATGGCAACAAGCGAACCCAAGAACTGGCGGCTGCCGCCGAAGATCGATATCGGAAATTACGCCGAGGCGTGGGCGGATGAGATTATGCCGATTGCCCGCGAGGCGCACGCACGGCTCGAATTTCGCGACGTGAAGCCTCTACAAGAGGAAGACCGCGTGGTCGCCTCAGGTGAAGCCGTCGAAAAACCGGTGACCGGGACGATCGGTTACCGTACGTGGGCCACGAATGTTGTTCGCGATGAGTTACAGAAGGCCGGCTGGCGCCTCGCCGATTTGCTCGAGAAAGCGCTCAAACAGCCTGGCCCCCAAAAATAAATCGCGCCCCACCTAAGCGGGCGCGATTTAAACTACGGAGGAGCTAAATCCCGTTACTGAAATTAAGCTTCGGTCTTCTTCGAATGCTTTTCGCACTCGGTTTTCAGTGTCGCGAACTGCTCAGCCGAAAGGATTCCCTTGGCTTGCTCCATGAATTTCTCCTGGCTCTCCTTGGTGCAGCCAGCTTTCATGCAGTCAGCCTGCGAAGCATCGAGCTTTGTTTTCTGATCGGCCGTCAGCTTCAGACTGGCGAAGTTAGCGCACGCCACCTTGCCGTCGGTGCCCTTGGCGCAGCACGCTTTGTCACCTGCGAATGCGGGCAATGCGGTGAGCATCGCAACCGCCACAACTGCTGAAACTGTTATTTTGATCATAGTCAGGTAAGATGGGCCGAAGTAGGAAAGCGTTCAAATTTTCTGCGAGCCGAATACAGCAGAATTGCGGCTGATGCATCCGCCTCTACAGTAATATCACAAAAACAAATGACTCTCGAACCAGTTCGTCCAATTGATCTTTCCGAAATACGCGAGGCACGTAAACGCATCGAGAAGACGATCGTGCGGACTCCACTGATCCGCCTTGAGTTGGGGCCGGACAAGCCGGATATCCGGCTCAAGTTGGAAAACCTGCAACCGATCAATTCCTACAAACTGCGCGGGGCAGCCAACGCCGTGGCCATGTTGCCGGAGTCCGAACGCAAACGCGGCGTGTGGACAATCAGCGCCGGCAACGCCGGGCAAGGTGTCGCTTATGCAGCCCGGCAAGCCGGCGTTGCATGCAGCGTGGTGGTCATCGAAACCGCTCCGCAATCGAAGATCGACAGAATGAAAGCACTGGGCGCAAAGTTGTTTCCGGTGCCGCACGACATCGCTTGGAAAGCGCTTGGGGACCGTTCATTTCCGGGAGCCGACGGGACATTTGTTCATCCATTTGACGATCAAAACTTTATTACGGGCCATGCCACAATGGGACTCGAGATCCTGGAGGACGAGCCCGATACGACGGCGGTCATCGCCAGCATCGGTGGCGGAGGACTGATCGCGGGAGTGGCCAGCGCTATCAAAGCGCTTAAGCCGGATGTGAAAGTCTGGGGCGTCGAACCGGAAACGGCCGCACCTGCCGCGCTCTCGTTCAAAATGGGATCACCGCAAGAATTTACAGACTGGGAATACTCTTTCGTGGATGGCGCCGGCGGGCGAAGCATGTTTCCGCGCATGTGGGAGCGAATGAAGCCAGTCGTGGACGACTACATTGTAGTTAGTCTGGCAGAAACCAAAGCGGCGATGCGACTCATGGCCGAAAAAGCGCGAATCATTTCCGAAGGCGCAGGCGCATTATCGGTTGCAGCTGCATTGACGGGAAAAGCAGGCAAAGGCCCGATCGTTGCGGTGGTTTCCGGCGGCAACATCGACATGAAAAAGTTTTGCGAATTAATTGCCTGAAAAACTGGAAGGCGTACGCATTTTTTCCGCCTGAAATATCTCGAAAAATAATGTCAGAAGAATCTCGCCCGACAAGACCGCTCCATTCCCTCGAACTCACAACTCCGATTAGCGATCTGGATTGGGAACGTTATTACGATCTGCGTTGGCAGGTTTTAAGAAAGCCGTGGAATAAACCGAGGGGAAGCGAGCGCGACGAAATCGAGCAAACGAGTTTTCATCTGATGCTTCGCGAGCCATCAGGCAAGGTTGCTGCGATTGGGCGATTACATCTGAACTCGACGGAGGAAGCGCAGGTTCGATACATGGCTGTTGCTGAATCGTGGCGCGGACAAGGCCTTGGCGCGCGAATTTTGCAAGGGCTCGAGGAGCAGGCACGGACGCAGTCAGTTCAGCGCATCGTGCTGAATGCGCGTGAAATGGCCATCAACTTTTATATAAGGCAGCACTATCGCATCGAGGGCCCGGCCGAAAAGCTTTTTGGCGAAATCCGTCATGTGCGAATGCGAAAAGAGATCTAGATAGAAGAGCGAATGGCGCCATTTAGATCTGGCCCTGTCCTTGCCCATCGCTGCTGCTGCTGCT